>CAVFYN010000031.1:0-3734 GCA_963626425.1 Bacteroidaceae bacterium
ACACGTGTCACCCTGAGCTTGCCGAAGGGTCTGCCCGATTACGGTAGTCTTTCGTCCATTTCCAGCGCTAGATATAAACGAAAGACTACCGCAATCGGAAAGATTCCACGCCGCTGCGCGGCTCTGAATGACATTCTTTTTTCGCGCTGGATCGCAATCGGTTCTCCTTAATCGGCAAGACCCTTCGGCTCCGCTTGCGCTTCGCTCAGGGTGACAGGTCTAATTAAGCACCGGCGCGCGATCAGCCCCGCGGGCGGATGGTATCCGTCCCTTCGGCGCATCCTTGCATTCCCCATGCGCAGGATGCATCTTTTTGTGCAAATACGCCCTACCCATTGCGCGCAAACTGTGGTAGAATCATGTTAACGGAATGTAAAGAAAAAGCAAAATACGGCGCAGCGCGCCGTGGGAGGGTGCAATATGTCCATTTTCGGGGTGTTTTTGCTGCTCGGCGGCATCGGCCTGTTTCTTTATGGTATGCACATCATGGGCGACGGGCTCAAGGCCGCGGCGGGCGATCAGCTGCGCGTCATTTTGGAGCGCGCCACGCGCAACCGGGTGCTCGGCGTTCTGCTCGGCGCGGGCGTGACGATGCTCATCCAGTCGAGCGGCGCGACGACCGTTATGACCATCGGCTTCGTCAGCGCGGGCCTCATGACCCTGCCGCAGGCGGCCAGCGTCATCATGGGCGCGAACATCGGCACGACCGTCACCTCGCAGATCATCGCGTTCGACTTCGGCGCGTTTGCGCCCATCATCGTCTTTATCGGCGCGGTCATGCTGCTGTTCTTCCAGAAAAAGATCGTCCGCAACGTCGGCATGATCATCCTCGGCTTCGGCATGCTGTTCATGGGCATCTCGACGATGGGCGACGCCATCGCGCCGCTCAAGGAGTCCGAGGAATTCACCTCGATGCTGCTGAAAATGAACAACCCGCTGCTCGCCATGCTCATCGGCCTTGTGTTCACGGCCGTGCTGCAGAGCTCGTCGTCGTCCGTCGGCATCATCCAGGCGTTCGCGCAGCAGGGGCTGCTCGACGTCCGGTTTGCCATCTTCATGGTCGTCGGCACGTCCATCGGCGCGTGCATGCCGGCCGTCATCGCGGCGTTCGCCGCCTCGCGCGACGGCAAGCGCGCCGCGCTACTCAGCGTCATTTTCAACTTCTTCCGCACGATCTTGTGCTTTGCGCTCCTGCTCATCTTCCCCGGCATCGTCGACGCCATCTGCCGCCTGTCCCCGGGCGACGCGGCGCGGCAGATTGCAAACGCGCACGTGCTCATGGCCATTTTCGCCGTCGCGGTCGAGCTGCCGTTTACGAAGCAGATCGTGGCGCTTAGCCGCGTGTTCCTCCCCGTCACGGCCGAGGAGCAGCGCCGCGTTGAGAAAAAGCTCGTCTACATCACGAACCTCAACGTCCCGCCCGCCATCGCGCTTTCGCAGGCGCGGCACGAGGTCTGCCGCATGGCGCGCATCACGAAGGAAAATCTCGAGCTGTCGCTCGAGGCGTTCTTTGAGCGCAGCACGACGAAGATCGCCGAGGTCGAGGACACGGAGCAGACCATCAACTACCTCAACCACGCCATCACGAGCGCGCTCGTATCCATGCGTTCGCCCGACCTGAGCGACGCGGAGCTGGCGCAGCTGGGCATCATGATCCGCGCCGTCACGGACATCGAGCGCATCGGCGACCACGCCGAGAACATCACCGAGTACGCCCAGATGGCCATCGACGAGAACGTCGTGTTCTCCGAGGACGCAAATCAAGAGATCCTCGACCTGGCCGACAGCGTCGTGCAGGCCGTGGCGCTGGCCATCGACATCTATGAAAACTTCCGCTACGACCAGCTGATCATAGCGGAAGATCTGGAGGATCACGTCGACTCGCTCAAGCAGCTTTGCATCGAGCACCACATCGCCCGCCTCATGCAGGAGACGTGCCAGCCGCGCAGCGGCCTCATCTTCACGGACATGGCCACGGACCTCGAGCGCTGCGCCGACCACGCCAACAACATCGCAAACTACATCTCCATCTCCGAGCCGAAGAACATGTAATTACACGCCCTCGTACGTATAGAGCCCGAACGAGGAGAGCACCTCGTCGCGGCAGGCGCTGTACTGCGTGCCCGTCTCGGCGCGGGTGGAAAAGACGAGCGCGTAGCTGTACTCCGCGTCCGTCAGGACGGCGGCGCGGTTCAAGTACCCGCCCTCATCGGACTCGCTGTACCAGACGAAGCGGTATTCCGGCATGGAAAACCGCTCCGTCTTTACTTTTTCCACCGCCTCGGGTGAAAAGCCCGTCAGCTCACGCACGATCTCGTCGATGTCCGGCGTATCGAGCACGAGCGACTCGATCTGATAGTCCCCGTCCGCCTGCGTGTAGACCGCGCGGGTGTCCGTCTGCGAAAACGTCTCGAGCACGGCGTCCGTTGGGACGGCGAAAATGATGTCGAACGGTTCCTCGCCCGGCGCGGAGGCCGACGCCTCCACGACACCCTCGAGCGTGTCGTTCACCGTCTCCCACGCCTCCGTCCCCGCGCAGCCGCCAAGCAGAATGAGTGCGGCGAGCGCCGCGGGCAGCAGTTTCTTCATACCACTCCACCTCCGAAAGGATGAGCCCCAATGATCTGGAAGGCCGTTTTGGTTGTCCTGCTGATAATGAATGCAGTGGGCATCGCGATTATGTATGCCGACAAGAAATTTGCCATTCACCACAAGCGCCGCGTGCCGGAGCGCACGCTCATGACCATCGCCCTGCTCGGCGGGAGCGTCGGCGTGCTCATCGGCATGTACGCGTTCCGCCACAAGACGCGCCACCCGAAGTTCTACATCGGCGTGCCCGCGATCTTGATCTGCGAGCTGGCCGCGGCCGTGTTTTTATTTTACCGCTTCCCTGCCATCCGGCCGTTTTGACGCAAAAAAAGCGCTTCCCTTTCGGGAAGCGCTTTTTTATGCAGATTTTACTTCGTGCCGAAGATGCGGTCGCCCGCGTCGCCGAGGCCCGGGACGATGTACGCGTGCTCGTTGAGCTTCTCATCGACCGCCGCGACGTACAGGTCGACGTCCGGATGCTCTTTCTGAATGACCGCGACGCCTTCCGGCGCGGCGATGATGTTCATGAGCGTGATGCGCTTGCAGCCGTAGTTCTTCAGGAACTGGATCGCTGCGGAAGCGGAGCCGCCGGTGGCGAGCATCGGGTCGACGATGAGAACGTCGCGCTCGGCGATGTCGGGCGGCATTTTGCAGTAATACTCGACCGGCTCATGCGTCTCCGGGTCGCGATAGAGGCCGATGTGGCCGACCTTCGCCGACGGGATGAGCGTGATGATGCCGTCGACCATGCCGAGACCGGCGCGCAGGATCGGGACGATGGCAATCTTCTTGCCGGAGAGCTGGCGGAACTTGCCCGTGCAGATCGGCGTCTCGATCTCGACCTCTTCGGTCTCGAGGCCGCGGGTGGCCTCATAGCACATGAGCATGGCGACCTCGCCGACGAGCTCGCGGAATTCCTTGACGCCGGTGTTCTTGTCGCGCATGATCGACAGCTTGTGCTGCAGCAGCGGGTGGTCAAGAACGTGAACAGTACCCATTGGAGTCAATCCCCTTTCAATTCTTGTGCCTGCATCCGCGCCAGCCGCTCGCGCTCGGCCTGCGACAGGCGCAGGTAGTTCGGCACGAGCGCGGCCGCGTCGCCGCTTTGTCCGGACGCGATCGCGTCCGCCGCGGCAAGCGCAACG
>CAVFYN010000031.1:3744-5647 GCA_963626425.1 Bacteroidaceae bacterium
CGCCGGAAGCGCGCTGAAAACGCAGGCATTCCGGCGGCAGAGTCAGGCCGTCTATTTTTCCATCGAGAGCATTATAGCACACGAGCGCGCCGTCTCCAACGATAATTTTCGTTTTTTCGATTTTTCTCAGCTCTTCGCCGAGTTCCTCGACGGAAATGGCGCGGTCGTCTGTCCGCCGGACGGGACGGCCGGAGCCGCCGTCAAAGAGCGCATTATAGACCTGCGCGCGCCGCGCGTCCATGGCGCAGACGATGAGCGCGTCGCGGTCCGCCAGCTGCCACGCCATGGCCTCCAGCGTCGAGACGCCGTAGCACGGGATCTCACGGCCCCACGCGAAGCCCTTGGCCGCCGCGACGCCGATGCGCACGCCCGTAAAGCTGCCGGGCCCGGCCGCGCAGGCGACGGCGTCGATGTCCGCGGGCGTGAGGTCGCAGTTTTTCAGCAGATCCTCCGCCATTTTCGTCAGCGTGCGGCTGTGCGTCTGGCCGCTGTTCTGGTAATATTCCGCCATGAGCGCGCCGCCCGTAAGCAGCGCGCACGATGCCGCCTTGGCTGACGGCTCAAACGCCAATATCTTCAAACCGCTCGCCTCCCTCCACTGTGATCACGCGGCTGTCGTCGCCGCTATCGCCCCGCGCGAACGTCACGCGGATGGGGTCTTCAAACGCGTCGTCCACGTTTTCGCTCCACTCGACGCAGCACACGCCGCCGCGGGCGAGATAGTCCTCCCAGCCGATGTCAAACAGTTCGTCCGACGAGCCGAGGCGGTACATATCAAAATGAAATAACGGCATCCGGCCGCCCAAATATTCGTTGACGATCGTGTACGTCGGGCTCGTGACCGGCTCCGTGACGCCGAGGCCGCGGGCCAGGCCGCGCGTGAAGGCCGTCTTGCCCATGCCGAGGCCGCCGTAGCACGCGATGACGTCGCCCGGGCGAAGGCGCGAAGCCATGCGCTCGCCGAGCGCCTCCGTGCGCGCGGGCGAATCGGAAGAAAACACCATAATCTTATCGCATCCTTTTCCCGTACAGTGTAGCACACGGCCGGGCCGCGCGCAAGTTTCTGTTTACTTCACCCGGCTTCGGTGGTAGAATAAATAGAATCCCGTCAGATTATCAGGAAAGGAGCGTCCGCCATGAAGCGCGTCATTTCCGCGGTCGGCGAATTTCTGCGCCGGGCCGATATGCTGCTGTTCGGCCTGTGCGTGCTCGCCTCCGTGTTCGGCATCGTCATGATCTCAAGCGCAACGCGCTCGGTCGGCGCGGACCGCTACGTCACCGTCCAGACGGCGGCGCTCATCCTCGGCATCGTCGTCTACGTGCTGCTCACGCTCATCGACATCGACATCATCGCCGAGCGGCGCGAGCTGCTTTTTATTTTCAACGTGCTCTTCATCGCGACGCTCATCCCCTTCGGCGTCGAGGGCTCGACGGGCAACCGGAGCTGGCTGCGCTTTTCGTGGCTGCCGTTCGGCATCCAGCCGGCCGAGATCTGCAAGATCACGTACATCCTCATCATGGCTAAGACCATGAGCATCTCGCGCGAGCGCATCTCCGCCCTGCGCCCCGTCGGCGTCATCACGGCGCATATGCTCGTCATGGTCGGCCTCATCGTCTACGCGTCGTCCGACGCCGGCATGGCGCTCGTGTTCCTGCTCATCTATATCATCATGGCCTATGCCGGCGGCGTCGGCTTCGGCTGGTTTCTGGCCGGCGCGGCGGCCGTCGCCGCGGCCGTCCCGGTGCTGTGGACGCGCGTCATGCGCGACGACCAGAAGCAGCGCATTTTAATGATCTTCGACCCCACCATCGACCCGGACGGCCTCGACATCCGCTATCAGACGCGCATCAGTACGTCGTACATCAAAAGCGGCGGCCTGGCCGGGCAGGGCCTGTACCAGGG
>CAVFYN010000032.1:0-1195 GCA_963626425.1 Bacteroidaceae bacterium
CTCCACGTGAAATCCGCCCATCAGGTGTTCATCACCCTGGCCTCCGGCACGGAAGAATGCGTCCAGCTCATCGTCTCCGGCAAGGTCGACGGCGCGCTGCTCATGACCTACACGGCCCAGCGCCTCGCGCGCGAGGACGTGCAGAACCGCCTGCGCGTCGACATCGTCCCCGGCGCGACGCTCACGCTCCAGATGGGCATAAACGCGAACGACGACTACAATTTCTACGGTCTGTGGGAAAAGACGCTCGCCGATGTGTCCGCCCTGCGCCGGGCCGAGATCGTGCAATCGTACGTCGAGGTCATGGACACGCCGACGATGCTCGGCTACCTCTACGACCATCCGACGTACCTCTATCTCATCATCATTTTCACGCTGCTCGTGATCTTCCTCGTGATCCTCTACATCCTGAGCCTGCGCAGCCGCAACCGCCAGCGCGCCCTGTCCGAAGAGCTGGCCGCCGCGCTTGAGGACGCGCGCAGCGCCAACGAGGCCAAGCAGCTGTTCTTCTCAAAAATGAGCCACGACATCCGCACGCCGCTCAACGTCGTCCTCGGCATGACGCAGATCGCGCAGGGCTGCCAGAACGACCCCGAGAAGCTCTCCCGCTCGCTGAACAACATCGCCTCTGAGGGCAGCTACCTGCTCTCGCTCATCAACTCCATCCTCGACGTCAACCAGCTTGAGCACGGCCACATCGAGCTCGTCCGCGAGCCGTTCTCCCCGGCCGACTCCCTGCGCAGCAGCACGGACATCCTCCGCCCGCTCGCCGAGAAAAAGGAGCAGACGCTGTCCGTCTCGTGCGACTGCGGCGATTTCCTCGCCCTCGGCGACTCCGGCCGCTATGCGCAGATCATCATCAACATCGTCTCCAACGCCATCAAATACACCGACCACGGCGGCAGGATCGACGTCTCGCTCACCCGCACGCCCGACGGCATCTGCCGCTTCACCTGCCGCGACAACGGCATCGGCATGAGCGAGGAGTTCGTCAGCCACATCACCGACGAGTATTCCCGCGCCGCGGACGCCCGCGTGTCCGGCATTCAGGGCACCGGCCTCGGCATGAGCGTCGTCAAGGGCTTCACGGACCTCATGGGCGGCACGCTTTCCGTCGAAAGTAAGCTCGGCGAGGGCTCGACATTCACGGTCGACATCCCGCTGCCCGCCGCATCCGAGTCCGCGCGCGCCGAAT
>CAVFYN010000032.1:1341-17769 GCA_963626425.1 Bacteroidaceae bacterium
GAGGACAACGCGCTCAACGCCGAGATTGCCACGGAGCTTCTGCAGAGCCTCGGCCTGAAGGTCGACTGGGCGCGCGACGGCCAGGCCGCGCTGGACCGCTTTTCCGCCTCCGCGCCCGGCACGTATTTCGCCGTGTTCATGGACATGCAGATGCCCGTCATGGACGGCGTGACCGCCGCCCGCCGCATCCGCGAGACCGGCCGCGCCGACGCCGCCGTACCCATCTTCGCCATGACGGCCAACACATTCGCCGACGACCGCCGCCGCTGCCAGGAGGCCGGCATGAACGGCTACATCACAAAGCCCATCACCACCCAGTCCATCGCCGCCGCCCTGGCCGCATACGTATAAACCCGCACGCCGCCCGGACGCATCCCGTCCGGGCGGTCTTTTTTTGACAAACCCGCGCCCGGGCGGTATGATAGAGGCAGTTTTACGAAGGGAGCCGGGGCATGACATGAACTCTACGCAGATCCGCTGCTTTCTCGCCGCCGCCGAGGCCAGCAGCTTCACCGAGGCCGCTGAGCGGCTCTATCTCTCGCAGCCGACGTTCGGCCGCCACATCTCCGCGCTCGAGCAGGAGCTCGGCTTTCCCCTCTTCGTGCGAAGCCGCAACCCCTACCGCCTCACGCCCGCCGGCGAGATCATGCTGGAGAGCCTGCACGCGCTCTCCGGCGCGTTTGAGCGCGACGTCGCCCGCGCGCGCGCCGTCGCGAGCGGGCAGGTCGGCCGCCTGCGCATCGGCCTGCTCGAAGGCCAGCTCATGGAAGAGCCGCTGCGCCGGGCCGTGCAGGAGCTGCGCGCGCAGTGTCCCGGCCTCGCCGTCGACGTGGAGCACCACTCGTTCCGCTCCATGTTCGACGCGCTCACCTGCGGCGAGCTCGACCTCGGCATCACGCTCACGGAGGACATCCTCGGCCGCAGCGGCCTTGCGCACCTGCCGCTCTTCTCGCTGGAAAACGCCGTCGTCCTGCCCGCGGGCCACCCGCTCGCCGGGCGAAGCGAGCTGACGCTGCGCGACCTGCAGCATGAGACGTTCATCGAATTTAGCGCGGACGAATCGCCCGCCATGTCCGGCCGCCTGCTCGCCTCGTGCCGCGAGGCCGGCTTCCGGCCCGAAACGCTCGTCACGGCCGACCTCCGCTCGCAGATCCTTGCGCTCGAGTCCGGCCGCGGCATCGCCGCGTTCAATGTCCACCATGTCCTGTGCAACCACCCCGGCCTCGCGCACGTCCCGCTCAAGGCGATCCCGCCGTCCGAATTCTCCGCCGCGTGGCCGGAGACGTCGGAAAATCCGGCGCTCCCGCCGATGCTCGCCCTGCTGCGCAGGTACTATCCAGATCCATAACCGCTTCCGGCCGGGCTGACGCCCGGCCGTTTTCATTTTCTGAAAGAGCCCATGCAGCTTTGCTTCTGGCCGCGTCGGCAGAATCGTGATACGCTCATGACGGAACCATTTATGAAGGAGGAACCGCTCATGTCCATCCGCAGATCCCGCGACGTCCGGCTTGTGGTGCAGCCGGTCATCGCCATCATGGTACACGAATACGTCTTTGAGGGTCCGTGCCGCTTCGGCTCCGGCGACGAGCTGACCGCGGAATTTGACCGCATGGTCGGCGCCGACGGCCTGCGCGCCTTCCGCGAAAACCTCGCCCGCTATGTGGCGCCCGACGACGCGTTCGAGGTGCTCGAGCCCATCAGCTTTGAAATTTACGAGACGTTCCAGGTCACCGAGGCCATGCTCGCGTCCATGACGCAAAACGACGCCCGTGCCGACGTCTACCTCTACGCGTCCATCGGCCGGTCGTACCCCGCGCTGCTCGCGCTGGCCGAGCGCGTGAAAAAGCCCATCGTCTGCCTCAACGAGTGCTGCGACAAGACGCAGGTCCCCGCCATGCTCCGCGCCCGCGGGCTCGAGTGCATCTCGGAGATGACGTGGGAGGCCACCGTCGAGCAGATGCGCGTCTACCGCCTGCGCAAGGTGCTCCAGAGCACGAAAATGCTGCTGCTCACGCGCGCATTCACGAATTCGGCCATGGTCTCCGCGTGCGACGGCTTTTTGAACATCGACGACGCCTGCCGCGTCTTCGGGTGCAGCTACACGTGCGTCGACGTCCACGAATTCCTCGACCAGACGCACCCGGCCGGCTCCGGCTGTCCGACGCTGCCGACGCGCGGCAATCTCCAGCTGACCGCGTCCGACATGGACGAGATCGGCCGCCTCGCCGACGAGCTCATGGCCGGCGCGGGCCTGTGCACGCTCACGCGCGAGCAGATGATCGACTCGCTGCGCTTTTACCAGACGGCGAAAAAATTTCTCGACCACTACGAGTGCAACGCCTTCTCCGCGCCCTGCCCCGAGATGTGCGCGACGACGCGCCTGAATCAGGAGCAGTTCACGCCGTGCTTTACCCACTCGCTGCTCAACGGCGAGGGCATCTCCTCGGCGTGCGAATACGACATTCCCGGTCTGCTCACGCAGGTCATGCTCAGCACGTGCATGAGCGCAGGCGCCTACCTCGGCAACTGCGTGACCGTGTTCTACGAATCCGACGGCAAAACCGTCTCCACGTTCATGGCCCCGTCGAACGACCTTCAGACAAAGGTCGACGCCATGACGGATGACGAGCGCAAAAACCTCATGATCACCTACCACTCGTCCGTGAACCTGCGCATGCCGGGCTACGACGCGCCGCCGCTCGACTATGACATCCGCAACTTCACCGGCAGCGGCTGGGGCGCGACCGTCAGGCACGATTTCTCGAAAAACAAGGGCCAGATCCTCACCATGGCGCGCATTTCGCCCGACGCGAAAGTCCTGTTCGTCGGCCGCGGCCGCGTCGTGGCCAGCACGGGCGAGACGATGGGCGGCTGCACGCAGAGCGTCCTGTTCACCGTGCAGGACAGCACGGACTTTTTCCACAAGCAGTGCCGCGTCGGCAACCATGTACCCATGGTGTTCGGCGACTGCTTCGACCAGATCGTCGCGCTCGGGAAGCTCCTCGGCCTCGAGGTCATCACCGCCTGATGACGCTGGCCGAATTTGCCTCGCAGCTGCGCGCCAACCAGGCCCGCGCCGCCGCGCTGGCCGGTGAAATGGCCGCCGCGCCCGACGGCCGGCGCGAGGCGCTACTGCGCGAGTATGTCCGCTGCAAATTCTTCCTGCCGGACGACGCGCCGGACTCAGACGACCTCTTCGCCCTCGCCGACGCCGGGACGGCGCGTCTGGCCGGCCTGCGCCGGGACGGGCTCGAGCTGCCGGACAAGTCCGCCGGATGCACGTCCGTGGCCTCATCCGTCACGAAAAAGGCGCTGCTCGTCCTCGCACTCGGCCGGGCGCTCGGCGTCCGATTTGACCCGGACGAGGCCGCCGCGGCCACAACGGTCCCGGCGCTCTCGGCGCTCATCGGCCGCGCGCTCGCGGAAAAATAAAAAGGCGCGGCGCAGCCAATGGCCGCGCCGCGCCTTTTGAAATGCGGAAAGCACGGGGTGGTGAATGCTATCCGCCGAAGTAAGCCTTTTTGACAACGTCGTTCTGCCGGATGTCCGCGACCGTGCCCTCGGCCACGAGCGCGCCGACCTGCAGCGTGTAGCAGTAATCCGCCACGCTGAAGGCAAGGTGCACGTTCTGCTCGACGAGCAGGATGCTCGTGCCCTTGGCGCGATTGATCTCGCGGATCTTCACGCCGATGTCCTCGATGATGCCCGGCGCAAGGCCGAGCGACGGCTCGTCGAGGCACAGCAGCTTCGGATCGGCCATCATGGCCCGCCCGATGGCCAGCATCTGCTGCTCGCCGCCGGACATCGTGCCCGCCTTCTGCTTCAGGCGCTCTTTGAGCCGCGGGAACAGGCTGAACACGTACTCCAGATCGTCGGCGATGGCCTTTTTGTCCGACCGCTGCGCCGCGCCGAGCAGCAGATTTTTCTGCACGGACATATACGGGAACAGATGCCGCCCCTCCGGCGCCAGCACGAGCCCGCGCCGGACGATGTCCGCCGTGGACGCGCCCGTGATGTCCTCGCCGCGGAAGCGGATCGTGCCCGCCGCGGCCGGCACCATGCCGACCATGGCGTTGAGCGTCGTCGATTTGCCCGCGCCGTTCGCGCCGATGAGCGTGACGATGCCGCCCTCGGGGACGTTCAGGCTGACGTCGTGGATGGCCACGGACTTGCCGTATAGGACCTTGAGGCCCTCGATCTGCAAAATGTTGCTCATACCTTGCCTCCGAAATAGGTCTCAATGACGGTCGGGTCCTCGCGCATGCCCTGCGGCGTGCCCTCAAAGATCTTCTGGCCGAAGCTGATGACGGACACGCTGTCGAGAATGTCCAGGATCTGCATGTTGTGCTCGACGACGAGGATCGTGATGCCCTTGTCGCGCAGATTGGAGATGGCGCGGATGGAGAACTCGATCTCCTCCGGGTTCATGCCGCCGAGCGGCTCGTCGAGCAGCAGCAGCTTCGGCTTCGTCGCCAGCGCGCGCGCCACGCCGAGGATCTTCTGGTACCCGTGCGGCAGGTTTTTCGCCAGCTCGTTGCGCACATGCGCAAGGCCGAGGAATTCAAGGATCTCGTCGGCCGAGCGGGCGATGTATTTCTCGTTTTCGCGGTAATTTTTCGTGTTGAAGAAAATGTCCGCCAGCGACGAGTGCGGCCGCAGATGGTACGCCGCCGTCACGTTTTCAAACACCGTGAAGTCGCCGAAGAGCGGGTTGAGCTGGAACGTCCGCCCGATGCCCATTTTCGCGACCTGGTGCGGCCTGGCCTTCGTGATCTCGCGCCCGGCATAGAAAATATGTCCGCTCGACGGAGAGACAACGCCCGTGATCATGTTGAAAAACGTGGATTTGCCCGCGCCGTTCGGCCCCATGAAGCCCTTGATCTCGCCCTCGTCGATGGCAAAGTTGAGGTCCGTGATGACCTGCAGGCCGCCGAAATGCTTGGAAATGCCCGATGTCTCAAGAAGCCGCATTGCGCGTCCCTCCTTTCTCCGCCGCGCCCTCCCGGCGCGCTTCGCGTCTGGCCCGGACGAGCGTCGGGATGCCCGCGAGGCCGCCCGGCAGCAGATACGCCACGAGCAGCGTGCACAGCCCCGTGATATACGGCGCGTACTGGCTCAGCCCGCGCGCGACCTCGGGGATGAGCACGAAGATGATCGTGCCGATGATCGGCCCGATGAAGCGGTTCTCGCCGCCGATCATCATGTACATGAGCAGCCACAGCGAGAACGTCATGTCATAGTTCGTCGTCGAGAGCACCGTGGCGTAGAGCGCATACGCCGCGCCCGCGATGCCGGCGAAGAAGCTGCCCGTGCCGACGGCGAGCAGGCGGTAGAACGTCGGGTTGACGCCGATGGACGCCGCGACGTCCTGCGACTGCGCCAGCGCGCGCAGCGTCGTGCCGATGCGGCAGTGCTCAAACCGGTAGAGCACCGCAAGGCACACGACCGTCAGCGCGACGAAGAAGTAGTACGAAGCCAGCGGGCTCGAGAACATGGCCGGGATGCCCGTCAGGCCGCGGTAGCCGCCCGTGATGTCCATGGCCTTGATGACGTAGACGAACGTCACGCCGAGAAACATGGACGCCATGGAGTAATAAAGCCCCTTGAGCCGCACGAACGGAAAGCCCGTTATGACCGCGACGAGCGCGGCAAACGCGCCGCCCGCCAGAATGGTCACGACCGGCGGCAGGGCGAGATCTTTCGCCAAGATGCCCGCGCAGTACGCGCCGAGCGCGATGAACGCGCCGTGGGAAAAGCTCAGGTTGCCCGACAGGCTGATCGTCCGCAGGCTGCACGAGCCGATGACCTGATAGAGCACCAGGATGAAAATGCCGAGCCAGTACGCGCTGTGCAGCACCGCCGGGACGGCGAGGGCCAGCACGAGCAGCGCGCCGTAGGGCGCGGCCGTTTTGATGGAACTTTGTTTCATATTCGCGCCCTCCTCACATCTCATGGCCGAAGAAGCCCTTCGGACGGATGAGCAGCAGCACCACGATGGCCGAGCACGAGAGCGCGCTGGCCGTGTAGCTCTGGAACAGCACCGGGAAGATCGAGTCGAGCAGCGCGATGATGGCGCCCGTCGCGATGATGCCGTTCATGCTGCCCGCGCCGGCGAGCATGACGAGCATGAGGATGCGGATGTTCATCGTGTCGCCCATATACGGCGAGAGCTGCTGATACGCGCCCATCATGCTGCCGGAGATGGCCGCGAGCGCAAAGCCCAGCGCGCACACGAGCGCCGAGACGCGGTTGATGGGGATGCCCTGCAGCGACGCGCCCATGCGGTCCTGCGCGACGGCCTCCATCTCCATGCCGAGCTTCGTCCGGTAGACGATGATGAGCGTCGCGATGAGCAGCACGAGGCCGACGGCAAACGTGACGAGCTTCTCGTTGCTCACGACGATGACGCCGAAGTCCGTGATGCCGCTCGCGTAGCCCTCGATGGAGAGCGTCTGCGAGCCGGACAGGATCGTCGCCGTCTGCTGCAGCATCGTCATAAGCGCGACGGAGATCATGACGACGCGGCTGAACTGCGTATAAAACGGCCGGAACACCACGCGCTCCATCAAAACGCCGACACCTGCGAGCGCCGCCGCGGAGATCGCCATGGCCAGCCAGTTGTTCAGCCCGGCCTTCGCGCTCAGGTAGTATGTGATATACGCCGCAAGCATATAAAACGCGCCGTGCGCGAGGTTGACCGTGCCGAGCATATTAAAAATGAATGCGAACCCGAGCGACGCCAGGATGTACATCGAGGCGAGCACGAGCGTGTTGACCGCAATGTTCGGGAGCATTGCCAGCAACAGTTCCACTTCCTTTCCAGTAAAGCCTGCGAAAAGGGCCGGAGGATGTTGACGCTATCCTCCGGCCCGCATGGTCATAATGAACAATGATCAGGGAACGTAGCAGTCGACGGTGCCGCCGAACTCGACCTTGCCGTCCACGAGGACCGTGACGGAGTTCGGCGTGGCGACGACGTGGTTGCAGCCGAACGTCTCCGTGCCGCAGATGGCGCCGGTGCCGAAGAGCGTGTCGACGGTCTCAAGGCCGTCGTAGTACGCCTGGACGTCCGCGACCTCGACCGAGCCCGCGCCCTGCATGAGCTGGAGCAGCGTGTAGAGGTTGTTGACGGAGGCGCCGCACCAGGACGCGGCGGTGTCCTCGCCGTACTCGGCCTTGAAGCGCTCATAGATCGTGTTGAAGATGTCCGTGTTGTGCTCCGGCGTGGCGAGATCCGAGCCCATCGTGAACGCGCGAGAGACATCCTTCAGGCCGGACGCGTCGAGCAGCATGCCGGCGTTCGAGCCGACGACGGCCGCCGCGACCATATCCGAGCCATTGTTGCGCAGTTCCTTGACGATGGAGCCGACGTTGTTGACGTCCGCGTTGCCGATGAACACGTCCGCGCCGCTGCTCATAAGCTGGAGCGCGACAGCCGACAGGTCCGTGGACTCTGCGTCGTAGATGATCGGGTCATCGATGTACTCGAGGCCGAGCTCCGCGCACACCGACTCCACGAGCGCCGCCTGCGACTTGCCGTTGCCGTCGTCGTTCGAGCAGAAGATGATCTTCGTCGCCTCGGGGTAATAGTCCTTCACGAACTGCAGCGCCGCGGCGAACTGCGCCGGGGCCGCGTTGTAGAACGTGTAGGCGTACTTCAGGTTTTCGTTCAGGGCGTTGAAGTCCATGTTGTTCTGGCTCATGACGTTCATGATACCGGCCTTCTCGAAGATGTCCAGCGCACCCTCGACCCAGAAGTCGTTCGTCTCGATGACATAATGGATGTCCTTGTCGTCCGCGAGCAGCTGCGCCGCGGAGCGGATGCCAGCCGCGTCGGACTGGCCGTCCTGCACGACGATCTCGAGGTCGTACTTCTTGTCGCCGATCTGGATGCCGCCCTGCTCGTTGTAGTAGCCCGCCAGGCACTGCATCTCAAGGGCGTTGTTGTAATCGTAGGTCGCAAACCAGCCGGTCTGGTTGACGAGGCCGCCGATCTTCAGGACCTCGTTGCCGCCCTCGCCGGGCTTCGCCGCGTCCTGCTTGCCGGGATCCGCCGGGGCGGACGTGTCGGTCTTGCCGGTGTCGGACGGCTGACTGTCCGCGCCGGCAGGGTCAGAGCCGCACGCGGCCAGGCTGAAGAGCATGGCCAATGCCAAAAGCAGAGCAAGGATCTTTTTCATAATGTCCTCCTTTTTTGTTCGGTGTTCTTGAAGCTTCCTTCTGACTTCGTTGAGCACTTGTGACAAGCCGAGCGTAACATCCGACCAGATTTTTGTAAAGTACGCACAATGAAGTCCGTCCCGCACCTTCACGTTCGCTCCCGACCAAACTGGTATGGAGAACTTTTCAGCAATAACGGGCGTTTGCGCCGATGCTTGCCATGCACAGCACCGCTTGCGAAGGGCGAAAATTTTTGCTATATTGCATATAGAACCCGACCGTTTCCGCACCCGTCCGCATCACTTTGACAGTGTTTATTCGGTCTATTGACAAGGAGGCGCCCACATGGCCCGTTCCCGGCTTGATTTTTTCGACGGAGAGGACCCGTACCGCTTCGTCCAGCGGATGTTTGTATCAAAATGGAAGCCGTTTCTGCTCACGGCGCTCTATTTTGACACCGACTCGACGCGCTACGGCAAGTTTTCCTCCGTCCTGCCCATCACGGACAAGGTGCTCACGGAAAACCTGCGCGAGCTGGAGGCCGACGGCCTCGTCGCGCGCGTCGTCTACCCCGAGGTCCCGCCGCGCGTGGAATACCGCCTGACGGACGTCGGCCGGAGCACGATTCCGCTGCTGTTTTCGCTCTACGACTGGGGCTGGCACGAGATGCGCCGCCGCGGCATGCAGATCGACCGCCGCGGCCAGATGTTCCACGGCTATCTGGAGCCGGACGAGGAGATCATGCAGATGCCCATCGAAAAATTCATCGAGCTCGTCCGGGGCGAGCGCGGCGACGAGGCGGACGAATCATGACCGGCACGCAGCTCCGCTGCTTTCTCGCCGCGGCCAAATACCTGAACTTCACCACGGCGGCCGCCGCGCTCTATCTCACGCAGCCGACGCTCAGCAAGAACATCGCCGCGCTTGAGCAGGAGCTCGACCTCGCGCTGTTCTACCGCACGCGCCGCGGCCTGCGCCTGACGCCCGGCGGGCTGCTCCTGCGCGACACGCTCGCGCCCATGGCCGCGCAGTTCGACGCCGCCGTCGCCGAGGCGCGCCTTGCAAACCGCGGCGTGAACGGCCGCCTCGCCCTCGGCTGCCTGACCGGGCAGATGATCAGCCCGCGCCAGCGCGAGATCCTGCACAGCTTCGAGTCCTTACACCCCGGCATCGCCGTCACCGTCACGAGCGGCAGCTTCGGCCGCCTCATCGACGGCCTGCGAAGCGGCGAGCTCGACGCCGCGCTCACCGCGACATTTTCCGTCGAGCACGAGTCCGACCTTGCGCACATGCCGGTCGAGACGCTGGAGAACTTTCTGTTCATCCACCGCGCCGACCCGCTCTCGCAGAAGCAGCCGCTGCGGCTGCCGGACCTGCGCGGCGTCCCGTTTTTAAGCGTCACGACGGACGACTCCTCCGTCGTCACGCAGAATTACCGCAGCACGTGCCGGAAAGCGGGCTTTGAGCCCGTCATGCTCGAGGCGCCGGATCTGTCGACCATGATCCTGTGGCTGGAAATGGGCCGCGGCGTCACCGTGCTCAACGAGCAGCACACCGCCAGCCTCCTGCCGCAGCTTGCAAAGCGCAGCCTGCCGGAATTTGCGCCCATCACGCTGTGCCTCGTCTGGTCGAACGCAAACGAAAACGCGGCCCTGTCGCTCTTTCTCGAGCACTGGAGCCGCAGCGATCCCGCCTGACATTCCATTTTGGAATGCCGAAATAAAAATTCGCCATTTTACAGCTCCTGTTTCCCCGTGCTACGATTTGGCCATGATCCCGGGTTGAGCATTGTGACAAATCCAAACCGGAACAGGAGTTTTTTTCTATGAGCATCACTTCCATCCAGGCCGTCCGCCTGAACGTCAAGCCCATCTACATCGACATGAGCCACCTGTACGTCTACGAGGGCCCCTGCCGCTTCGGCCGCGGCGACGAGCTCACCTATGAGTTCGACCGTGCCATGAACGCCGAGATCAACAAGAGCTTTCTGCGCGGCATCCGCGAGAATGTCCCCGATTTCGTCGATCTCATGGACCCGGTCTACGTCTGCCGCACGGACGACTGGCGCATCACGGAGGAGGCCATGGAGGCCATGGCCGTCGACCATGAAAAAGTCGACTTTTACCTCTTTGCCGACGGCGGCCGCTGCGCGGACGTCATGATGGAGTTCAACCGCCGCTACCCGAAGCCGTGCGCCGCGCTCTCGGGCCTGCAGGGCAACACGATCATCAACGCGACCATGCTCTCGCACGGCTGCGAGATCTACCCGGCCTATGACTGGGACGAGCTGCGCAGGATCCTCTTGGCCGTCCGCGTGCGCAAGATGCTCGACGAGCTGAAGATTCTGCTCACCGCGCGCTTCAACGCCAACCAGTCCATGGCCAGCGCGCCGGACTCGTTCAACCGCCTCGACGACCTGACGGCGAAGTGGGGCGTCCGCTTCCGCTACATCAACCTGCACGAGCTCATGGACCAGCTCCACGAGATCCCGTGCGACCAGAACCCGACAACGCCGGGCCGCCACCGCCTGAACATCAACGCGGACGACATGGCCCTCATCGAGGACATGGCGCGGGACCTCATCGGCAGCGCCAGCGAAAACGACATGCCGTATGACGAGATCATCAACACGCTCAAAATGGTGCGCGTCATCCAGAAAAATATGGACGACGAGCAGTGCAACGCGTTCTGCGCGCCGTGCCCCGACACGTGCTCGACCCGCCGGCTCAACGAGGAGCACTGCACCATGTGCATGGCCCACTCGCTCAACAACGAGCTCGGCCTGCCGTCCGCGTGCGAATATGACATCACGGCCCTCGTGTGCGCCGCGATCCTCGGCGGCGTGTCCGGCAAGGCACCGTACATCAGCAACAGCGTCCCGTGCAACATCAATGAGGAAGGCCTCGTCCCGCTGCTCTCGTTCCTGACGAAGGACGACCTTGCGCCCGTGCGCGGCGTGCCGAACCTCATGGCGACGTACCACGCCGTCCCGAACCGCAAGATGCACGGCTTTGACTCCGAGCGCAGCCCCATCGCCCTGCGCTCGTTCGCGTACAGCGGCTGGGCCGCCACGATGCGCTACGATTTTTCGCAGGACAACGGCGAATTTATCACGCAGGCGCGCATCGACCCGAACTGCAAAAAAATGCTCATCACGCGCGGCGTCATCGCCGGCGGCTTCGGCTACGACAGGCAGAACTGCACCGAGGGTCTGTTCTTCACCGTGTCCGACGCGAAGAAATACTGGCACGCGCAGCAGGAATTCGGCCTGCACAATCCGCTCGTGCTCGGCGACTATGTCGATGAGCTCGTCGCCGTGGCCAACGTGCTCGGGCTCGAGCCGGTCGTATGTCTCTGATCGCCGACGCATCCGCCGTCCGCGCGCGCTTCGCTTCGCTGGACGACCGCGCCCGCCGTGCCATCGCGCCCGCCGCCTCCGGCCAGGTAAAAACAGCCGCGGACGTACTCCCGCTCCTGCGGGAGTACGTCCGCATCAAATACCGGCTCGAGCCGGAGGATATGGACGCCGACGAGCTCGAAGCGCTCGGCCGCCGGAGCGTCGCGCGCATCGCCGCGCTCGGCGAGACGGGCTCGGACACGTCGCCGCACTGCGGCAGCGCCAGCAGCGCGACGCACAAGAAGATCCTGCTCGTGCTCGCGCTCGGGCGCGATCTTTCCATCTCCATCCCGCCCATGGAGAGCGCGGAGACCGAAACGCTCACCGCGCTGTCCGAATGCATCGCCCGCGCGCTCGCGCGCAAATAAAAAGGAGACACCCATGCAGACCATTTCCGGCAACCTCGCCCAGCTTCAGACCATGTTTTCCGGCATCGACGACGAGCTTGACCGCTACTCGCTGCTGCTCGAGCTGTCCGCGCTCCTGCCGGGCGCAGACGGCATCCGGGATGAGTGCCATCTCTACCGCGGCTGCCAGTCGCAGGTCTGGCTGCGCGCGGACGCGCCGGACGGTCTGTGCCGCCTCGCGGCCGACAGCGACACCGTGCTCATCCGCGGCGTGCTGTTCCTGTTCGCCGCGCTCATCGAAAACGTCCCCGTCTCCGAGGTGATGGAGACGGACTGCGATCTGCTCGGCGCGCTCTCGCTCGGCAGTCTTTTTTCCTCGCAGCGCACGCTCGGCATCTCCGGCCTGCTGCCGGAAATCCGGCGGCAGCTCGCTGCGGCGGGAGGTGACGGCCATGCTTGACCCTGCGCGCATCCGCGCGGATTTTCCCATCCTGTCCGAAACCGTCCACGGCCGCCCGCTCGTCTACCTCGACAATGCCGCGACCATGCAGGTCCCGCAGCCGGTCCTGGACGCCGTCGCGGCGCACTACCGGCACGACAACGCCAACGTCCACCGCGGCGTCCACACGCTCAGCGCCCGCTCGACGGACGCGCTCGAGCGCGCGCGGCACGCCGCGGCCGATTTTCTCGGCGCGCAGTCGGATGACGAGATCGTTTTCACCTCCGGCACGACCGCGTCCGTCAACCTCGTCGCCTCCGCCCTCTCGCTCGGCCGCCTCGGCCCGGGCGACGAGATCGTCGTCGCCGAGCAGGAGCACCATTCCGACCTCGTCCCGTGGCAGGAGGCCTGCCGCCGCACCGGCGCGCGCCTTCGCATCTGGCCGGTCAATGGGCGCGGCGAGATGGAGCTCTCCGCCCTCGCGCCGCTGCTGGGCAAAAAGACGGCGCTCGTCGCCTGCGCGTGGGTCTCGAACGTCACAGGCGCCGTCGCGCCCGTGCGGGAGCTGTGCGCCATGGCGCACGGCGTCGGTGCCGAGGTCCTCATCGACGGCGCGCAGGCCATGAAGCTCGGGAAGATCGACGTGCAGGCGCTCGGCTGCGACTACCTCGCCTTCTCCGGCCACAAGCTCGGCGCGCTGACCGGCATCGGCGTGCTCTACGGCCGCCGGGACCGCCTTGCGGCGCTCCCGCCCGCCGCGTTCGGCGGCGGGATGATCGACCGCGTCGGGCTGGACCATACGACCTACGGCGCGCTCCCGCTGCGCCACGAGGCCGGGACGCCGAACTACGTCGGCGCCATCAGCCTCGACGCGGCGCTCGGCTATCTCACCTCGCTCGGCCTGTCCGATATTGCCGCGCGCGAGGATGCGCTGACCGCGCTCTGCCGCGCGCAGCTGTCCGAGATTCCCGGCGTGCAGCTCGTCGGCGCTCCCGCGCAATGCGCCGGCGCCGTCAGCTTCACCGTGCCCGGCATCCACCCGTTCGACCTCGGCGCGCTGCTCGACGCGCAGGGCGTCGCCGTCCGCACCGGCCACCTGTGCGCCATGCCGCTGCTCGCCCGCTTCGGCCTCGAGAGCGTCGTCCGCGTGAGCCCCGCGTTCTACAACACGCGCGAGGAAATCCTGACGCTCCGCGCCGCGCTGGAAAAAGCGCTCGCCATGCTGCGCCGATAAAAAATTCGCCCGGTCTCCGACGAGACCGGGCGAATTTTTTATTTGCCGTATTCCTCTTTCACGAACCGCTCGAGCGCGGGCAGGCTGCGTTTGACCTTTTCGGTGTCGATGCAGTAGGCCATGCGCACGTAGCCCGGGACGCCGAAGCTGTCGCTCGGGACGAGGATCAGGTTATACTTGCGCGCCTTTTTGCAGAACGCGACCGCGTCGTCCTCGAGCGCCTTCGGGAAGATGTAGAACGTGCCGCCCGGGCGGACGACCTCAAAGCCGAGCTCAACGAGCTTGTCGTAGATCAGGTTCATGTTCGTCTCGTACACGCTCAGGTCGCTCGTCTTGTCCAGGACCTCCGCCACGGCGAGCTGGATGCTCGAGGCCGGGCAGTTGTGGCCGATGCCGCGGCTGATCTGGCCGCAGATGACGGCGAAAAGACCTGCGTCCGTCGCGCGCGGGTTCACGGCGACGTAGCCGATGCGCTCGCCCGGCAGGCTCAGACTCTTCGAGAACGAGTAGCACGAGACGGTGTTGTCATAAAACTTGCTCACATACGGGCTGTCCGCGCCCGCGAAGACGATCTCGCGGTACGGCTCGTCGCTGATGAGGAAGATGTCGTGGCCATACTCGCGCTGCTTTTCGCGCAGGATGTCGGAGAGCCGCTGGATCGTCGCGGACGAATAGACGATGCCGGACGGGTTGTTCGGCGTGTTGATGAGCACGGCCTGCACGTTCGGCCCGAGCATCTGCTCGAACGCCTCGAAGTTGATCTGGAAATCCGCCGTGTTCGCCGGGACGACCTTCAGGACCGCGCCCGTGCGGTTTACGTACTGCCCGTACTCCGGGAAGTACGGCGCGAACGTCAGCACCTCGTCGCCCGGCTTTGTCACCGCGCGCAGCGCGTGCGCCAGCGCGCCGGCCGCGCCGATGGCCATAAAGATGTGCTTGGCCTCATAGTCCATACCGAAGCGCTCGTTCAGGCTGGCGGCGACCTTCTCGCGCACGCTCATGATGCCGAGCGACGGGCTGTAGCCGTGGATGGCGACGGGGTCGCCGTTTTGCAGCAGGTCGACGAGCACGCGCGTAAACTCCGGGTGCGTCGGCACGCTCGGGTTGCCGAGGCTGTAATCGAACACGTTCTCATAGCCGATCTTCGCGCCGAGCTCGGAAGCAAATTCGCTCTGCTCGCGGATGACGGAGCGCTGCGTCAGCATGGATTTGAAATCTTCGTTGATCATGATTCTCTCTCCTTTAATCCCAGGAATTTACGATGTTTTCCGGCAGATTGCCCGCCTCGAGCGCCTCGACCGCGCGCCAGAAGATGCGGTGGGCGCGGTGGAGGCTCGCGTTCGTGACGCCGCCGATGTGCGGGCTGAGCAGCAATCTCGACGAGACGTCCTCGCTCCCCTGCAAAATGGCGTTGTCCTTCAAGATCGGCTCGCCCGCGATGGTGTCCAGGCCCGCCATGCGCAGCTTGCCCGAGGCAAGCGCCCGCAAAATGGCGTCCGAGTCGGCCAGCTCGCCGCGCGAGGTGTTGATGAAGTACGACCCGTCGCGCATTTTCGCGAAAAACGCGTCGTCCGCCATGCCGCGCGTCTCGTCCGTCACGGGCAGGTGCAGGCTGACGATGCTGCACGTGGCGAGCAGCGCGTCCTGCGGCAGGTACGTCACGCCGTAGGCCTGCTCCGTCGCAGTGTCGGCGCGGTAGGGCTTCGTGTAATAGACGTCCGCGCCGAACGCCGCGAGCAGCCGCGCCGTCGCCTTTGCGATCTCGCCGAAGCCGATGAGGCCCACGCGGTGGTCGGCCAGCTCGTGCAGCGTGCCGGTGACCATATAATTCTCTTTGACGACGACCTGCCGGCCTTCGCGCACGGCGCGGTCGCACCCGCACACGTCGCGCAGCACGCCGAGCATCAGAAGCAGCGTCTGCTCCGCGACGGCCATGGCGTTGCAGCCGCGGCAGTTGCACACCCAGATGTGCCGCCGCGACGCGGCGTCCAGATCAATGCAGTTATAGCCCACGCCCTCGGAGTGGATGAGCTTCAGGTTCGGCATGGCGTCGATGAGCTCGGCCGTGATGGGCGTCATGGCGTCGGCGAGCAGCACGTCCGCGTCGCCGCCGGCGGCCAGATAGTCCGCCAGCGAGCTGCCGGAGGCGCACTCGGCGAGCGTATGCTCCGGAAGCTCCAGCCCCTCGGCAAAGCGCGCCACGTTGCCGGGCTTTCCGATGTGTAAAATTTTCAGCATTTCGTTTGCCTCACTTTTCAAGAAAATCGCGGACGGCGCTGCCGTCGAGATAGCCCTTTGCGTACAGCGCGCGGATCTTCTGCACGTCGCGCGTGAGCGTGTCCATCCCGAGCACGCTGTCCGGCGCGACGATGAGCGCGCGCCCCTCGGGCTCATAGCGCTGCACGAGCTCGTCGAGCTGCGCATTGTAGACGATGTGGCGGCGCATGAGCGTCTCATACGTCGCGGGATAATTTTTGCGGATGACGCCATACGCCTTCGCGCGGCGGCCGAGCGTGCGGCGGTAGTCCTTCGGCCGCGTCAGGATGACGACGACGCGGTCGCACCCGTCGGCGAACGCGCGCTCATACGGGATGGGGTCGACGATGCCGCCGTCATAGTACGCCGTCCCGCGCCAGACGTACGGCTGGCACGCGATCGGCAGCGCGCTCGAGCATTTGAGCGGCCCATAGTCGTCCCGCACGAGATCGTCCGGCCCGAAATAGTGCGCCTTGCCCGTCTCGGCCACCTCGGCCACGACGTGCATCGCGATGCCAGAGCGCTTGGCCGCGTCGAAATCCCACGGATCCTCGCCGTCGGAATTGGAGAGCTTGCCGTAAATATAGTCCAGGTC
>CAVFYN010000032.1:17848-18162 GCA_963626425.1 Bacteroidaceae bacterium
GGCTCATGGCCTCATGGCGCAGATTGTAGTCCGTATAAAAGCGCAGGTTCCGCCCGCGCTGGCCGGACACGTACGACGCGACGTTCGCGCTGCCGGCCGAGACGCCGATGCAGTACGCAAACCGCAGCCGGTGATCCATGCAGTAGTCGAGCACGCCCGCGCCGTATACGTCCCGCATACCGCCGCCGACGTCGATCAAACCTACCATAGCTGCCTCCTTTGAAAAAGCAGACGGCCGCCCGTCCGCGCGAATGCGGGCAAGCGGCCGACGCGGTGATTCTGGCGTTATTTTACCCCAATTTGCACCGCAATGC
>CAVFYN010000033.1:0-871 GCA_963626425.1 Bacteroidaceae bacterium
GGCCGGACGGCGACTGGACGGGGGTGAGCTGTTTCAGTAATTCAAACATGGTTAAACCTCCAGAGATTGTAAATATTTCTGAGCCAGCAGCCGCGCGTTGGCCACATCCCACAGGCAGGCCAGCGACGAGGCGCTGTGCAGATAACGAACGGGAACATTCAGCGCGCACACGCGGCAGCCGCCGGTCGAGCGCTGAACGGGGCCGGCGTCGCTGCCGGAAACGGGGCGCGTGCCGACCTGCCACGGGATGCCCGCGCCGTCGGCAAGGCCGCGCAGCTCGGAAAAGAGCTTCGGATCGGCCAGCGCGGAGCGGTCGAGCAGCGAGAGCACCGGGCCCGCGCCGCAGGCGCAAAGGCGCGAAGCGCCGCCCTTTCCGGGGACGTCCTGCGCCTCCGCCGCGCCGAGGACGATGGCCGTCTGCGGCTGGATGGCGAACGCCGCGCCGAACGCGCCGCGGCTTCCGACCTCGGACTGCACGGTAAAAACGAACCACGTGTCGACGGGCAGCTCCTCGCGCAGCAGGCTCAGCGCGACGGCGCAGCCGATGCGCGACTCGAGCGTTTTCGCCTTGATATAGTGATTCTGCACGAGCACATCGCCCGCGAACGTGCCCCACGTGCCGGGCGGGACGAGGCGCTCGGCCTCCTCGCGCGACGCGGCGCCGATGTCGGCGTAGAGCTCCTTCGTTTTCGGGACGCGCTCGCGCTCGTCCTTCTCCGTCAGGTGGACGGGCTTGAGGCCGATGACGCCCGGAACGCCGTCCGGGCCGAACGCGACGGCCTTGCCCGGCGCGATGCGCGCGTCGACGCCGCCGACGAACGAGAATTTCACAAAGCCGTGCTCGTCCGCCTTGCGGGCGATGAGGCCGACC
>CAVFYN010000033.1:881-3883 GCA_963626425.1 Bacteroidaceae bacterium
GCCGTGGACGCGGCCCTTTTTGAACACGATGAGGTTGCCCGTCGCGTCCTCCATGACATGGTCGGCCACCGGCGCCGCCTGCGCGCGGAGAAACTCGCGCACGGACGACTCAAAGCCGGACGGCGCGCTGAGCTTGCAAAGTTCCTTGAGCGTTTCGATCATTCCGCAGCCTCCTGTCCGAATTCGCGCAGGAACTGCGCGATGAGCTGCGCCGACTGCTCGATGTCCGAAACGCGGACGACCTCGCGCGGCGTGTGCATATAGCGAAGCGGGACGGAGACCATGACGGTCGGGACGCCCTCGCGGGAAATCTGCGTGGCCGCGGCGTTCGTGCCGGGGTCGCCGGTCATGATCTCGATGCGGTGCGGCAGGTTTTTCTCCTCGCAGATCGTGCGCAGCTTGCCCGTCAGGCCCTGATTGAGCAGCGGGCAGATGCCGATGATGGGCCCGCAGCCGAGCTCAAATGTCCCGTCCGGGTCGCAGTCCGGCTGCGCCGCGAACGTGACGTCCACGACGACGGCCGCGTGCGGCATCATGGAAAACGCGCCGGTCTTTGCGCCGAGCATCCCGCGCTCTTCGCCGACGGAGCCGAGCACGACGACGTCGCAGCCGATCGTCTCGCCCTGCAAAATCTCCATGGCGCGCAGCAGCACGGCAAAGCCCGCGCGGTCGTCAAGCGCCTTGCCGCAGACGTGATCGCCCGAGAGCATTTTCGGCTCCGTCGCCCAGACGACGGGCGTGCCGACCGGGATGGCAGCGGCCTGTTCGTGTGTGAGGCAGGCGTCGATGGCGAGCTTGTCCTGCGCGATCGTTTTGCCCTCCTCGCCGTCTTGCGGGATGCACGTGATGACGCCGCGCAGCGGCGGGTCGCATAAAATATTGACCTCCGTGTCCGGCAGAATGCGCGCGTCGATGCCGCCGCCGTTCACGAAGGTCAAGAAGCCATCCTCCGCGCCGGAGACGTACAGGCACACCTCGTCGAGGTGCGCGTCGAGCAGCACGCGGGGCGCGCCGAACCTGCCGCAGGCGCGGATGGCGAACAGGTTGCCGATCTGGTCGGTCGTCACGCTCGAGACATACGGCTCGATGAGCGCGCGCGCCGCCTCGGCCGCGCCGGCCTCATTGCCGGTCGGCCCGTTTGCGCCGGAGAGCGCGATGAGCGCTTCTTTTAAGTCCATTTTTTACTCCTTTCGGCGGTCAGAGCGCCGCCACGAGCTTTTTGAACGCGTCGCCGCGCTCCATGAAATTGCGGAAGCAGTCGAACGAGGCGCTCGCGGGGCTGAGCATGACGACGTCGCCCGGATGGGCGATGGCCGCGGCGGTCCTGACCGCCTGCTCGAACGAGTCGGCCTCGAGAATTTCGGGATTCCCCTGCCGGTAGCCGCGCGCGGAGAGCGTCGCGTCCTTGATCTTCTGCGCCGTCGCGCCCGTTAAGACGAGCGCGCGCACGTGCTCGACGATCTCGGGGCCGAGGACGTCATAGGGAATGTGCTTGTCATAGCCGCCCGCGATCAGAATGACCTTCTGGTCAAAGCTGCGCAGGCCCGCGATCGTGCGGCTCGGGCTGGACGCAATCGAGTCGTTATAGAACTTCACGCCGTCTTTCACGCGCACGAGCTCGATGCGGTGCTCCACGCCGCCGAAGCTGCGCGCAACGGCGCGGATGTCCTCGTCGGAGACGAGTCCCTCCGTCGCACAGATGGCGGCCATATAGTTTTCCACGTTGTGAAGGCCCGGCAGCAGGATGTCCGCGCGGGTCATGACGGGCGCGCCGTCGCGGTAGATGGTGTCGCCGGAAAGATAGACGCCGCGGCCCGGGCGGTCCTGCCGCGAAAAGCGCAGCACGGAGCCTTTCGCCTCGGCGGCGAAGCCGTCGGTGATCTCATTGTCCATGTTGACAACGAGCACGTCGCCCGGCTTCTGGTGCAGGAAGATGTTCTTCTTCGCCGCGACGTACTCGGCCATGTCACGGTGCACGTCGAGGTGGTTCGGCGCGAGATTCGTCACGACGGCCACGTGCGGCGAATGGCGCATATCCATGAGCTGGAATGAGCTCAGCTCCAGGACGGCGATGTCGTCCTTCCCCATCATTCCCGCCTCGGGCAGGAGCGGACGGCCGATGTTGCCGCCGACGTGGACGGTGCGGCCGGCTTTTTTCAGCAGCTCGGAAATGAGCGTCGTCGTCGTCGTTTTGCCGTCCGAGCCGGTCACGGCGATGATCTGACACGGGCAGACCTCGAAAAACGCCTCCATCTCGCTCGTGACGACCGCGCCCTTTTCGCGCAGCGCCGTGAGCGCCGGGATGTCCGGCCGCATGCCGGGCGTGCGGAAGACGACATCGGCGTCGATGTTCTCCAAATAGCGCTCCCCCAGGTGGAGCTTTGCGCCGAGCTTTTCAAGCTCGAGCAGATTCTCGTCCGGCTCGGCCATTTTGTCGCAGCCCGTGACGTCGAGCCCGCGGCCGGCCAGCAGCCGCACAAGCGGCCGGTTCGACACGCCGAGGCCGAGCACGGCGATCTTTTTATTCTGCAGAGCCTGAAGATATGCATCAAGTGTCATATGCTTCCCTCGCTTCATTCGGTTTGCGACACGGGCCTGTAAGCCGGGTTCTGTAATCGACAGCCATCTATCTAGGCGTACCGTTGCCGGCACGCTCAAGCCATGCAAGGGGACGGCCGGGCAAGCCGTATGTCCCCAATGTTGCTCCGGATAGAGTTTACAGCATCGGACAGTTTCCAGCCGATGGGTGAGCTCTTACCTCGCCTTTCCACCCTTACCTCGTCGTCGCAAGCTCCATATCCTTCGCCGCGCCGTAACCGGCACGACTCACTCATTGCGCTGCTCCTCCTCTTCCGCATCGAACCGCTTGCGCTGGGTTCGCTGCGGAGCTTTCATTGCAGCGTTATGTCGATGAAGAATAGAAAGCTTGCGGCGGCGAGGCGGTATCTCTCTGTTGCACTTTTCCTGAAGTCGCCTTCGGCGGGCGTTACCCGTTATCCTTG
>CAVFYN010000034.1:0-3048 GCA_963626425.1 Bacteroidaceae bacterium
CCGGCTGGCTCCCCTGCAAGGGGAGCTGTCGGCGGAGCCGACTGAGAGGTTCAAAGCTCTCGTTTTGCAGAGCGCTTCCGTAAATTCGATACCGCGAAAACCTCTCCGTCACGGCGTTCCGCCGTGCCACCTCCCCTTTCAGGGGAGGCTTTGGCGCGGTGCTACGCGCCCTGCGCGTCGTGGAAGGCTTTTTCGCGGGCGAGGCGTTTGGCCTCGGCCTTGGCGCGCTCTTCTTCGAGCATCATGTCCTTGACCTTCATCAGCCGCGACGTCGTGCCGCGCTCGTTTTCGTCGAGCTTCATGCTGATGTAGCGGATCTTCTCCTCATACTGCGGGATCATGACGTACTCGAGCGCGTTGACGCGGCGGCGCGTTTTTTCGATCTCCTGCGCCATGAGCTGCGTCGTCTTTTCGACCTCGGCGAGGCGGAGCATATCCTGAAAGACCTTCGCGAGCGTCTCGAGCGCGTCGTCGAGCTCGCCGGACGTCTGGGCGAAGCCGTAGGGGAAGATCTCGGCCGGGTCGTCGTTTTTCGTCTGGAACGTGTACTTCGGGATCTCGACGCTCATGACGTTCTCGAACTTCACGTCGAGCTCGACGGACTGCTTCGGGTAGCTGAGCGCCTGCTCGAGCATCTCCGGGCTCATGACGGCCGCGGCGACCGTGAACGAGCCGAACACCTCCGTGAGCGCCTGCTCGACGTCGGCGCGGAGCTGACGGTTCAGGCGGACGAGGTCGAGAAACTGCCGCATGAGCTCATCGCGCTTGTCCTTGAGGAGCTTGTGGCCCTTCTGGGCCGTTTTCAGGCGCGCTTTGAGCTTCTGCATCTCCATGCGGGTCGGATTGATGGTGGTGGATGCCACGGAAGTTCACCCCCTTAGTCGTGCTCGGGGTAGTACTTTTCGATATACTCCGGCTTGATGCGCTTGAGCTCGGATTTCGGCAGGATGGACAGCAGCTCCCAGCCGAGCGAGAGCGTTTCCTCGATCGTGCGGTCGGTGTCCGTGCCCTGGCCGACGTAGCGCTGCTCGAACTCCGTCGCGAACTTCGCGTAGAGCTTATCGGTCTCGGACAGGGCGGCCTCGCCGAGGATCGTCATGAGCTCGGCGGCCTCCTTGCCGGCCGAGTAGGCGGCGAAGAGCTGGTTGAGCACGCCGGAGTGATCCTCGCGCGTCTTGCCCGCGCCGATGCCCTTGTCCTTCAGACGCGACAGGCTCGGCAGGACGTCGATGGGCGGGTTCACGTTGCGGCGGTACAGGTCGCGCGAGAGGATGATCTGGCCCTCGGTGATATAGCCCGTGAGGTCGGGGATCGGGTGGGTCTTGTCGTCCTCGGGCATGGTGAGGATCGGGATCATCGTGATGGAGCCGGCTTTGCCGACGCGGCGGCCGGCGCGCTCGTACATCGTGGCAAGGTCGGTGTACATATAGCCCGGGTATCCGCGGCGGCTCGGGACCTCCTTGCGCGCGGCCGAGACCTCGCGCAGCGCCTCGCAGTAGTTCGTGATGTCCGTCAGGATGACGAGCACGTGCATGTCCTTTTCAAACGCCAGATACTCCGCGCACGTGAGCGCCATGCGCGGCGTGGCGATGCGCTCGATGGCCGGGTCGTTGGCGAGGTTCGTGAAGAGCACGGTGCGGTCGATGGCGCCGGTGCGGCGGAAGTCCTGCACGAAGTATTCCGACTCTTCAAACGTGATGCCGATGGCGGCGAACACGACGGCGAAGTTCGCCTCGCCGCCGAGGACCTTCGCCTGGCGCGCGATCTGCGCGGCCAGCTGCGCATGCGGCAGGCCGGAGCCGGAGAAGATCGGCAGCTTCTGGCCGCGGACGAGCGTGTTCAGGCCGTCGATGGCCGAGACGCCCGTCTGGATGAACTCGTTCGGGTAGTCGCGCGCGGCCGGGTTCATGGCCAGGCCGTTGATGTCCATATATTTGTCCGGCAGGATGTCCGGGCCGCCATCAATGGGGTTGCCGAGGCCGTCGAACACGCGGCCGAGCATATCGCCCGACACGCCGAGCTCGAGCGGATGGCCGAGGAAGCGGACCTTCGAGCCGGCCATGTTGATGCCGGTCGAGCTGTCGTACAGCTGCACGACGGCGTCCGTGCCGTCGATCTCGAGGACCTTGCAGCGGCGCTTTTCGCCGTTTTGCAGCTCGATCTCGCCGAGCTCGTCGTACGTGACGCCCTCGACGTTCCGGACGACCATCAGCGGGCCGGAGATCTCGCTGATCGTCTGGTATTCCTTAATCATCTTCCGCACCTGCCTTTGCAGCTAATTCGTGGATGGAGTCCGTCATGCACTTCTCAATGTCGGCGTAGACGGCCTTGTACTGATCGTCCGGCACGCTCTTGGCGCGGCCGATGCGCTCGCGCTCGGGGATGGCGGCGAGGTCCGCGACCGCCGCGCCGTGCGTGATGGCCGTGCGGCAGAGCTCGTCGTATTTGAGGATGAGCGAGAGCAGGCGATACTGCCGGTCGAGCGAGGAGTACCAGTCGACCTCAACGAAGCCGTTCTGCTGCAGAAAGTCCTCGCGGACCATCTTGGCCGTCTCGAGCGTGAGCTGCTCGTCGGGGCCGAGGGAGTCCTTGCCGACCATCTTGACGATCTCGTCGAGCTCGGATTCCTCCTGCAGGATCTCCATGGCGAGGTTGCGGTGCTTCATCCAGTTCGGGTCGACGTGCTGGTCGAACCACGGCTGGAGCGTGTCGGTGTAGAGGCTGTAGGAGTTCAGCCAGTTGATGGCCGGGAAGTGGCGCGCGTAGGCCAGCGAGCTGTCCAGGCCCCAGAAGACCTTCGCGATGCGCATCGTGGCCTGCGAGACCGGCTCGGACGTGTCGCCGCCGGCGGGGGAGACGGCGCCGATGGCCGTCAGGGAGCCGAAGCGCTCGTCGGAGCCGAGGCATTTGACGCAGCCGGCGCGCTCGTAGAACTGCGCAAGGCGCGAGGCGAGGTAGGCCGGGTAGCCCTCTTCGCCGGGCATTTCCTGAAGGCGGCCGGACATCTCGCGCAGCGCCTCGGCCCAGCGGGAGGTGGAGTCGGCGATG
>CAVFYN010000035.1:0-7789 GCA_963626425.1 Bacteroidaceae bacterium
GCGCAGGCCCTTCAAAAAGTGCAGCGGGCCGCCGAGGAACACGACCTGGCCCGCAATCTCGCGCCCCTGCGCGAGGCCGGCGATCGTCTGGTCGACTACGGCCTGGAAAATGGATGCCGCGACGTCCTCCTTGCGGCCGCCCTGGTTTAAGATCGGCTGGATGTCGCTCTTGGCGAACACGCCGCAGCGCGAGGCGATGGGGTAGATCTTCTCATAGTGCTCGCTGAGCTCGTCGAGCTCGCCGGCCGTGACGTTCATGAGCGTGGCCATCTGGTCGATGAACGCGCCGGTGCCGCCGGCGCACGAGCCGTTCATACGCTCTTCGAGCGCGCCGCCGAAGAAGATGATCTTCGCGTCCTCGCCGCCGAGCTCGACGACGGCGTCCGTGCCGGGCAGGAACGTGCCGACGGCCTCGGCCGTCGCAAAGACCTCCTGCACGAAGTCGACGCCGGCGCTCGTCGCCATGCCGAGGCCGGCAGAGCCGGTGATGACGGCGCGGACGGGGGCGTCGCCCACGATGGCGCGCGCCTTGTCCAGCAGCTCGCACGTCTTTTCGCGCACCTGCGAAAAGTGGCGCTCATAGCTGCGGTAGAGCAGCTCGTTCTGCTCCGAGAGCACGACGACCTTCACGGTCGTCGAGCCGACGTCGATGCCAATTTTGTATTCCAAAAAATATCACCCTTTGAAAACGCCCGACGGGGGAAGCTCCCCCGTCAGGCGGCGTAGTGTCTGAGGCTTATGCCTCACATCAATTTGATCGTGTAGTAGCAGACGGCGACGAGCGCGCCGCCGACCGCGGCATAGATGCAGTAATAGGCGAACGTGCTGCCGACGATGAGCGCGCACAGCGCGCACAGCGGCCAGAGCGCGGCGGCCAGGTACAGCGGCAGCGGCGAGAAGCCGGCGGGGAAGAGCTGGAGCTTCTTCTTGCCGATCGTCAGCACCCCGCCCGAGCGGGCCGTCAGGAACGTCACGATGGCCGCGGCGATGGAGAGCACGACGAGCACGATCGTTGCCGCGACGGCGCCCGTGGAGCGCACGGAGTGGCTGAGCAGGTAGAACGTCCCGCCCGCGACGGCCGTCAGGAAGGCGATGACGAAAAATTCACGCTGGTAGAGCAGGTACAGGCTGTACAGCAGCGCGGCGGCGATCCAGAGATAGTAGCACGCCGTGGCCGCGCTGACCCAGTAGGCCCGCAGCGCGGCGCAGCTGACGGCCGTCAGCACGCCGAGCCCCGCGGCAAAGCCGAGCACGTAGCGCAGGATCTTATGCTGCCGGAGCAGCGCGGCGGCCGCGGCGCACACCGCGGCGAGCGCGAGCGAGATGATGAGCGCCCACAAAAGCCCGTGATACACCGAGAGCATGGCGCCGGCCGTCGCGTAGGACGCCTTGACGCGGATGAGCGCGCACACGCCCGCGACGGCGGCCGTTACGGCGGCCATTACCTTATAGACAACGGATTCGTCGTCGGCGTGCGGCGACACGGTCTTTCCCTTATTCTTTGCCATGGAGCAAATTCATCCTTTCCCGAGAGCGGGTCTTTTTACATTATATTATATCTGGCCGAGCGCGAAGAGCACGGCGGTCAGCGCGCACAGCGGCGCGGTCTCGCAGCGCAGGATGCGCGGGCCGAGCGAGCAGCTCTGCATCCCAGCATTTTCCGCGGCTTCGACCTCGGAGCGCTCAAAGCCGCCCTCCGGGCCGGTCATGAGGCTGACGGAGTGCGGCGCGCGGCCGGAAAGCGCGTCCGCGAGGCGGACGGTTTTTTCGTTTTCGTAGAAGAGGAACGCAAGCTCGGCCTGCGCCGCCTCGGCGACGGCCTCGGCATACGAGCGGACGGCGCGGACCTCGGGCACGCGGCCGCGGCCGGACTGCTCGGCGGCCGAAAGGGCGATCTTCTGCCAGCGGTCGAGCTTTTTGGCGATGCGCTCATCCGGCCGGGCGACGCAGCGCGCCGACGGGAAGCCGACGATGGCATCGGCGCCGAGCTCCGTCGCTTTCTGGATGACGTGCTCGAGCTTGTCCGACTTGGAAAACGCCATATAGACCGTCACGGCGACGTCCGGCTCACTCACGCTCGGCGCGGCGGGGCCGAGCGCGACGCGGCAGCAGCCGGGCTCGACCGACACGATGATGCCGGGGTAGTCCGTCCCCGCGCCGTCGCACAGCGTGACGGCGTCGCCCGCGCGCAGGCGCAGGACTTTTGCGTGCGCGGCATGCTCGCCGGTGAGCAGCGCAGTGTCCGAGGTGAGCAGCTCCGGCGCAAGAAAAAAGCGCGGCAACAGCGCCACCTCCCGCCTGTAAACAGTTTGCATTTATCATAGCAGATTCGGCGCGTTTTCGCAATATAAAAAGATTCCTTGGATTCTTTTGAAAAAACGGTTGACAAATCGGGGTTTAGCCGATATAATTAGTCCTGCTCGTTCAGGCTGCAAGCTTATTTCGATGTGCGGCTGTGCTGGAATTGGCAGACAGGCTAGCTTGAGGTGCTAGTGCTTGAATGGGCGTGTGGGTTCAAGTCCCGTCAGCCGCACCAAATAAAAGATCCCCATCCGTTCGGATGGGGATCTTTTATTTGGTACCATTTTATCATTTAACGGCGGGAGTAAATGGCCCATGCCACCTTCTCTTGCCCCTCTGGGGCAATTCACCTTGTCCCGTCTATGACAATTCTCCTCTGCGCCCTGAACCGGGATCGGTTCGGGGCGCTTTTTTTGTCTCGGATCAGGGGAGCGGCGGGGAATTTAGATTGATGAAAAAATATCGAGATTCCATGAACGCTATATTCTGGAACAAAATTCTATTTGCGCGCAGCACAAAACGGGGCATGATGCTGAGCCTAGTTTCTGAGCTAAAGAATCCTGAACACGTTATGACACAGAAATGCCAACGTGCACAAAATTGACGACCCGATTGCGTGAAAAAATAGAGATATTGACGTTGCACGAATGCAGCACTATAATCAAATCGTAAAACTTGGTTTTGCTATCTAAAATGATAAACATATTTAGCGAAGAGAACTTATCCGGGAGGAACGAGAAAATATGCAAAGCAACATGGTCAGCACCAGATATAAATACCCTATTTCCGACGGCGAGCTTCGCCGCAGACTGGACGCCATCCAGGCCGAAATGAAGAAAGACGGCGTCGACTGCATCGTCGCCCAGACGCAGAACGCGATCTTCGACCGCGGCATCCGCTACTTCATCGACCAGCAGACGGGCGGCTATTCGTCCGCGCTGCTCATCCCGGCCGAGGGCGACATGACGCTCATGATCCACGGCAACGACTGCGACGACGCGCCCATCCCCGCGTGGGGCCGCAACGTCGGCAAGCTCATCATGAAGCCGTACTGCCAGCCGTTCACGTTCTCGGACAACATGGCCGGCGAGGTCATGGCCCGCGAGATCGCGGCGAAGGGCTACCGCAAGGTCGGCCTGTTCTGCCGCCAGTGCATGGCGCTCGCGTTCGGCGACGCGCTGCGCGCAGGCCTTCCCGGCGTGGAATTTGTCGACTATTCCGCGGCCGTCGACCGCCTGTCCGCCATCAAGAGCGCCGAGGAGTGGGAGCTCATCGAAAAGAGCCTGCGCGCGCACGAGCAGCTCATCGACGCCGTCCCGGCGCTCAAGGATCAGCTCGAGGGCGTCGGCATGCACATGATGGGCGTCCAGCTCGGCACGAGCTCCGTCGTCATGAGCAAGGAGCCGGTCAATGACATCAACGACCTCGCCGGCAAGCGCGTCATCACCGGCACGGACGCCATCACCGACATCCTCACGAGCGTCGGCGCGACGCCGCTGTCCTTCTCGAACACCGAGGCGTACGAGGCCCTGTCCAAGGGCACGGCGGACGCCATCGCCTCCAACTCCCTGTCCGGCGCCGTCGGCTTCGGCATGCAGGAGGTCGCCAAGTACGTCTACGACATCAACCTCGGTGTCGGCCCGATGCTCTTCACCATCAGCAACTCCGCTTACGACAAGCTCCCGGCCGACCTTCAGGCCATCATCGACGAGATCGCGCGCGAGTACGTGCCCGACGTCGTCTACAAACTCTACGTCCTCGAAGAGGGCAAGGAGACCACGACCATGCAGACCCTTGAGGACGCCGGCGTGACGATCGTCGAGCCGACCGAGGAGCAGGTCGCGGACTTCCAGGCCAAGTACGGCGAGCCGATCTGGGACGAGTGGGTCGCCGAGCGCGAGGCCGACGGCTACTCCGACGCCCGCGAGCTCATGGACACGCTCGTTGAGCTGTGCGGCAAGTACGCCGGCACCTGCCCCTTCTAAGCGCGAAAACGCGAACGTAACCGAAATTTCACGAGGGAGCCCGGGCGGTTCCGGGCTCCCTCATTCTAATCAGAGGGAGGTAGTCTGCGTTGTATCAGAAAGTCACCCATAAGATCGACGACATCTGGAGCAAGTGGGAAATGCTGCTCGTGTACATCGGCGGCATCGCCATGCTCGCGGCCATGCTCATCACGACGGCCGACGTTCTCATGCGCAACATTTTCAACAAGTCCATCCTGGGCGCGCCGGAGCTCGTTTCGCTCCTGCTCATGCCCATCTTCGTGTGCGCGCTGCCGTACATCCAGCGCCTGCACGGCCACGTCATCCTCGAATTCGCCACGGAAAAGGCGCCGGAGAAGCTCAAGGAGATCTTCAACATCTTCGGCATGGCCGTCGGCGCGTTCCTGTTCTGCTCCATCGCCTCGAAGATCGTATCCACCGCCATTGATTCCTATACCCGTCTGGACAAGACGATGGGCGCGGTGAGCTACTACATCTGGCCGGCGAAATTCATCCTGGCCATCGTCGTGCTCAGCATGATCGTGCGGCTGGTACTGGACATTCTGCTCACCATCGGGAAGCTGGCGACGCCGAAGGCTCCCGAGGGCAAGCAGTGAGAGAGAAAGGAGCGGATCAACTATGTCACCTCAGGTAATCGGCCTCATCGGCATCGCCGTTCTGCTGCTGCTCATGGCGCTGCGCGTGCCGGTCGCTTACGGCATGATGGCCGTCGGCCTCGTCGGCATGGCCGTCCTGCGCGGCTGGCCCGCCGGCGTGCAGACCGTCGTCACGACCCTTTACGGCAAATTCACCAGCTACAGCTTCTCGCCCGTCCCCATGTTCATCCTGATGGGCTATCTGCTGTATTATTCCGGAATGCTCGAAACACTGTTTGACGTCGCGAAGAAATGGATCGGCCACATCCCCGGCGGCCTCGTCAGCGCGGGCGTCATCGGCGGCGCCGGCTTCGGCGCCGTGTGCGGCTCGGGCAACGCCGCCTCCGCGACGCTCTCGCGCGTCGTCGTCCCGGAGCTGCTTCGCGCCGGTACGGACCGCAGCCTCGCCTTCGGCGCCATCTCCTCGGCCGGCATCCTCGCCCCGCTCATCCCGCCGAGCGTCATCGGCATGCTCATCGCGGTCGTGCTCGAGGTCTCCATCGGCAAGGTGCTCATCGGCGGCCTGCTGCCGGGCATCCTCATCGCCGTGCTCTACATCGCCTACATCACCATCACCGCGGCCACGCACAAGGAGAAGGCCCCCACGAACCCGAAGTTCACGTGGAAAGAGCGCTTCAAGGCCCTGCCGCACATCTGGGACTTCGCCATCATCGTGCTGCTCATCATCGGCGGCATCTACTCCGGCAAGTTCTCGGCCACCGAGGCCGGCGCGGTCAGCTCCACGGCGGCCATCATCATCCTGCTCATCAAGCGCAAGTTCACATTCAAGATGCTGCGCGACGCGCTCGTGGACACGATGCGCACGACGGGCTCGGCGTTCTTCATCGTCGGCACGGCGTTCGTGTTCGGCTCGTTTTTGACGCTGACCAAGCTGCCGAGCATCTTCGCGGCCTGGCTCGTCGCGCTGCCAATCCCGCCGGTCGTTATCATCCTGCTCGTCATGGTGTTCTTCCTCATCATCGGCATGTTCATGGACGTCATGAGCGTTATCTACATCACGGTGCCGATCCTGGCCCCGACGGTGTCCGCGCTGCACTACGACCTCGTCTGGTTCGCGGTCATCCTGCTCATGCTCACGGCCGTCGCCGCCATCACGCCGCCGTTCGGCGGGTCGCTGTTCGTCATGCGCGCGAGCATCGAGGACAGCACGATGGGCGAGATCTACAAGGGCGTTATCCCGTTCGTCCTGCTGACCGTTCTGGCCATTGTTCTGTGCATTTTCATCCCGCAGATCATTATGGTCCTGCCGAACATGATGTATTAAGGAGCGTAACATGACTGTCGCAATTCTCTACACGAAAAAGACCGGCCTGCAGTTTGAAGTGGGCCAGCAGCACGCGGACATCGTGCAGGCCGCCCTGCCGGATGCCACGGTCGTCATGGCCGAGACGCCGGAGGAGCTCGCCGCGCGCGGCATCGACCCGGACATCCTCATCGCGTGGGTCACGGGCGGCGGCCATTTCACCGCCGAGGAATACTGCATGAATTGCAAGAACCTCAAGTGGATCCACGGCCTGTCCGCCGGCGTCGAGGGCGTCACGTACAGCGCGCTCGCCGACAAGCCGGGCCTGCACCTCACGAATGCCAAGGGCATCCACGGCATCCCGATCTCCGAGCACGTGCTGGGCTTCATGCTCTACCACGCCCGCGCGCTCGGCCGCATCAAGGAGAACATGAAAACGGAGGCCTGGAACCGCTTCGTTCCGCAGGAGCTCTACGGCCACACGCTGACGATCCTCGGCATGGGCTCCATCGCCTCGGCCGTCGCCAAGCGCGCCAAGGCGTTCGGCATGACGGTCCTCGGCGTCAAGCGCACGGTCGTGCCGCTTGAAAACGTCGACGAGGTCCTGCCCGAGACGAAAATGGACGAGGCCATCGCCCGCGCGGACTATCTCGTCATGCTCCTCCCGGCCACGCCGGAGACGCAGGGCACGATGGACCGCCGCCGCTTTAGCCTCATGAAGGACGGCGCGTTCTTCATCAACGTCGGCCGCGGCCAGACCGTCGACACCGACGCGCTCGTCGAGGCTTTGCAGTCCGGCAAGCTGTCCGGCGCGGCGCTCGACGCCGTCGCCCCGGAGCCGCTGCCGGCCGGGCATCCGCTCTGGACGATGGACAACGTCATCGTCAGCCCGCACATGTCCGCCGAGACCCCGCGTTACATGGAGCGCGCCTTCGGCGTGTTCGCGGACAACGTCCCGTATTTCCTCAAGGGCGAGAAAATGCCCACGGAGATCGACCTTCAGAAGAAGTATTAAGCGAAAAACAGGGTTCCGTCCAACGGACGGAACCCGTTTTTTCAGAAAAAGTACGCGATGGATTGACAAATGCACACGATGCGTGTATAATGGCCGCGACAACTGAACATACAAAGGCGATGACGAAGACGGAACTGTCAGCCTCTTTCAGAGAGCCGGGGGGCGGTGCGACCCGGCAGAAGCGGGCAGGATTCTTATCCCTTCCGAGCCGGAGGACGGAAAGCTTTGCGCGAGTAGGCCCTCCCGTGACGGCTGCGTAAAGGCCTGGGGCTTGTTGGAGCCTGAAAGTGGTACGGCCGCGCGCCGTGCAAGTTGAGTGGTACCGCGGGAATCGTGTAAACGTGACTCGTCTCAAATCTTCTGGATTTGGGACGGGTCTTTTTTGTTATGCAAAAGCATAGCAAAAAAACAGAAATGTGCCATTTCCTCACCCTTTCGGGGCAACCGGAAATGATGCACAAAAACTTCATGCGTCGGTTTTTGCGTATTTTCGTGGTGCAGTGCCAGCGCATGAAGTTTTATGGGTAAGGAGAGACAGAAACATGAAACTGGGACTGAAAAACAGGGT
>CAVFYN010000035.1:7799-16952 GCA_963626425.1 Bacteroidaceae bacterium
CATTTTTCCGCCGTTTCTCGGGCAGAACGCGGGCGGGCAGACGCTGCCGGCCATGCTCGGATTTTTGATGACGGCCGTGCTGCTGCCGGTGCTGGGCGTGGTCGTCGTGGCGCGCTTTGACGGGCTCGACCGGCTTGGGCGTGAGGTCGGGCCGCATTTTGCGCTCGTGTTCACGGTGCTCATCTACCTGTCCATCGGGCCGGGGCTCGGCATCCCGCGCGCGGCGTCCGTGCCGTTTGAGATGGCCGTCGCGCCGTATCTGCCGGCGGGCGCGAACGCGAAGGTGTGGATGGCGGTGTACTCGCTCGTATTTTTCGCCGTGGCGCTGTGGCTGTGCATGACGCCGGGTAAGCTCGTCGGGCGCATCGGCCGCGTGCTGACGCCGAGCCTGCTTATCCTGCTCGTGTTTTTGTTCGTGAGCTTCCTTGTCCGCGGCGAAAAGGCCGTCGCCGCGCCGCAGGGCGCGTATGCGGCCTCGCCGTTTCTCAAGGGCTTTTCCGAGGGCTATCAGACGATGGACACCATCGCGGCGCTCAACTTCGGCCTTGTCATCGCGACGACGCTCGGCTCGTTCGGGCTGACGGAAAAGCGGGCGCTGCTGCGTCAGACGGTGCGCGCGGGCGTGTGCGCCGGCGCGATTTTGGCGGGCGTGTACGCCATGCTCTCGTACATGGGGATGCAGAGCTCCGGCGTGTACGCCGTCGGCGAAAACGGCGCGTGGACGCTGCGGTGCATCGTCTACCAGCTCTTCGGCGCGCCGGGCGCGGTGCTGCTGGCGGCCATTTTCACGCTGGCGTGCCTGACGACGTGCGTCGGGCTCATCAACTCCATCTCGCAGTATTTTTCCACGCTGTTCGGCCGCCTTTCGTACCGGCAGTGGGCCGCACTCATCGTGACGGCGTCGTTTTTCATCTGCAACCTCGGCCTGAGCGCCATCCTGCGCATCTCCGTGCCGATCCTGGGCGCGATCTACCCGGTGTCCATCGTGCTCATCCTGCTCGGGCTGAGCCACGGGGTCTGGAAGCGGTTCCGGCTCGTCTATCCGCTCGCGGCGGCGGGCACGGGGTGCGTGAGCGTCGTCGGCGCGCTCGGCGACGCGGGTGTGCCGCTCGGGGCGATCGGGCGGGCGTTTTCGCGTCTTCCGTTGTCCGGCATGGGCTTCGGCTGGGTGCCGGTCGCGGCGGTTATGATCGCGCTCGGCGTCGTGCTGAGCGCCGCCGTTCCGAAAAAAGCGTAAAAAGAAACCGCCGCGGCTGTCCGGCCGCGGCGGATTTTCATAACGCGGTGCCCTTCGTCGGGCGGGTCAGGCGGGTCATGTCGCAGCGCTCGAGGGTGAGCAGCGCGATCTTGCGGTCCAGCCCGCCTGCGTAGCCGGTCAGGCTGCCCGACGCGCCGACGACGCGGTGGCACGGGATGAGGACGGAGATTGGATTGTGCCCGACCGCACCGCCGACGGCCTGCGCCGAAACGCTTGCGCGCCCTTCTTCGGCCGCGATGGCGCGGGCAATGGCGCCGTACGTCGTCGTCTGCCCGTAGGGAATTTCAAGGAGCTTGCGCCACACGGCCTGCCGGAACGGCGAGCCGTGCGGATGCAGCGGCGGGAGAAAATCCGGCTCGCGCCCGGAAAAATAGACGTCCAGCCAGCGCGCGGCCCGCGCCAGCGCGTCCGACGCGCCGGGCTGCGCGTCATCCAGTCCACGGGCGAAATATTTCTGCCCTTCAAACCACGCGCCCGTCAGGCCGCCGCCGTCCGCCGCGAGCAGCAGCGGGCCGAGCGGGGAGGCGTATTCCATCGTGATCATGTGGTTTTCTCCTTTTTGGCCGGCTTTTTCGCCTTCGGCGCGGGATCGGTCAGCTCCGGCAGCGCGCCGCCGGCGACGGCCCAGAGGTACAGGCTCGCGACGCTGCCATAGGGCGAAAAGCGGCGGCGGTATTTTTCAAACAGCGGCCGCGTGATCGCGCGGTGGCGGTAGACCATGCGCAGGCCGCGGCAGATGGCAAGGTCGTCAAAGCTGAAAATATCCGGCCGCTGGAGGCAGAAGAGCAAAATCATCTCCGCCGTCCACACGCCGATGCCGCGCAGCGACGAGAGCGCCGCGATGGCGTCCGCGTCCGGCATGGCGGCCACGGCGGCCAGGTCGAACGCGCCCGTGTGCACCTTTTCGGCGAAATCGGTGATGTATTCGGCCTTGCGGAACGTCATGCCGAGGCTCTGCATCGCCGGCACGCCCGCGGCGAGGATCGTCTCGGCGTTCACCGCGCCGAGCGCGCCCTGCATCCGGTTCCAGACCGTGATCTGTGCGCGCGTGGAGATCTGCTGGCCGATGATGTGGTGCACGACGGCGGAGAAGAGGTCGGGGTCGACCTCGCGCTCGACGGGGCCGACGCGCGCGATGATTTCACCGAGCCGCTTGTCCTTTTTCGCGAGATAGTCGGTCGCCTCCGCGCCGTATTGAAAATACATGGCCATCCCTCCCGGCGTTTTTTTCAGTATAGCACATCGGCCATAAAAATGCGAACAAAAGTTTTTGGCCTTTTACGCCTCGTCCGGCGCGTTATAGATGGCGCGGACGGAGCCGCGGCGGCGAAAGACGGTCAGAAAGCACACGGCGCTCGTCGTCACGCCGCAGACCGTCAGGCAGACGGGCGCGGGCAGGACCTCGCCCAGCGCGCCGATGGCGAGCGTCAGCACGCAGTACACGCACGAATCCAGCACGGACGAGAACGCGGAAAGCCGCGCGCGGAGCCGGTCCGGGATGTACCGCTGCACGGCCGACTGGCGCAGCGCCGCGCTGTTCACGCCGAGAAAGCCGCACACGGCGCGGTTTGCGAGCATGAGCGGGTAGGGAAGCCAGAGCAGGCACGCGTCCATGGCCTCGTAGCACTGGTAGACGAAAAACGCGAACGAAAACCGCCGCTTTTCCGGGATGCGGACGAAGTAGTGCAGCAGCCCGCCGACCGTGCGGCCGAGAAATTCCGCGGCGGAGAAAAACGAGTACATGGCCGCCGTGAAGCCCGGCGCCGTCCGGAAAAACGCGATGAGCAGCGGCGACGCGCCCGTGGCCGCGCCGTTTGTGAAGGCCATGTAGCCGTAGATGGCGCGAAGGCCGGGCTCTGCTTTCAGGTACCGCGCCGCCTCGCGCAGGTCGCCGGCCCAGGCGCGGAGGGAGAACGGGGCGTCCGCGTCCTCGCGCGGCGCGGGCTGCACGTGAATGCGGCTCTCCAAAACCGCCGCGGCCATGGACAGCGCGCCCTGCGCGAGCAGGATGCGCCCGACGCCGACGGTGCGCAGCAGCACGGCCGCCAGCGGCGTCATGACGACCTGCACGACGGGGTAGAGCATGGACGAGACGGTGTAGCCCTTCTCTGTGAACCCGGCCGGGATGAGGCCGGGGTAGATGCTCTCGTAGGCCAGCTGGTCAAACACGCCGAGGCAGGACAGCACGAGCGAGAGCGCGAGATAGCCCGTGTAGGAAAAGTCGCGGAAGAGAAGATACAGCCCCATCAGCGCGTACAGCGCGCCGTCCACGGCGTCGCCGCCGACGAGAAACAGCTTGCGCGGCAGGCGGTCCAAGATCGGCCCGGCGATGAGCGGCAGGAAAAATCCCGGCAGGATGCGGATGGCGATGAGCAGCGCCGCGGCGAACGTGCTCCCCGTCTCGTCGTACACGAGAAACGACAGCGCGAACGAGCCCGCAACGCCGCCGGCCGCGCCGAGCACCGTCGCGCCGATGAGCAGCGAATAGTCGCGCGTCCAGAGTGTCTTTTTCATGGCAGCCTCCTTGTTTTCTGGAACTGCCATAATCGTAGCAGACGGAATAAAAGAAAAACACCCGGCGGCTTTGGGAAAATCAAAGCCAAAACAGCTGGGTAAATCTTTCTTAGCAGCGATATGCGGGAAAATCGAGCAGAAGCTCGCACGCGGCCTTGTACTGCCGCGCGGCGGCGTACCACTCGAGGACCCACGGCAGGTGGAACTGCGCGTAGCCGCTCGGCAGCTCGCCGCGGATGCGGGCGAAAGAGGCAAGCAGCAGCGCGCCGTAGGCTTCGTCGTGCAGATAGTCCGGGTGCGCGAGGCGGTAGGCCACGGGCTCCAAAAGCGCGCGGAGCTGCGCGTCCGTCAGGTGGCATGGCGCGGTCTCGGCGCGCGAGAGCGCGGCGCGGGCTTCGTCCGTTTTCCCGAGCGCCTCGCAGCAGACGGCCAGCTTGTGCAGCGCGAGCGCGCCGGGAGAGGAAAGCGCGGAGAAGTAGCGGTACGCCTCGTCCGGCTGCCCCTGCTCGAGCGCCGTGGCGGCGAGGTTGTAGTCGATGGTCTCGAGCGCGACGTCGTCGCCGAGCGCCTTCGCCAGCCGCCGCGCGGGCGCGGAGTGCGCCTTCATCTGCGCAAGGTCGCCGAGGTCGCTGTAGCAGCAGGAGAGGCCGAGGCGGCACGTGAGCAGGAGATTCGCCCGCCCGTCCTCCGCGGCCAGTTCGCTCCCGCGGCCGAGCAGCTCGAGCGCGCGCAGATATTCGCCCCGGCGATAGGACGCCATGCCCGCCTCGGTGCAGGCGAGCGCGCAGGGGCCGCATTGCAGCGCCTCGTCATACCGCCCGGCCGTGAGCAGGTGCAGCGTCCGCTGCCGCGCGTCCATGGCGGGCAGGAAGTCGTCCGCCCGCGCGTCGGCCGTCTGCGCGGACCAGGCGCGCAGGAGCATCGCGTCGAGAAAGCGCGGCGAGCGGGTGAGCGATTCCAGTACGTCCGGCGTCTCGCCGGAAAAGGCCGCGTCGTACCACGCGTCAAACTGCGCGTCCTGCTCCGGCGTCAGAGCTCCGGCGGCCCAGCCGAGGTCCAGCCGGCCGAGCAGCAGCGCCACGAGCGCGGGATCGGCGTCCGCCTTGCCCTGCTCGATCTTGGATAAATACGACACCGCGCACACGCCGCGGCAAAGCCCCGCCTGGCTCCAGTCCCGCTCGAGCCGCGCGCGGCGGATGAGCAGCCCTGTCAGCTTCGCGTCCATCCCATCGCCCCCCTTTTTGGGTATTGTATCAGCCCGCCGCGCGCGGCGCAAGACGCGGCGGCAAAATGCACAAAATTGCAGCGGCTTATGCGAAATGCGCAGTTGTTTTGCACAGCGCGGTGTGGTATGATCTTCTTATCTGCAAACGAATTATCTGCAATGCAATAAAAAATAGCAGGAGGCGACGGAAATGTATGATTTCATCGCGGAGCGCGCGTGCGACCTCGTCGTGGCCGGCAGCGGCAGCGGCATGGTCGCGGCGGTGCGCGCGGCCATGGCCGGGAAGAAGGTCATCGTGCTGGAAAAGACGAAGCTCGTCGGCGGCGGGATGCTGTTTGCCAGCACGATGCGCACGTTCGGCAGCCGCTGGCAGAAGGAGCGCGGCCTGCCGGATGTGACGGCCAAGTTCGCGCGCAAAATGCTCGACGAGTGCTACTGGCGCATCGAGCCGAAGCTCGTGACGAACACGCTGCGCGCCACGGGCGAGATGTTCGACTGGTTCTGCGACCTCAATCCCGGCATCGCGGACGAATTTTTCGTCGGCCGCTATGTCTTTGACGACGAATCCGGCCCGCTCGGCCCGCAGTACGGCGGGCAGCACAACGGCTTCGGCAAAATGGTCGTGAAAAAGCTGTATGAAAAATGCCCGGAGCTCGGCATCGACGTGCTGACGGAGCACCGCGTCGTCGACTGCGAGGTCGAAAACGGAAAGATCACGGCCCTCATCGCCGAGACGCCGGACGGCTTCGTCCGCGTTTCGTGCCGCGCGTGCCTCATCGCGACGGGCGCGTGGGTGCGAAACCGCGAGATCACGGAGAAGGTCTGTCCCGGCTTTTTCGACGTCGACATGGGCGAGTCCCCGCACACGAATCCGGCCTACACGGGCGACGCGCTGCCGCTGATGGAAAAGGTCGGCGCGTTTATTGACTACGACAGCTTCTGCCTGCGCCTTATGGGGCCGCTCTACATGGTCAAGAGCCAGTCGTATTCGGCCATGAGCGTCTCGCCGTTTGCCATTTCCGTCAATTTTAACGGCCGCCGCTACACGTCCGACCCCATCATCGGCCACATGGACCAGTTCGACGCCGGCCACGTCACAATGGCGCAGCCGAAGGGCTATGTCTTTGCCGTGTTCAGCGAGAACGTCCTCAGAACGGCCTTTGAGCGCGGAGGCGGCGGGTATGAGATCGCCGACCCGCTCTTCGCCGGGCTGAAGCTCCCGGACACGATGGACGCCGTCCACGCCGACCTCGACGCGGCCGCGGCGAAGGAGAAGGCCTGCTACAAGGCCGATACGCTCGATGAACTCGCCGCCATGACGGGCATCGACGCCGAGGGGCTCAAGGCCGAGGTCGCGGAGTACAATTCTTATTGCGAATCCGGCATGGACTGGGGCTTTTTCAAGCCGGCCGACACGCTCGTCCCGCTTACGGAGGGCCCGTTCTACGCCGTCGGCGGCTTCACCGCGACGGACGGCGCGTTCGGCGGCGTGAAGGTCGATCCCGACATGCGGGCCTACGCCAAGGACGGCGGCACGGTCGAGGGCCTCTACGTCGTCGGCGACTTTGCCTCCGGCCGCCACGTGAACCTCGGCGGCATCAAGCGCCAGTTCATCAACGACATGAACTGGGCCCTCGCGGGCAGCTACATCGCGGGGCAAAGCGCGGTGGATTATCTGAGCAGTCTGGATTAAAACGGCGCGGCGCGGGCGATCCCGCGCCGCGTTTTTTCCGGCTTGACCGGGTGCGGGGCGTTGGCTATAATGGGGAAAAACGCGCAAAAAGGGGCATGGTGCCATGAAAGAAAACCGGAAGCTGCTCGAAGAGGTCCTCTCGGACATCCGGCGGGATATGAGCGACGACGAGGTGCTCGCCCTGCTCGCGGACAGCAAGATCTCCGCGAACCCGGAGAAGGAAAAATACACGCTTGGCCAGCGCGCGGCGGATTCCATCGCCCGCTTTGCCGGAAGCTGGGCGTTTATTTTCTCGTTCACGGGCGTGCTCATCGCGTGGATGGTCATCAATGCGCTGCTCGCGTCGCACGCGTTTGATCCGTATCCGTTCATCCTGCTCAACCTCGTGCTCTCGTGCGTGGCGGCCATTCAGGCGCCGCTCATCATGATGAGCCAGAACCGGCAGGAGGAGAAGGATCGCCGCCGCGCCGAAAATGACTACAAGGTCAACCTCAAGACGGAGATCATGATCGAGGATCTGTACGACAAGGTCACGGCCATTCTGGAAAAGCAGGAGGCGCTCGAGGCGCGCCTGAGCGCACCGGATGACGCGGATGCATAAAAATCGACCCGCCGGAGCATGAAGCCCCGGCGGGATTTTTTATTCGTCGTCGTCCGGCTCGTCGTCGAAGCGGATGCGCTGGCCGCACTGCTCGCAGAAGCCGGCGGATCTTGACCAGTGGAGATAGCGGAAGATCGCGCCGCAGTTCGGGCAGCGGGACGTGTACATGACGAGAATGGCCGCCGCGGCAAAGACGGCGAAGGCGATGTACATCGGCACGGGGCTGCCCGAGATGCCGCTTGCGAGCATGAGCGCGGCAAAGACGGCGAGCAGAATGATCGCGATGCGGGTGCGCTTTCGGCTGACGCGGGGCTTATGTTCCATGGGGCGCCTCCTTCATCCATGCTGCATAGCGCGTTTCGATGGCCTTCCCGTCCGGGTTCGGGTACACGCGGCAGAGCAGGCCGCGCAGCTGGTACGCGCCGCCGACGGGGTCACACGGCGGGGCGCCGACCGTCAGGACGTTCGCGTTCGACAGCGCCCAGTCATACCCCGGCGCGCCGGCCTCGGGGTACCACCAGCCCATTTCGCAGTTGACGACGCGCGGGTCGAGCTCCGGCTCGAGGTGCGCGCGCTGCGTGATGCGGCCGCGCTTGGTTTCGATCCAGATCCAGTCGCCCTCCGCGATGCCCGCGGCTGCGGCGGCGTCCGGGTGGAGCGTCACGGTCGGGAACGGGGCCAGGCGGCGCAGCGAGCGGATCTGGCGGTTGTTGGAGATAAAATACGGCTGGAGCCGGCTGCCCGTCGTCAGGACGAGCGGGTAGCGCGGCAGAAGATCCGGGCGGCTCGCGGGGCTCTCGGGCAGCTCCGTCCAGACGGGAAGCGGGTCCTGCCCGGCGTCCGCCATGATGTGCGACCAGAGCTCAAACTTGCCCGACGGCGTGCGGAAGCCGCCGCGGCGCTTGTAATTATAATAGGTGCGCGCGGGCTCGATGTAGCCGAGCTCGGCGAAGCGGTCAAAGTCGATCCCGGCGTATTCCGGTCGGCGGCGGCCCATCTCGGCGAGGCTTGCGTCGAGGATCTCGCGCTGGCTCGCCGCGCCGTAATCAAGGCCCATGCGCCGGCAGAGCTCAAGGAAAAAGTCCTCGTCGGACTTGCACTGCCCGACCTGCGCGGCCTTTCGCATGCACAGCGCGGCCTGGTCGCCGAATTCGGGCATGCAGTACACGCTGTCGATCTCCGGCCAGAGCGCGGCGGGCAGGACGATGTCGGCAAGCTCGGCCGTCGGCGTCAGGAAGAAGTCCATGTAGACGAAAAACTCGAGCTCCTTGAGGCATTCGTAGCTGTGCAGGCTGTCCGGCACGGACAAAAGCGTGTTGTTCGCGTGCGAGAGCAGCGCGCGGATCTTGTAGGGCTTGCCCGTGCGGATGGCGTCGAGCGTCAGGTACGGGTGCGCGAAGAGCTTCGGCGTCATGGTGCCGTCGTTGAGCGGGTAGCCGCCGGAGATGCACTTTTTCATCATTTCCGGGGACAGCCGGTCGAACAGCGGGTCGGCCGTCGGCGCGATCTCCATGCTCTCGACAAAGCCGCCGGGGACGTCGTAGTTGCCCGTGAGCGCCGGGATCATGAAAATGGCGCGGCAGGTGTGGATGGCGTTCGGCGTCTGCTCGACGCCCGTGCCCCACTCGAGCGAAAACGGCTTGACCTCGGCGAGAAGATGCGCGGCCCGGACGATCTGCTCCTTCGGGACCCAGGTGATCTCGCTCACACGGTCCAGGTCATATTCCCGGCAGCGCGCGGCGAGCTCTTCAAAGCCGTAGGTCCAGTTTTCGACGAAGTCGTGGTCGTAGAGATCCTCGGAAATGAGGACGTTCAGGATGCCGAGCGCGAGCGCGCCGTCCGTGCCCGGGCGCAGGCGGAGC
>CAVFYN010000035.1:16962-32093 GCA_963626425.1 Bacteroidaceae bacterium
GTGCCACTGCAGCTCGCCGTCCGCGCCGCTGACGGCCGGGTTCGCGCCCCAGACGAGGATGCCCGCGGGCTTCGTTTCGCCGTAATAGTCCACGCCCGCGAATAAGCCTGCCGTGAAATCGCCCGCGTTTTTGCGCGGGCCGAGGCAGATGAGCGCGCCGGACGACGTCGCGTTCGGCGTGCCGAGGACGTTGCCGAAGCGCCAGAACTGCGCGAGATGGTGCCGCCCGGTGCCGGAGATGAGGGCGATGGACTCGGGGCCGTAGGTTTTCGAGAGATGGCCGAGCTTTTCGGCGATCTCCGTGTAGGCGTCGTCCCAGCTGATCCTCTCCCACTTGCCGCCGCCGCGCGCGCCGGCGCGGCGCATGGGCTGCGTCAGGCGGTCGGGGTGGTACATCTGCTCGAGGATGCTCATGCCCTTGACGCAGGCGTGGCCGCGGTTGAGCGGCCCGTCCGGGTCGGGCCGGACGCGCGTGACGCGGCCGTCCTCCACGGTCAGGATGTGCATGCACCCGCCGTGGCAGCCGCGGCAGGCGGCGCGAATCTGTTCTGTCGCCATAAAATCAGCCCCTTCACGGTCATGGTATCGGATTTGCGGCAAAATGTCAATTGCGCGGCGCGCCGCGCCGTGATAAGATAGCGGGTGGAAGGTGCTGCAATGGAAAAATCGGAACTCATCGCAAGATTCGCCCAGTCGGATGAGGACAGGATCCTCTTCGCGCGGGTGCTTGATAAAATGGCCGCGGCCGAGCGGCGCAACATCCCGGCCGCGACGAATTTCCTGACCGCGCGGGAGCAGGCGCTCATCGAGCCGATGCTGCGCGCGGCCGGAAGCGCGGAATTTCACTTTTTCGGCGGCGCGGAGGGCGCCGAGCGCGCCGTGTGCTGCTTTTTGCCGGATTATCTGGACGAGAGCTATCTCTCCGGCGAGGACAGCCCCATCGCTGCCGTGCACGCGGCCTTCCGCGCAGCCGACGCCATCTCGCACCGCGACCTGCTCGGAAGCCTGATGGGCAGCGGCATCAAGCGCGAGACGGTCGGCGACATCTACGTCGGAGAGGGGCAGTGCGACTTTCTCGTCACGCGCGAGATATTGCCCTATGTCCTTCAGAACATCACAAGCGCCGGGCGCGCGCAGCTTTCGCTGTCCGAGATCGGCTTTGACGCGGTGACCGTCCCGCCCGTCCGCGTGCAGGAAAAGCGCGAGAGCGTCTCGGCGCTCCGGCTCGACAGCATCGTGGCCGCCGGGTGCAATCTGAGCCGCTCGTCGGCCGCGGAGCTCATCCGCCGCGGCGCGGTGACGCTCGAGCATCTGCCGTGCGAAAAGCCGGACAAGGCCGTCGCGCCGGGCAGCGTCATTTCCATCCGCGGGCAAGGGCGGCTGAAGCTCGCCTCCGTCGACGGAACGACGCGCAAGGGCCGCACGGCCGTGACGATTCTAAAATATCTGTGAGGGAATTTTTATGATCAGCCAGGAACAAATCGACCGCATCAACGCGCTCGCCAAAAAGGCAAAGACCGAGGGCCTGACCGAGGAGGAGACCGCCGAGCGCGCGGAGCTTCGCCAGCTCTATGTCGCCTCCGTCCGCGAAAACCTGACGGCGCAGCTCGACAACACGTACATCATGGACAAAAAGGGGCTCAAGCACAAGCTCCAGCCGAAGAAGAAGTAAATTGGCGCAAAAAAAGCCGCGTCCCGGACGGGACGCGGCTTTTTCGTTTGGGTCAGGCTTTCGCGGAGCGCTTTTTGAGGTAGTTGTTGATGTAGATCATCAGGAACACCGGGATGACGGCGGTGACGGCGCCCATGATGAACGTGGGCATGATGCCGACGGCCGTGCCGGCCTCGACGTTGACGGAGGCCTTGATGATGGAGTTGGCGATGAAGTTGAAGAAGATGGAGCTGAAGCCGAGTGCGAGCATCGCGACGCCGTAGTTCGTGCCGGAGTTCTTCGGCCCGAAGAGGTCGGTGCACAGCGCGGCGTTCAGGGCGGACGGGCCGCCGTAGGCAAAGGCGATGAGCGCGATGGTCGCGAAGTAGCCGTAGCCGGTGATGAACGTCATGAGAATGGCGCCGACGAGCGTGATGCCGCACAGAACGTACATCGTGTTCGAGCGGCCGAGCTTATCGGACAGCGAGGCCATGATGAGGCGGCCGGCGGCGTTCGTGATGCCGGTGAACGAGACGCAGAACACGGCGGTGGCCGGCGTCAGGCCGCGGACGATGCCGAGGTTCTTGATGAGCGGGACGCAGAGGTTCCACGTGCCGTTGATGAAGAAGATGGAGAAGAACAGCGCCCAGAACGCCGGGGTCTTCATGGACTGGCCGAGCGTGAAGTTCACGGCGCCGCTCGTCGCGGAGGCCGGGAGGTTGAGCTTCTTCAGGTACTCCTCGTCCGGCAGCGTGATGAAGATGCAGGCGATGAGGCCGAGCACGGCGAACACGCCCGCGAGGATGAGGAACACCGGCGTGAAGTTCACGATGCCCTCGGCGTTGCGGAACTGGTCCATGAGCACGGTGGACAGCGGGGTGAACACGACGGTCGACAGGCCGAACGCGCTGCACGCGAGGCCGGAGGCCAGGCCGCGCTTATGCGGCAGCCACTTCTGGATGCAGGAAATGCACGCGCCGTAGGCAAAACCGGAGCCGAGGCCGGCCATGACGGCGTAGGTGATGTTGAGAAGGCCGACGGTGGACGGCGTGAGCAGGCCCGTCAGGCCGACGCCGAGCGAGAAGAGGATGACGCCGAGCACGCACGTGAGCTTCGGGCCCTTCTTGTCGTTGATAAAGCCGCCGATGAGGTTGCCGAACACGAACGAGAAGATCATGTACGAAGAGACCATGCCGGCCGCGCTGTCGCTCCAGTTGAAGGACTTGACAATGTCGGCGCGCAGGGCGCTCCACAGATAGAGGATACCGACGCAGAGCTGGACGACGAGCGCGCCAACGATGGACGGTACGCAGGACTTGGACTTTTTCACAAAATTGCATCCCTTTCAGTTAGATTCTCGAAACAAGCCAACAGAAAATATACCATAATGTGCGGAGATTGTACAGCCCCGGAGCATCGAAATCGGACGGCTGCATAAATTCCCGCGGCGCGGCGCGGCGAGATTTATTCACAAATGCCAACAGGCTTCGAAAATGGAAAAATGCCCCGCCGTCCGGCAGACGGCGGGGCAGACGGGATGCGGTTTTACTGCGCGCTCAGCCACGAGCGGAGCAGGTCGAAAAAGCGGACCATCTGCTCGCCGGCGATGAGGTGGAGCAGCAGCGCCATGCAGCCGAAGAAGAGCACGAGCGCCAGCACGAGCAGCAGATACGCGCGGGCGAGATTTTTCCGGCTCGGATTTTTCGCGCCGCCGAGCGCCCAGATGATGCCGGTGATGAGGCCGACGCCGGGCAGGCAGAACAGCAGCAGCGCGACGAACGCGCCGTCAAAGCTCAAAAGCCCCGCGGGCTTGCTGTCCTCGGCCTTCGCAGCGGGCGCGGGCGCGACGGGACGCACGGGCGCCGGCTGCGGCGCGGGCGCCGGGACAGGCGCGGGCGCGGAAACGGGCTCCGTGCGGTCCGGCACATAGGCGGGCATGCCGGACACGCTCGCGGCGGGCGCGGGGGCCTCCGGCGCGGCTGCCTCGGCTGCGGGGATTTCGGCCGCGGGCTCGTCCGGACGGTCGACGACGGCGTCAGGGTCGGCCGTCGCGCCGCACTGGACACAGAAGCGGAAGCCGTCGAGCAGCGGCGCGCCGCAGGATCTGCAATATTTCATAAGTCAGTCCTCCCTTGAAGTTTCAAAGAGTCTTTCTCAAATCATTACCTTCGATTGACAAGGGCAAACACGGTTTTTCGGGGCCAAAATCGCGTCCAGCGTCGTTTTCCTCATTGGCGGGCGACAGCCCGCCTGCTTCGTCAGCCTTGCTGGGCCACGATTTTCGCTCCCGAAAAACTCCGAAGGACTTTCCAGCGAGGAAAAATCGGCGCTGGCAAGGAAGAGGACGACGGTGGGCTGGCGCCCACCTAGGACGATGACGCAGTCCAGCGGTGACTTTTTGCCGCTGGAAAGCGTGCTTGCCCTTGCCAATCGAAGGTATTATAAAGGATTATAGATCGGAACACCAGATATTTCATGAAAAAAGCGTGAACTTTTGCGCAAATCCGCGCGGCTCCTTGACGCGGGGCGGTGCGGCGTGGTACAGTAAGCTATGAAACAAAAAGTGGAAGGCGGGACGGCGCGTGCACGAGGACAACCAGCACTATTTCAAGTGGGGCCTGACGGCGTTTTTAACGCTTCTGGCGCTGCTGTTTGCGGTCATCATTCTGACGAACTTCTCCGGCGTGTCGGCCTCGTTCCGCTCGCTGATGTATATCCTCTCACCGATCCTGTACGGCTTCGCGTTCGCGTACCTGCTCAACCCCATCGTCCGCGCCGTGGAGAGCGGGCTGGGGAAGCTGCTGGGAAAGCGCGGCATGTCGGACAAGAATGCGGAGATCATCGGCCGCATCGTCGGCATCCTCGCGGCGCTCGCGGCCGTCATCGTGGTCGTGTGGGCGTTCATCGGCGCGATCCTGCCGCAGCTCGTCGACACGATCTCCGGCATCGTGTCGAACCTGTCGGGCTATTACGAGACGGCGCGCAAATGGGTCACGCGGCTGCTGGAGAATCAGCCGACGGTCAAAAGCTATGCGGACACGGTACTCGCGCGGTTTTATGACTGGCTGGAAAACTGGATGAAAAACGACCTGACGAGCACGGTGCAGAAAGTCATGGTCACGGTGACGACGTCCGTGTTCTCCGTCGTGAAATGGGTCATGTTCGTCGTCGTCGGGCTCATCATCTCCGTGTACCTGCTCGCCTCGCGCGACCGGTTTCTCGCGCAGGCGAAAAAGTGCGTCATCGCCATCTGGAAGCCCGAGCGCGCCGACCGCATTTTGCAGCTGTCCCGCCGCGCCAACCGCATTTTCGGCGGGTTTATCCGCGGGAAGATCCTCGATTCGCTCATCATCGGCGTGCTGTGCTTTTTCGGGATGCGCATCCTGCGCCTGCCGTACCCGGTGCTCATCGCGACGATCGTCGGCGTGACGAACGTCATCCCGTTCTTCGGCCCGTACATCGGCGCCATCCCGAGCGCGATCCTCATTTTGTTCGTCAGCCCGATCCAGTGCTTTTACTTCGTCATTTTCATCCTTGTGCTCCAGCAGCTTGACGGCAACGTCATCGGGCCGCACATCCTCGGCGACGCGACGGGGCTGACGGGTTTCTGGGTCGTCGTGTCCATCACGGTGGCCGGCGGGCTGTTCGGCTTTATGGGCATGCTGCTCGGCGTGCCGGTGTTCGCGTTTTTGTACGCGCTGCTCGCGGACATCATCAACGCGCGGCTGGACAAAAAAGGACTCGACACGAAAACGGACCGCTACTACGGCGTCCGCGCCGTCGCCGACGTGACGGACGCGCCGGAGCCGCCTAAAGAAGAGCCTGCGCAGGATGCGCCCGCGAAATAAGATCCGAAACAAGGCCGCTGCCGGATGGCAGCGGCCTTTTCGTGCGCGCATATTTGGGACGGGCTGCGAATAGGATGCTTCCAGGAGATTCAAGCGGAGAGGTGGAAGCATGGACTTTACAGCCAACAAGATCCTGCTGCGCGGCGAGCTGGCGCAGCTTCCTGCATTTTCTCACGAGAACCACGGCCGGCGCTTTTTCCGGTTCCCGCTGCGCGTGGAGCGGCTGAGCGGGACGGCGGACGTGCTGGACGTCATCGTGCCGGAGCAGGTGCTCGAAACGGTCGACCTGTCCGGCGGCGGACTGCTCGAGGTCACGGGCCAGCTGCGCTCGTTCAACAACCGGCAGGGCGTCGGGCGCAAGCTCGTCATTTCCGCGTTCTGCGACGCGCTGCGCGCGTGCGACGGCGAGCCGGACAATCAGGTGTTTTTATCCGGCGCGCTCTGCCGCGCGCCCGTCTACCGGCGGACGCCGCTCGGCCGCGAGATCTGCGACGTCATGCTCGCGGTGAACCGGCCGTACCACCGCGCGGACTACCTGCCGTGCATCCTCTGGGGCCGCACGGCCCGCGAGGCGTCCGAGCTGCCCGTCGGCGCCCGCCTGGCCGTCACCGGCCGTTTGCAGAGCCGCGAGTACATCAAAACGCTCGACACCGGCAGCGAAAAACGCGTGGCGTATGAGGTCTCGGCGATGTCGGCGGAGGTGGTGGAGGAATAAAGAGCTGCCCGCCGTGAATGGCCGGGGTCATAAGAAAGCAATATCGAAAACGGCGTGGCCTCGGCCACGCCGTTTCCTGTTTCGGCAGGGGATCCGGCCCTGCAAGGCCATAGAAAATGCGGATGCCCGGATGCCGCCTGCCATATTGCGTAGTCAGCGGACCGGATGCGGCGTATTTCCGCGGTCAGATTGGAATTTCGCGATCTTCTAAAACTTCCCCGTGGATGCACACTCTGCCGCCATCCGGGCATTTTATGTCAAACATCTTCGCCCGCGTAGTTCCATAGTCTAATTCCGCTCCGTTTTGGAGCGCATAAACAAGTGGGTACATACTGTTCCAAAACTCATGACATAATGGCGGACACAAATCCTCAACAATAAATTCCTGACCTTTTTTGAAATAACCACTTCTGCATTTGCTGTCCGTGATCGTAAGTTTTACCTTTGCCATTTGTTGTCCTCTCCGCAAATTCCGAGCTGTCTATTTCCGGACCCCTGATTTTTTGGAATTCCTGCCTTATGAGCGCCCGTGTAAAAAGGCGGGCTGGGTCCTACCACTTATTTTCGACCTTTTCCGCGAAGCCGAACAGGTCGGACACGGCGAGGCGGGTGCCGTCGTCTAAGACGACGGTGCCGGAGAAGCGGCCGAAGACCTGGTGCTGGTCGCTGCCGAGGAGCTTGAAGTCCGTGCAGGCGGCGCGGTCGATGACGGGGCGGAAGTCCAGCTCGAAGCGGCCGTCGTCGCTGGAAAAGCGCCAGGGGCGCAGGTAGTCGTCTTTTCCGCCCGACTGCGGGATGTGGAACGTGACGGCGGAGAGCTTGTGCGCGCGGCCGCCGTAGAAGAGCATGTTCTCCGTCGCGGCCGACGTGTCGCCGAAGCCGTAGCCGATGTTGAACCCAAACGGCACGCCGCCGCACAGGCCCGAGGCCGAGCCCCAGTACCACGTGTTGTGATACGTCCAAACGCCGCGGCCCCAGTCGAGCACGCCGAACGCTTCGCCCGGGCGGAAGGCATAGACGTCGTCGCCGAGCGTCACCGTGCCGGAGGCGCGCAGGCAGTTGATCTTCTGGTTGTAGTAAAAATGGCCGGGCTTTTCAAACGGCGTGCAGATGACCATGGACTCGCGCGGCGCGTCCGTGAGCGTCAGGCGCACGTCGATGGGCGCCTCGCCGCGGAAGCGGTCCATGTGCGCGTAGAGCGTGCGCACGCCGTGCTCTGTGCGGAACGTGAGCGTATGATGCCGCCCGGCGCTTGCGCTCACGCCGGCGTCCGAGCTGGCCGGGAGATCCGTCCGCCCGAGCGGCAGGGCGCGCATGACGCTTTTTGTGATCTCCCACGGCGTATCCGTGAACGAGAGAAACGAGATGGAGTCCAGGCCCATGTACGCGTTGTCCGCGATGGTCAGCGCGACGCCGAAGCGGTCGTTCCCGACGTAGTAATAGTCCCACTCCTTCAGCCGGGTCAGGCGGCCGCGGACCTTTTTGCGGTCGTAGACCGGCAGAAGCTGCCGGGCGAAGCCGGGCTCGGTCAGATTGCCGTGGTCATCGAGCAGGGGAATGGACGATGTGATCTCATGCTGCATACGATCAGCCTCCCGGATGAAAGTTCGGCCGCCGCGCGGCCTTTGACCTGATTATACCAGCCGCCCGCGGCGGCGTAAAGCCCGGTGGGGCGGCGACGGCCGCGCACCGGGCGATTTTTTTTTGAAAATTTTCCGCGCGGTATGACGTTTTCGTGCAACTTTTGCCGCACGCGGCGCTACGGGTGAAGGCGGCTTTGGCCGCAATACAAAAATGAGGAGGAATCATCATGGATCTGGAAGAGGCAATGTGGCTTGCGTGGCAGGGCATCCGCCCGCCCATCTCGCCGGAGGTGGAGGCGGAGCTGGCGGAGATGCTCGAACACGAGCGATGCGCGGCGGGCATAGACTGTTCTGAGGGCCCCGCGGCCCCGGACGGGAGGGAGGACGAAGCGTGACGGACATTCTCTGCACCGCCATCGCCGCGCTTGCGAGCGTGCTGTGCGCGTTCGCGGCCGCGGCGTCCAAGCGGCGCGAAAAGACGGAAAAAGAGCGCGCGGAGCTTGAGAAAAAGCGCGACGACAAGCTCGCCGCGCTCATCGAGAGCCAGAAGATCGTCATGCTCGACCGCATCCGCTATCTCGGCCAGAAATACGTCGAGGCGGGCGCGATCGACTTCGACGACCGGCGCATTTTGAACGCCATGCACGAAAGCTACCATGCCGGCCTCGGCGGAAACGGCGACGCCGACGTCATCATGCGGGAGGTCAACGCCCTGCCGCTGCGGAAAAGCTGCTGAAAAAAGCCGCTCCGGCGACGCCGGAGCGGCATGGTGAAATTTGACAAACTGCGGCGGAGCTGGTAAAATAAGCCCGGCGCTGTTGCAAAAATGGCGGTTAGCCACTCCCTTGCGAAAGGGGGTGATGCGGATGTGGGAACGGCTAGGCCGGATCATTCTGTGCTTGCTGTACATAGCCCTGCTGGGCTGTGTTTTTACCATAAAAGCTTGTTGACCGCCCGGCTGCCACCCGAGCGGTCAACGTAACGTTGGTTCGATTCGAGGGCTGACCGTCATTGCAGCAGCGCCCTCTGTATCCTTATTTTACTCCGCTCCGCCGCGCGATGTCAAGTGTCGGCGGGGCTTTTTTGCGCCCCGCGGAAAGGAGGAAGCCATGAACAAGACGTTTTTCGAGCGGCTGGCCCGGCTGCTCACGGTCAAATCCATCGTGACGATCACGATGACGGCGGTGTTTGCCGCCCTGTGCGTGCAGGGCCGGCTGTCGGGTCAGGAATTTCTGACCGTATTCACGACGGTCATCGCGTTCTATTTCGGAACGCAGGCGGTGCGCGAATGAACCGGCTGCTTGCCGACGCGAGCAACTACCGCCGCGGCCGGGCGCAGGCGGTCCGATTCATCGTCATCCACTACACGGCCGGCGACGGCGACACGGCCAAGGGCAACTGCAATTACTTCCGCACGCGGAATCTGCGCACGAGCGCGCACTATTTCGTCGACGAGCGCGAGGTCTGGCAGTCCGTTCCCGAGGCCGACACCGCGTGGCACTGCGGCGCGGAATCGGGGCAGAGCTACCGCCACCCGGCCTGCCGCAACGCCAACAGCATCGGCATCGAGCTGTGCTCGCGGAAAATTTCCGGGCGCTACACGATCCCGGACGCGACGCTGCATCGCGCCGCGGCGCTCGTCCGGCAGCTTCTGACGAAGCACGGCCTGGACGAGACCTGCGTCATCCGCCACTACGACGTCACGGGCAAGATCTGCCCCGAGCCGCTCGTGCGCGACGGCGCGGCGTGGGCGCGCTTTTTGACCATGGTAAAGGAGGAGATCGACATGACCGAGCAGCAGCTGCGCGCCATCGTCCGCGAGGAGCTGGCCGCCGCGCTCAAGGGGCAGAGCACGAGCGTGTCCGCCGCCCTCGCGGACGAATGGCAGACTGCCATCGCCCGCGGCATCACCGACGGCTCCCGCCCCGGCGGCTACGCCACAAGAGCCCAGGTCGCCGCAATGATCGTGCGGGCTGATAAATAAAAAAAGACGCCCCGTCTGGGGCGTCTTTTTTTGTGCCTTAAAGGATGGACATGAACCACTCGACCGTCTTGGGGTCGTAGTGCGAGAAGAACAGGCTCTCGCCGGAGTCGAGGGCGGAGATGGCGGCCATGTCCTCGTCCGTCAGGCGGAAGTCGAACAGGTCGAAATTCTCCTGCATGCGATCTTTGTGCGTGGACTTGGGGATGATGACGACGCCGCTCTGGAGCAGGAAGCGCAGCGCGGTCTGCGCGGCCGTTTTGCCGTACTTTTCGCCGATGGCGGTCAGGACGGGGTTCGTGAACATGTCGTTGCGGCCCTCGGCGAACGGGCCCCAGGACTCGGGTTGGCAGCCGTACTTTTTCAGGTATTCGCGCGCCGTTTTCTGCTGCTGAAACACGTGCGTCTCAATCTGGTTGACGGCGGGCTTGACCTCGGCGAAGTGCTCAAGGTCGAGGTAGCGGTCGGGGCCGAAGTTCGACACGCCGATGGCGCGCAGGCGGCCGGCCTTGTAGAGCTCCTCCATGGCGCGGTACGTGCCGTAATAGTCGCCGAACGGCTGGTGGATGAGCAGCAGGTCGAGGTAGTCCGTGCCGAGCTTTTCCATGGACGCCTCGATGGACGCTTTGGCCTTTTCATAGCCCGCGTTCGTGATCCAGACCTTCGTCGTCAGGAAGAATTCCTCGCGCGGCAGGCCGCATTTTTTCAGCGCCTCGCCGACGCCCTCTTCGTTGTAGTACGCCTGCGCGGTGTCGATGCTGCGGTAGCCGACGTCGATGGCGTCGAGCACGCAGCGGCAGGTGTCCTCCGCCGGCGTCTGGTAGACGCCGTAGCCGAGCTGCGGCATTTTGATGCCGTTGTTGAGCGTGACATACTCCATAGTGATGACCTCCAAACTGAAATGCAAAATTTCTTTCTGCAGCTACTTTACAACGAAGCGGCGGGGAAGTACACTATCAATATCGCAATCTACTTTGCAGAATCTGAAAAGCAAAAGAGGGATGCACCATGCTGGAACTGTCGGATCTTGCGCTGCTCGACGCCTTTGCGCGGCTCGGGACGCTCAGCCGCGCCGCGGAGGAATTTCATATTTCCACGCCGTCCGTCACCCGCGCGATGCAGCGCGTGGAGGACGGCTTCGGCGCGCCGCTGTTTGCGCGCGGGAAAAACCGCATCGAATTAAACGAGACCGGCCGCCTGGCCGCGCAGCTGGCCGGGCAGATCGTGCGCCAGACGGAGCAGGCCGCGCAGCAGGTGCGCGCGTTCGACGCCGCGCGCAGAACCGTGACCGTCTGCTCGTGCGCGCCCGCGCCGCTGTGGGAGCTGCTGCCGAAGCTCGGCGCGGCGCGGCCGGACAAGACGGTCGCCTCGTCCGTCTGCCCGAGCGAGGACGTCGAGCGCGCGATGGAGCGCGGCGCGTGCGACATCGCGGTGCTGCCGTACCCCGTCCGGCGCGAGGGCTGGGCCGCGAAGCCGATCCTGCGCGAGCGGCTGTTCGTCAGCGTCCCGCCGGATCACGCGCTCGCCGCGAAAAAGACGCTCGCGTTTTCGGACATCGACGGGTTCAACTTCCTCCTGCGCTCGGAGCTCGGCTTCTGGGACACGCTCTGCCGCGCGAAAATGCCGGCGTCACGCTTTCTCGTGCAGACGGACGAGGCGGCGTTTTTCGAGCTCGTGCGCGCGTCGTCGCTGCCGTGCTTTTCCACGGATTACAGCCTGCGGCGCATCGAGCGCCTGACCGAGCGCGTCCACATCCCGCTCACGGACGCGGAGGCGGACGTCACATTCTTCGCAGCATGGAAAAAAGGCCGGAACTTTTAGAAGTTCCGGCCTTTTTTGAGCAGTTCGTTTGTACAAAGCCGCAGCAGCGCGGCCGTCGCCTCGACGTCGGGCATGGCGCGGTGGGCCACGGCGACGCGGATGCCGAGCTCGCGCTTGAGCGTGGAGAGCTTGTAGTTCGGCATGGCGGGATACGCGGCGCGCGCGAGCTTCAATGTGTCGATGGACGGATTTTTCATCGGGACGCCCATGGCGTCATACGCCTCGCGCAGGAAGCCCGTGTCAAACGGCGCATTGTGCGCCACGATGGCGTCATTGCCCAAGAATTCGGCGATGGAGGGAAACACGGCCTCAAGCGGCGGCGCGTCCTCGAGCATTTCCGGCGTGATGCCCGTGAGCGCCGTGATCTCCGGCCGCAGCGGGACATCCGGCCGGATGAGCAGCGACAGCCGCGCCGTCTCCCGCCCGAGGTGGTAGCGGATGCCGGCAAATTCGATGATCCGGTCGCGCTTTGCGCTCAGCCCCGTCGTTTCCAGGTCGACGACGCAGTACGTCTCGGGCAGCGAGCGGGAGAGGTAGCCCTTTTGCATCTCGGCCAGGTACGACGCATAGATGCAGTGCTCGCGCCCGCCGACGGAAATGACCGCGACATCCCGCTCGGCGGCGCCGACGACCGCGCAGAGCACCGGCTCGTCCGTGTACGCGCCGGTGTAGACATATTCCCGCGCGTCCTGCCCCTCGCCGAGCAGCCCCCAACGCCGCAGCTGCGCGCACTTTTCCTCCTGATTGGAAAACGGAATGTAATCGGTCGGCGAGATCATGGCAGACGCTCCTTTGCGGTTTTTGACTGGATTCTACAATGCGGCGGGCGGGGATGTCAAGGGGTGGGCGGTGAAAAAGGAGTGCACGCCGTCGGACTCGCCGTAGGGCGGGATGACCTCATCCCGCCGCGAGACCGATTGGGGCGCGCGCCTAGTTAGACCTGTCATCCTGAGCGAGCGCAGCGAGTCGAAGGATCTTCCCGATTACGGAGAACCGATTGCGCCCCAGCGCCAAAACAGAATGTCATTCAGAGCCGCGGAGCGGCGTGGAATCTTTCCGATTGCGGTATGGTCGCGCATTATTCCAGCGCTGGAGATAGACGCAAGACTACCGCAATCGGGCAGACCCTTCGACAAGCTCAGGGTGACAGGTCTAATTAGACGCTGGTTCGCAATCGGCTTTGCGGGCGGATAATATCCGCCCCTACCATGCACTGACGGAAAACCGATACCGGGCAAAGCCCGGCGCGCATCGCGCGTCAATTCGGAGCGCCAGCGGAGAATTGCTCCCGGCGGGATTCACTTCCGCCGTGGAAATAAAAATTGTCCACCAATAAGAAAAGCCACGACCAAAGTCGTGGCTTTTCTTATTGGTGGAAACGGCCGGGCTCGAACCGACGACCCCTTGCGTGTGAAGCAAGTGCTCTCCCTGCTGAGCTACGCTTCCGAAGATTGCCTGACCATTATAACAGCCGCGGTGGGAAAAATCAAGCCGAATTTTCGCGGGGCGAAAAATCCGCCCGCGGCTGCAGGGGCCGCGGGCGGAGAAAAATCAGATCCGGTCGCCGAGGCAGTAGCCGAGTGTGAGGGCCATGCCGATGCTGATGCCGTTCATGGGCGAGGTGTACTGCAGCGGGAAGCGGCCGCCGGAGCAGTTGCCGGTGGCGTACAGGCCGGCGATGGGCTCGAAGTCGCGGCCGAGGCAGTTCTGCTCGCCGTTGACCTCGAGGCCCGCGAGGCTGACCATGATCATGCCGGTCATTTTCGGCGTGCCGAAGGCGTAGTACGGCGGGGTGTCGAGCGCGCGGAGCGTGGACGGGGCGCGGGCGTAGTCCTCGTCGACGCCGATGTCGCACCAGTGGTTGTAGCGCGCGATGGACGCGGCGAAGTTCTCCTTCGCCCGGCCGGTCAGGCCGAGATAGTCGGCCAGAAGCTCCGGCGTCTCGGCGCAGTAGATCGTCGTGCGGCCGGACGTGAAGCCTTCGGGGCCGGCCTCGCGCGCGCCGGCCATCATGGCGGCCAGGTCGTCGTGCATTTCGCTGCCCCAGTATTTCAGGTTGAAATGCGCGGCCATCTGGTGGTAGAACGCGCGCTCCCAGTTCGCGTCCCAGACGGCGTAGAGCATGCCCTTCGGCTGGCGCGCGCCCTGCGCGCCGGCGGTGGCGGGGCCGCCGAAGGCCTCGTTGCAGTAGCGGCGGCCGTCGCGGTTGAGCCAGAGCGTCGCGATCGTGCCGCCGGGGCCGAGCGGGAGGGCGTGCGTGCCGCCCATTGCGCCGCGCGGGCCGGCCTCGAGCCGTCCGCCGGCCCAAAGGCCCATGCGGATGCCGGAGCCGTCGCGCCCCGGGCCGCGGATGACGCGGTCAGAATTGATGTCGGCCGCCTCGGTGCACACGCCGCGCAGCATGTCCGGATCGCCCGCGCAGTCGCCCGCGGCGAGCACGACGCCGCGCGCGGCGATCACGTGCAGAATGTCGCCGCCCTCAATCTGACAGACCGCGCCGGTGACGCGGCCGCCGTCATGGAGCAGGCGGATGGCCTTCGTGCCGAAGAGCACCTGCGCGCCGTTTTCTCTCGCGCGCTCGATGCCCGCGCGCATGGCCGTGCGCATGAGCGGGCCGGCCAGCTCGGCCGCGCCGGGGTAGGAGAAGAACGGGCCGACGCGCGTCTCGTAGTCCGGCGCCATCGGCCAGCACAGCGGGACGATCTGCCCGCGCTCTTCCTCGCTCAGCGGGGCGATGAACCAGTCGAACGCCTCGCCGCTGCGGCGGGCGAAGTCGCGGATGAGGTCGGGCTGCGCGCGCCCGGCGCACTGGAGCTGGTAGCCGGAGATGAAGTCCGTCGGGTCATAGTGCGGGATGCCGTGCGACGCCTGCCAGGCGGAGTTTAAGTGGCCGATGTCAAAGCCGAACGGCGCGTACTGCTTTTCCGTCTGTGCCTCGCACAAAATGACGGACAGGCCGCGCTCGGCGGCGCGGCGGGCGCAGGCGAGGCCGGCGTGGCCCGCGCCGAGGACGACGACGTCGGCGCTGAGCGTTTTGACCGGCGCGGGTGTTTCCGGCTCGCTGCCGAGCCAGGCGGGAGCGGGGAGGTCGAGCGGGATGTCCCGCTCAGGCGGCGCCTGCGTGCCGGGGCCGCCGAGTCTGCCGAATTGTGCCATGCGGGTTCCTCCTTGTCGGTGCATCCGGGACGGGCCCGGAAAAACGTGAATTTAAGCATACTGAATGTATCACACAAAACGGCGCACGTCAAGAAAAGCCGGCTCCGGGCGGCTTATTTTCGCCAATGCTTCAGTGTCGGCACGACGGCCTCCATGTGCGCGCGGACCTGCTCGGCGGGCCAGGCGTCACTGGCCATGTGGGCGACGCAGAAGTCGATGAGCTGCTCGGCGCTTTCGTATTTGAACTCGCCGCCGTCGTAGCACCACTTGCAGTAGTCCTCGTCGATGGCGCCGTCCGGGGCGTGGCTGACGGTCGTGTCGTCGAGCGGCATGCCGCAGCACTGGCAGATGAGCTGCCGCGGCGCGCCGAGCAGCG
>CAVFYN010000036.1:0-17641 GCA_963626425.1 Bacteroidaceae bacterium
GCGTGCACTGGCCGATGGCGTAGCAGTCGAGGACTTCCTCCTCCGTGACCCACTGATTCTTGTCGACGACCTCGCGCTGGAGCATCGGCAGCATGGCGTAGCCGCCGCCGAATGTCAGGATGCCGACCTTGAAAAACGAGACGATCAGGTCGAGATTGGTTTTCAGTTTGTCATTCATACGGCTTCCCTCACGATCTGGCGATCCAGTAGCAGTAGCCGAGGAAGCCCACGACCACGATGGCGATGAGCACCCACGCCCAGATGAGCTGCCAGCGCGGGCGCGGCTCATAGTGTGGCTTGTCCTCGAACCCGCCGGTCTCCGGCAGGTCGGGCAGGCGCTCGTTGTTCGGTTCCTGTTCCATGTTCTTTCACCTCAGGTTGATCGGTTGCTCCGGTCTCCGGAGCCCATACAGGAATAATTGTATCATGAATCGCGGACAATTCCAACAAAAAAAGAAGGGGCGCGAGAGCATCGGCCCTCGCGCCCCGGAAAAAGCTTATTCGTCGAGATTGGAATAGCCCATGAGGTATTCGTCCACGGCGCGGGCCGCGCCGCGGCCTTCGTGGATGCCCCAGACGACGAGCGACTGTCCGCGGTGCATGTCGCCGGCCGTGAACACGCCCGGGACGCTCGTCTCGTAGCCCCCCGGCTGTGTCTGCACGACGGTGCGCGGCGTGAGCTTCACGCCGAACGCGTCGGCGACGTAGCCCTGGCAGCCGAGGAAGCCCGCGGCGATGAGCACCATGTCGACCTTCATCTCGTAGGTGTCCAGATACGTCATCTTGCCGCCCTCCCACGAGAGGTTCGCGGCCGTGACGCCGTTTAAGTTCCCGCGCTTGTCCATGTGGAACTCCGTGACGGTCGTGTTGTACACGCGCGGGTCCTCGCCCTGGAGGAAGATGGCCTCCTGCTGGCCGTAGTCCGTCTTGAGCACGTTCGGCCACTGCGGCCACGGATTGTTCGCCGCGCGCTCTGTCGGCGGGCAGCCGAGCATTTCAAACTGCACGACAGACTTGCAGCCCTGGCGGATGCAGGTGCCGACGCAGTCGTTGCCCGTGTCGCCGCCGCCGATGACGAGCACACGCTTGCCCTTGGCCGAGATGGCCTTGCCGTCCGTCAGGCCGGAGTCGAGCAGGCTCTTCGTGTTCGCGCGCAGGAAGTCGACGGCGAAGTGGATGCCCTTTGCCTCGCGGCCGGGCAGGTTCAGGTCGCGCGGGTTCGACGCGCCGCAGCACAGCACGACGGCGTCAAATTCCTTTTTCAGCTCCGCCGCCGTGACGTCGACGCCGACGTCCACGCCGAGGCGGAACTCCACGCCCTCTTTTTTCATAAGCTCCACGCGGCGGTCGACGACGGATTTGTCGAGCTTCATGTTCGGGATGCCGTACATGAGCAGGCCGCCCGCGCGGTCAAACCGCTCGAATACCGTGACGCTGTGGCCGCGGTGATTGAGCTGGTCGGCGCACGCGAGGCCCGACGGGCCCGAGCCGACGACGGCCACGCGCTTGCCGCTGCGCACCTCGGGGACGACGGGCTGGACGAAGCCCTCGCGCCAGGCGTGCTCGATGATGGCAAGCTCGTTGTTGTGCGACGAGACGGGCAGGCCGTTTAAGTTGCACACGCACGCCTTTTCGCACGGCGACGGGCAGACGCGGCCCGTGAATTCCGGGAAGTTGTTCGTCTTGTGCAGGCGGTAGTACGCCTGCTTCCAGCTGCCGTGATAGAGCATGTCGTTCCACTCGGGAATGAGATTGTGCAGCGGGCAGCCGGAGACAGCGTTGCCAAACATCATGCCCGCCTGGCAGAACGGGACGCCGCAGTCCATGCAGCGGGCCGCCTGCGTGCGCATCTCCTGCTCCGGGAGCGGGAGCTTGAATTCGTTGAAGTTCCGGATGCGCTCTGCCGGCGCGATCTCCGGGCAGTCCACGCGCTCATAATCCAAAAATCCGGTCGGTTTTCCCATGATTGCTCCCCTCCTTATCCGCGGATGGCGTAAAACGCCTCAAACTGCGCCTGCTCGGTGCTCAGGCCCTTCTCTTCCATCTGGATGACGGTCTTGAGCATGCGGTCGTAGTCGATCGGGATGATCTTCTTGAATTTCGGCAGGTACGACGCGAAGTCCTCCAGCACGCGGCGGCCTTTTTCCGAGCCCGTCTCGCGCACGTGCTCGGCGATGAGCTCCTTGAGCTCCTGCACGTCGTACTTGTTCGTGACGTCCTCGATCTTGACCATGCCCTTGTTGATGCGCTGGTAGGCCGTGGAGTCCTCGTCGAGCAGGTACACGACGCCGCCGGACATGCCGGCCGCGAAGTTTTTGCCCGTCGTGCCGAGGATGACGGCGCGGCCGCCGGTCATGTACTCGCAGCCGTGGTCGCCCACGCCCTCGCACACGGCATACGCGCCGGAATTGCGCACGCAGAAGCGCTCGCCCGCGACGCCGGCGATGAACGCCTTGCCGCTCGTCGCGCCGTAGAGGGCGACGTTGCCGACGATGATATTTTCATCGGCGCGGAACGCCGCGCCCTTCGGCGGCTCCAGCACGAGCTTGCCGCCCGAGAGGCCCTTGCCGAAATAGTCGTTGCTGTCGCCGGAAAGCCTCAGCGTCAGGCCCTTCGGGATGAACGCGCCGAAGCTCTGCCCGCCGCCGCCCGTGCAGCGGACGGTGAACGTGTCCTCCGGCAGGCTCGAGCCGAACCGCCGCGTGATCTCGGAACCGAGGATCGTGCCGAGCGCGCGGTCCGTGCTCGAAACGGTGAGCGAGATCTCCTTCTTCTCGCCGGTTTTGAGGCTGCCGTCAAACTCGCGCAGCAGGACCTTTTCGTCCAGCGAGCCGGACAGGCGGAAGTCATAGGCGTCCGCGGGGTCAAAATGCTGCTTCGGCGCGCTCTGGAACGGGTTGTCCAGGATGGCCGACAGGTCGAGAAGGTCGACGCGGCCCTGCGTGAGGTCCGTGCGCTTTTGCAGAAGATCCGTCCGGCCGACGAGCTCGTCGACCGTGCGCACGCCGAGCTTTGCCATGATTTCGCGCAGCTCCTCGGCGATGAACATCATGAAATTCACGACGTACTCCGGCTTGCCGCGGAAGCGGCCGCGAAGCGCGGGGTTCTGCGTCGTAATGCCGACGGGGCACGTGTCCTTGTTGCACACGCGCATCATCGTGCAGCCCATCGTGACGAGCGGCGCGGTCGCGAAGCCGAATTCCTCCGCGCCGAGCATGCAGGCGATGGCGACGTCGCGGCCGCTCATGAGCTTGCCGTCCGTCTCGAGCCGCACGTGCGAGCGCAGGCCGTTCTGGATGAGCGTCTGGTGCGTCTCGGCAAGGCCGAGCTCCCACGGCAATCCCGCGTTCTGGATGGACGAGCGCGGCGCGGCGCCCGTGCCGCCGTCAAAGCCGGAGATGAGGATGACCTGGCTGCCCGCCTTCGCGACGCCGGCCGCGACGGTGCCGACGCCCGCCTCGCTCACGAGTTTGACGTTGATGTCCGCGGCGCGGTTGGCGTTTTTCAGGTCGAAAATGAGCTGGGCGAGGTCCTCGATGGAGTAGATGTCATGGTGCGGCGGCGGCGAGATGAGCGCGACGCCGGGCGTGGAGTAGCGCGTCGCGGCGACCCAGGGGTAGACCTTCGTGCCGGGCAGATGGCCGCCCTCGCCGGGCTTTGCGCCCTGCGCCATTTTGATCTGGATCTCCTTGGCGCTCATAAGGTATTCCGACGTCACGCCGAAGCGGCCGGAGGCGACCTGCTTGATGGCCGAGTTGCGGTCGAGCCCGTCCGGGCCGACGTGGAAGCGGGCCGGGTCCTCGCCGCCCTCGCCGGTGTTCGACTTGCCGCCGATGGAGTTCATGGCGATGGCCAGGCACTCGTGCGCCTCCTTCGACAGCGAGCCGAAGCTCATGGCGCCCGTCTTGAAGCGGTGGACGATGCTGCTCGCCGGCTCGACCTCGCCCAGCGGCACGCCGCCGTTCGGGTCGAATTTGAATTCGAGCGCGCCGCGCAGCGTGTGGATCGTCTCGCGGCGGTCGACCTGCGTCGTGTACTCCTTGAATTTCTCATAGCTGCCCGTCTGGCACGCCGTCTGGAGCAGGTGGATGATCATGGGCGAATAGAGATGCGTCTCCTTGCCCGCGCGGTATTTGTGGCTGCCGTCGGACGGGAGCGACAGGTCGCCGGCGAGGCCGAGCGGGTCGAACGCGCGCGAGTGCAGCGCCTCGGCGTTCTCGGCGATCTGCCGCAGGCCGATGCCGCCGACGCGCGAGATCGTGCCGGTGAAGTAGCGGTCGATGACGCTCTTTTCGATGCCGATGGCCTCGAAGATCTGGCTGCCCTGATACGACTGCACGGTCGAAACGCCCATTTTCGAGGCGATCTTCACGATGCCGGAGCACACGGCCTTGTTGTAGTCCTGCACGGCCATGTAATAGTCCTTGTCGAGCAGCTGCTCGTCGATCATGTAGCCGATGGCCTCATAGGCCATGTAGGGGTTGACGGCGCTCGCGCCGTAGCCGAGCAGCGTCGCGAAATGGTGCACCTCGCGCGGCTCGCCGCTCTCGAGGATCAGCGCGACGGCCGTGCGCTTTTTCGTGCGCACGAGGTATTTCGCCGTGGCCGACACGGCCAGCAGCGACGGGATGGCCACGTGCGTCTCGTCGACGCCGCGGTCGGACAGGATGATGATGTTCGCCCCGTCGCGGTAGGCGCGGTCGACGGAGTTTTCAAGGTGATCGAGCGCGCGCTCGAGGCTCGAGCCCTTATAGTAGAGGATCGGGATGGTCTCGACCTTGAAGCCGTCCTTCTCCTTTTTCATATTGCGGATGCGCATGAGGTCGAGGTTCGTCAGGATCGGGCTGTCCACGCGCAGGACGTGGCAGTTTTCGGCCTTTTCCTGCAGGATGTTGCCGTCCGAGCCGAGGTAGACCGTGCTCGAGGTGACGACCTCCTCGCGGATGGCGTCGAGCGGCGGGTTCGTGACCTGCGCGAAATGCTGCTTGAAGAAGTTGAAAAGCGGCGGGTTCTGGTCGGACAGGACGGCCAGCGGCGTGTCGATGCCCATGGAGGCCGTCGGCTCCGCGCCGGTCTCGGCCATGGGCTCGATGGCCGTTTTCAGGTTCTCATAGGTGTAGCCGAACGCGCCGAGCATCCGCACGCGCTCGGTCTCGGAGTACGTCTGCGGCCGCTGGTTCGGCACGGGCAGGGAGCCGAGCGAGACGAGCTGCGAATCGAGCCACTCGCCGTACGGCTGGCTGCCCGCGTAGCGCATCTTGATCTCGTCGTCCTCAATAACGCGGCCCTGGACCGTGTCGACAAGGAGCATCTTGCCCGGCGTCAGGCGGGATTTTTTCACGATCTTCTCCGCCGGCAGGTCGAACACGCCGACCTCGGAGGCGAGGATGAGGCGATTGTCGTTCGTGATGTAATACCGGCTCGGGCGCAGGCCGTTGCGGTCGAGCACGGCGCCCATGACGTCGCCGTCGGAGAACAGGATGCTCGCAGGTCCGTCCCACGGCTCCATCATCGTGGCGTAATACTGATAAAAATCGCGCTTGCGGTAGTCCATGGCGCGGTTATTTTCCCACGGCTCCGGAATGGTGATCATCACGGCCTTCGGAAGCTCCATGCCGCTCATGACGAGAAACTCAAGCGTGTTGTCGAGCATGGCCGAGTCGGAGCCGGCCGTGTTCACGACGGGCAGGATCTTGTCAAAGTCCGCCTCGGCGAACGCGCCGGTCTTCATGGATTCCTCGCGCGCGAGCATCCGGTCGGCGTTGCCCTGGATCGTGTTGATCTCGCCGTTGTGGACGATGAAGCGGTTCGGGTGCGCGCGCTCCCAGCTCGGGTTCGTGTTCGTGGAAAAGCGCGAGTGGACGATGGCGATGGCGGACTCGCAGTCGGGGTCCATCAGGTCGAGATAGAAAAGCCGCAGCTGCTTGACCAGGAACATGCCCTTATAGACGATCGTGCGCGACGAGAGCGACGGGATGTACGTCTCCTCGTTGCTCTGCTCGAACTCGCGGCGGGCGACGTAGAGCTTGCGGTCAAAGTCCAGCCCCCTGGCGCAGCCGTCCGGGCGGCGGATGAACGCCTGCTCGATGACGGGCATGCAGTCGCGCGCGCGCTTGCCTAAAATGTCCGGATTGACCGGCACGGCGCGCCAGCCCAGCAGCTCCATGCCCTCTTTTTTGACGATGGTCTCAAACGTCTTTTTCGCGCGGGCGCGCGTCAGGCTGTCCTGCGGGAGGAAAAACATGCCGACGCCGTAGTCGCGCTCGCCGCCGAGCTCGATGCCGAGCTCCGCGGTCACTTTTTTGAAGAACTTGTGCGGCACCTGCAGCATGATGCCGACGCCGTCGCCCGTCTCGCCCGTCGCGTCGCGGCCGGCGCGATGCTCGAGCCGCTCGACGATGGACAGCGCGTTGCCGACCGTGTCGTGATCCTTTTTGCCGTCTAAGTTGACGATGGCGCCGATGCCGCAGTTGTCGTGCTCAAAGCGCGGGTCATACAGCGGCGACGTGCCCGTTACCTCCGGCTTCGCCTGAAAATAGTTGTCCTGTCTCATTGGCCATGCACCCCTTTTGTGCGGAAAGATTACTTGCCCAGCAGCTCCACGATGCGGCGGACGGCCTCGCGCGTTGCCTCCGCGCCGCCGAACGCCGTCAGGCGGATGTAGCCCTCGCCGCTCGGGCCGAAGCCCGCGCCCGGCGTCGTGACGACGTTCGCCTTCTGCAAAAGCAGATCGAAGAAGTCCCACGAGGGCATGCCGTCCGGCGTCTTGCACCAGACATAGGGCGAATTTTCGCCGCCGTACACCGTCAGGCCCGCCGCGGCGAGGCCCTCGCGGATGACGCGGGCGTTATTCAAATAGAATTCGATCGTCTCGCGCGTCTGCTTCTGGCCCTCGGACGAGTAGACCGCGGCCGCGCCGCGCTGGACGATGTAGCTCACGCCGTTGAACTTCGTGCTCTGGCGGCGCGCCCAGAGGTCGCGGACGGACACGCCGCCGCGCACGAGCGCCTTCGGCACGACGGTGTACGCGCAGCGCGTGCCGGTGAAGCCGGCCGTCTTGGAGAAGCTGCGGAACTCGATCGCGCACTCCTTCGCGCCCTCGATCTCGTAGATCGTGTGCGGGATATCCGGGTCGGTGATGAACGCCTCGTAGGCCGAGTCGTAGAAGATGACGGCGTCATTTTTCTTCGCGTAGTCCACCCAGCGGGCGAGCTGCTCGCGCGTGGCGGTGACGCCGGTGGGGTTGTTCGGATAGCAGAGGTAGATGAGGTCGACGTGCTTGTCCGGCAGGGCGGGCTCGAAGCCGTTTTCCGCCGTGCAGGGCATGTAGACGATGTTCGACCAGCGCTCCTGATCGGTCAGATACTCGCCCGCGCGGCCGGCCATTGCGTTCGTGTCGACGTAGACCGGGTAGACCGGGTCGCACACGGCCACGACGTTGTCGACGTCGAAAATGTCGCCGATGTTGCCGCAGTCGGACTTCGCGCCGTCGGAGACGAAGATCTCGTCAAGGTCGAGCTCGACGCCGCGGGCGCGGTAGTCGTGCTCGGCGATGGCCGAGAGCAGAAACTCATAGCCCTGATCCGGGCCGTAGCCGCGGAACGTCTTTTCGTCGGCCATCTCGTCGACGGCCGCGTGCATGGCCTCGATGACGGCCGGGGCGAGCGGCTTCGTCACGTCGCCGATGCCGAGGCGGATGAGGTCGGCCTGCGGATTGGCCGCGGAATATGCCGCGACGCGGCGGGCGATCTCAGAAAACAGATAGCTGCCGGGCAGCTTCTGAAAATTTGCATTCACTCTTGCCATTTAATTCTCTCCTTGCAGGATGTTATTCAAAAAGTTGCAGATTCTTTGCTTGGTTGCTCTATTATACTACGCGTCGTACTCGCCGTCAAACACAAATGTTGCAGGCCCCGTCATGAAAATATGGTTATTTTGCACATCCCACGAAATTGCAAGGTCTCCGCCGCGCAATTTCAGCATTGCAGCCCGACCGCTCCGTTCCGTCAGATTGGCCGCCACAAGCGTCGCGCACGCGCCCGTGCCGCACGCGAGCGTTTCGCCCGCGCCGCGCTCCCAGACGCGCATTTTGAGCGCGCCGTCCGGCAGCACCTGGCAGAATTCCGTGTTCGTCCGCTCGGGGAAGAGCGCGTGGCGCTCAAACTCCGGGCCGATCTTCGGCAGGTCGAGCGCGTCGACGTCGTCCACGAAAATGACCGCGTGCGGGTTGCCCATGGACACGCACGTCGCGCGCCACGTCTGCCCCGCCGCGTCGACCGGGATGTCCACGGCCCGCTCGCCGTCCGCGCGCACGGGGATGCGCGCGGGTGCAAGCTCCGGCTCGCCCATGTCGACGGTCACGGAGTCCGTCTGACCGTCCGGGCCGAGGTGCAGCGTGAGCGTCTTGATGCCCGCGAGCGTCTCGACCGTCAGGACGGTCTTGTCCACGAGGCCGCGGTCGTGCGCGAATTTGCCCACGCAGCGCACGCCGTTGCCGCACATCTGCGCGCGCGAGCCGTCGGCGTTGTACATGATCATCTGCACGTCGGCTTTGTCCGACGGCGCGATGAGGATCAGCCCGTCCGAGCCGACGCCGAAGTGCCGGTCGGAGATCCGCCGGGCAAGCTCCGGCGCGTTTTCGACCGTCTCTTCAAAGCAGTTGACGTAGACGTAGTCGTTTCCCGCGCCCTGCATTTTTGTAAATCGCATAAGTTCCTCCTTATTCAATAATAAGGAGGCGGCCCACGGCGGGCCGCCTCCAATCGTTTTCAGGTGTTCGCCTGTATGAAATTGTACTCGATCGCGCGAGCACCGTCAACGCTCCGCCGTCCATTTTAAGGCGAATTTCTTGCAAAAAATGCCGTATTTACGCTTCGCCCTCGTACTGCAGCGCGTCGTAGCCCTGCTCGCCGGTGCGGACGCGGACGACGTCCTCCACATCGTAGACGAAGATCTTGCCGTCGCCGACGCTGCCGGTGTAGAGCGCCTTCTTCGCCGCCGCGACGACGAGCGCCGGGTCGACCTTGCTCACGACGATGTCGACCTGCACCTTCGGCAGCAGGTTCATCGTCGTCTCCAGGCCGCGGTACTGGCCGGACTTGCCCTTCTGCGCGCCGCAGCCCATAACGTTCGAGACCGTCATGCCCGTCACGCCGATGGCCGCCATCGTGTCCTTGAGCACGCCGAAGCGGTCCTGATTACACACGATGCTCACGCGGGTGTAGCGGTGGTCGGAGCTGTCATTCGTCAGCGTGAGCGGCTTGACTTCGAGGCCCTTGAGATCGGCCGCGCCGCCGGACTCCGTCGCGAGCGTCGGCGTGAGCGGCAGGAAGTCGGCGTAGGCGTTGGCCAGGCCGTGCTCGTTGATGTCGAGGCCCTCGACCTCCTCCTCGGCCGAGACGCGAAGGCCGATCGTCTTTTTGATGACCGCGAACACGATCGTCATGCACACGGCCGTGTAGGCCGCGATCGTCACAAAGCCGAGCAACTGCACGCCAAGCTGATGGAAGCCGCCGCCGTAGAACAATCCGAGCGAGCCGTACTTTTCATTGGCCGCGAACAGGCCGACGGCGATGGTGCCCCAGATGCCGTTGGCGCAGTGGACGGCGACGGCGCCGACCGGGTCGTCGATGTGCAGCTTCTGGTCGAGCAGCTCGACGACGAGGTCGACAAGGATGCCGGAGACGATGCCGATGACGATCGCGCCGACGGCGTCCACGCTCGCGCAGCCCGCCGTGATGGCCACGAGGCCGGCCAGCGAGGCGTTCAGGCACATGCCGACGTCCGGCTTGCCGTTTTTCACCCACGTGAAGATCATGCACACGACGGTCGCGACCGCGGGCGCGATGGTCGTCGTGCCGAGGATCTGTGCCATCTCCGTCACGTCCGCGGCCGCCGCGGCGTTGAAGCCGTACCACGCGAACCACAGGATGAACACACCGAGCGCGCCGAGCGTGATGGAATGGCCCGGGATGGCGTTGACCTTCGTGACCTTGCCGTCCTTGTCATAGGAGAATTTGCCGATGCGCGGGCCGACCATGATCGCGCCTACGAGCGCCGAGATGCCGCCGACCATGTGGATGACCGTCGAGCCGGCGAAGTCGATGAAGCTCAGCTCCGACAGCCAGCCGCCGCCCCAGGCCCAGCCGGCCTCGATCGGATAGACGACCAGGCTGATGACGGCCGAGTAGATGCAGTAGGCCGAGAATTTCGTCCGCTCGGCCATGGAGCCGGAGACGATGGTCGCCGCCGTCGCGCAGAACACGAGCTGGAACACGAAGCTCGACCAGTCAAAGTCGGCGAAGTTTCCGAACATGCCCCACTCGGGCTTGCCGATGAGGCCGAAGAACGTGTGCTCGCCCATCATGAGCCCGTAGCCGAGCGCCATAAAGACGATCGTGCCGATGCAGAAGTCCATGAGGTTCTTCATGATGATGTTGCCGGCGTTCTTCGCGCGGGTGAAGCCCGTCTCCACCATTGCAAAGCCGCACTGCATGAAAAATACCAGCACTGCGCCGACGAGATACCAGATTGACAGATCCATGTTGCATACCCCCATTTTTCTCTTTCAGGCGTCGGTCTTTCATGGGTTCACGCCCGATAAATGCAATTTTGAAATTCGCATCTTGCATTTCATGGTTTCATTATAAGAAGTCATTTTGGTCTCGTCAAGCGCAATTTGCAAGTTTGTTTAATCTGCACTGCATTTTGCTTAAAATCAAGCGAATTTCCGCTTGCATGATCCGCATTTTTGCAAGTCTATCTCCATCCTTCATTCATTTGCAGCCGCAGCCAAGAAAAAGAGCGCGCACCCTGCACGAAAAGCAGGGTGCGCGCTCTGGTCTTTTGAAGAAGCAGCAAAAGGAGAAAAAACCTCGTAGAGTTTCGCCGCCGCAGCGGCGAAATAAATTGGGATCATTTTTTCCGGCGACATGCGCGTCGGAAAAAATACTTTACGCCCTGCAAGTGTGGAATTTGGGCGCCATCGGCGCACAAATTATGCGCGCAGCAGGGTGCATTCCCCTCCAAACGCGAACCCAGCGAAGCGGTTCGCGTTTGGGTCAGTTTAGACCTCGAACATCAGGTCGCCATAGGTCGGCACCGGCCAGACGCTCTTGTCGACGATGAGCTCGAGCTCGTCGACGGCCTTGCGCAGGCGCGCCATGGCGGGGACGACCTCGTCGTGGAAGCCAAAGGCCATGGCCTTCGTCTCCTCGATGGCGTTGACCTTCGCCGTCGTCGCCTCGAGGGCGGCAAGGGCGCTCTGCGTCTCGGTCAGGAGCGAGCTCACGCGGACGAGCAGATCCTGCTGCACGCTGATGTCGGCGGCCGGGCAGGCGGCCTTGACGCTGTTGATGGACTCGGCGAGCATGGTCGTGTACTTCACGACGGCCGGGACATACTTCTTGCCGGCCATGTGGATCATGGTCTGCGCCTCGATGTTGATGTTCTTGGCGTAGCCCTCGTAGGCGATCTCCTCGCGGGCCTGGAGCTCGGCCTTCGTGAAGATGCCGAACTTCTCGAAGAGCGCGACGGCGGACTTCGTCGTCAGCGCGCTCGTCGCCTCGACCATGGAGTGGATGTTCGGCAGGCCGCGGCGGGCGGCCTCGGCGACCCACTCGTCGGAGTAGCCGTCGCCGTTGAAGACGATGCGCTTGTGCGCCTTCATCGTGTCGGCAATGTACTTCTTGCAGTCCTCGGTGAAGTTCTCGGACTTCTCGAGCACGTCGGCCGCGTCGCAGAACGCCTCGGCCACGACGGCGTTGAGCGTCGTGTTCGGCATGGCGATGGAGTCGGACGAGCCGACCATGCGGAACTCAAACTTGTTGCCCGTGAACGCGAACGGCGAGGTGCGGTTGCGGTCGGTCGCGTCGGCGTCGAGCACCGGGACGGTCGAGACGCCGGTGTTGAGCTTGCCGCCGGACAGATGCTCGGCCGCGACGCCCTTTTCGACGATCTGCTCGACGACGTCCTCGAGCTGGCTGCCGAGGAACATGGAAACGATGGCCGGGGGCGCCTCCTGCGCGCCGAGGCGGTGGTCGTTGCCCGGGTTGGCCGCGGACTGACGCAGCAGGTCGGCATGGTCGTCGACGGCCTTCATGATGCACGCGAGAACGAGCAGGAACTGCAGGTTCTCGTTCGGCGTATCGCCCGGATCGAGCAGGTTCTCGCCCGTGTCCGTGCCGATGGACCAGTTGTTGTGCTTGCCGGAGCCGTTGACGCCGGCATACGGCTTCTCATGGAGCAGGCAGACGAGGCCGTGCTTCGTCGCGACGCGCTTCATCGTCTCCATCGTCAGCTGGTTCTGGTCGGCGGCGATGTTCGCGGTCGTGTAGATGGGCGCAAGCTCATGCTGCGCAGGCGCGACCTCGTTGTGCTGCGTCGTAGCGGTGATGCCCATCTTCCACAGCTCGACGTTCAGGTCGGCCATGAATTCGCCCACGCGCTCGCGGATGACGCCGAAGTACTGATCCTCGAGCTCCTGGCCCTTCGGGGCCGGCGCGCCGAACAGCGTGCGGCCGGCATAGATCATGTCGCGGCGCTCAAGATATTTCGCGCGGTCGACGAGGAAGTACTCCTGCTCCGGGCCGACGGACGGGACGACCTTCTTGGCCACGGTGTTGCCGAACAGGCGGACGATGCGCAGCGCCTGCTTGTTGACGGCCTCCATGGAGCGCAGCAGCGGCGTCTTCTGGTCGAGCGCCTCGCCGGTGTAGGAGATGAACACGGTCGGGATGCACAGGATCGTGCCGGCCGTCGTCTCCTTGACGAATGCGGGGCTCGTCATGTCCCAGGCCGTGTAGCCGCGGGCGTAATGCGTCGCGCGCAGGCCGCCGGACGGGAACGACGACGCGTCCGGCTCGCCCATGACGAGCTGCTTGCCGGTCAGCTGCAAGAGCGTCTTGCCGCCGACGGGCGAGGTGATGAACGACTCGTGCTTCTCAGCCGTGATGCCGGTCATCGGCTGGAACCAGTGCGTGTAGTGCGTCGCGCCCTTTTCCACGGCCCAGTCCTTCATCTCGTTGGCCACGACGTCCGCCGTCGCCATCGAGATCTGGCCGCCCTCGGTCATGACGCGCTTGACCTCCTCGAACACCTTCTTCGGAAGGCGCTCCTTCATGACGGACTCATTGAATACATTGGAGCCAAAAACTTCAGCAACATTCATGGTACTGTCCTCCTGCTTCTTATGCGGCGCGCGGCAGATTTTGCAGCCGCGGCTTCTTTTTGCATGCCGCTTACTTCTATGTGCAATACAATACGCTATCAGCTTGCAAAAATCAAGGGTATTTTGCTCAAATTTCTGCTATTTTCAAAGATTTTATTTTCGTCTTGCAAATCCGAACTTGCAAGATTTCATTTTCTCTTGCAATTCCTGCATTTTGCGGTGCAGGGACGCCGCTTTGCAAAAAAAGATGCAATTTGCACTGGCGGCATCCATCTTTTTTCGCTATAATGTAGCAAAGACAAATTTCTACGGCATTCGGGAGGCATGGATATGTACCGACACATCGCGCTCTACCGTCTGAGCGACGACGCGGATAAAAAAGCAGATCTGGACGCGTTCTGTTCCATCATGAAAACGCTGCCCGAGCAGGAGGAGAGCATCGTCTCCATCGAGATCGGCGCGGCCATGGACGCCCCGGAGCCCGGCGGCGGCCTCATCCGCTATGACGTTGCGCAGATCCTCACGTTCCGCACGAAGGAAGACTGCCTCCGCTGGCCCGACACCCCCGCACACACGGATCTTCGCGCGTTTTCCTCCGGCATGATCGAGCTTGTCGGCGTCATTGACTACGAGATTGCGGAGCAATATTTATTATAATGTAAGCGCCCCGGCTTCCGATCTGGAAGCCGGGGCGTTTTTGCTTAATCCCGAAAATCGAACAGGTCGCGCGGCGTGATCTCGAGCACCTCGCACAGCTTGAAGATGACGTCGAACGACACGCCGACGTTGCCGAGCTCAACCAGTAACTTCCCCCCCTCACGCAAACAGCGCAGGCGCCGCCCGGCCCCTGCGCTGTTTTTCATTCTTCCACTTTTCTGCCCGCCGGGTACGGCTCGCGCACATCCGTCAGGCCGAGCAGGCAGTCCGTGCTCGTCTTGTAATACGCCGCGAGCCGGATGAGCACATCCGTCGGGATGTCCCGCTTGCCCAGCTCGTAGTGCGAATAGCTCACCTGCGTGCATTGCAGATACTCCGCAATGTCCTTCTGCCGCAGGTCGGCGTCCTCCCGCAGATCGCGGATCCTTCGGTACATCCCAAGCGCCCCTTTTTGACCGGTCTGCACCTCAGTATATGTAAAACAATTTGTTATCTTGCGTTATAAAACATTTTGTTTTATACTATTTCCGGCCGCACCCACGGCCGTACAAAAAGAGAGGAGAATCCAGCATGAAAAAGCCAATTTATAAGAAGTGGTGGTTCTGGGTCGTCGTCGTGCTCGTCATCGGCATCGCCGCCGGCAGCGCGGGCAATTCCAAGACCGACTCATCCGCCGACAAGCCGTCCGACGCCGCGCAGACCGACCCCCAGCCGTCCGTCGACACCGCGCCGGACACCGACGACTCTGCCGATGTCGATGAGCCCGCCGACACCGGCGACGAGCAGACGCCCGAGCCGGAACCCGAACCCGCGCCGGCACCCGCCCCCGAACCCGAGCCCGCCACCCCTGCCGAGCCCGAAGCGACCATGGGCGAGAAAAACGCACTTGCCTCCGCGAAAGCCTACCTCAGCATCATGGCGTTTTCCTACACCGGCCTCATCGACCAGCTCGAATTCGAGGGCTACACCGCGGACGAGGCGACTTATGCCGCCGACAACTGCGGCGCCGACTGGAACGAGCAGGCCGCCCTGTCCGCCAAGCAGTACCTGAACACCATGTCCTTCTCCCGCCAGGGTCTCATCGACCAGCTCATCTTTGAGGGCTTCACTCAGGAACAGGCCGAATACGGCGTCTCGCAGAACGGGTATTGAAGCGTCCGCGGCGGAAGAGAAACGCGCGCCAGCGCCTCCCCTTTCAAGGGGGAGGTGGCACGCCGAAGGCGTGACGGAGAGGTGGGCCAAAGGTTTTTGCGTGCACCCTCATGCAGGCGCGCAGGAACGCCGACACCCCACCTCTCAGTCGTCTCCGCCGACAGCTCCCCTTGAAAGGGGAGCCTTCCGGAAGATGGGTTCCGCAATCGGCGCAGCGCAAACGTCAAGCGCAGTCTAACGGCGGGATGCGGTCGTCCCGCCCTACGCATGACCGGTGTCGCTCAGCGGCGGCGAATTTCCGTCGCGCCAAAGCCTCCCCTGTGCAAGGGGAGGTGGCGCGGCCGCAAGGCCGTGCCGGAGGGGTTGTAGGCTCAAGGATTTGTACCGCACCAATTCAAATGTACAAACTCGCAGGGGCTACCCTTGCAGTCGCACGGTAGCTGGAAACAGGACGCGAAAATGGGCCGGTTTTATCCATCCGGCCCTTCTGCAAAATCCGGCCTTACAGCCCCTCAGTCGCCGTTCCGGCGACAGCTCCCCTTACACAGGGGAGCCTTGGCGCGTACCGCAATCGGCGCATCGTGCTATTGGTGCGTCAATCCTCCCCATCTTCCTGTTGACGCGCCCCTCCCTCTCCTGTAGAATAGACGCAGAAATCTGTCAGGAGGCGGACATATGTGGGATAAGGCGCGGAATTTCATTCAAAAGAGCTGCGATGTGCTTGAGCTGATTGTGGCTGTGATCGTGAGCCTGGGGCTCATCGTCTCTCTCGTTCTCTACATCCCGGACGGCGCGGCGCTGCTCTTAAAATCCGGCAGCACGGCCGATTTTCTGCTGTTTTTGGAGGACATCTTCGGCGTGGTGGTCGGCATCGAGTTCATCAAGATGCTCTGCAAGCCCAGCGCGGAGAACGTCATCGAAGTCCTCGTGTTCCTCATCGCCCGCCATATGATCATCGGCAGCAACTCCGCCCTGGACATCCTGCTGTCCGTCGTCTCCGTCGTCCTGCTCTACGGCGTCCGCCTCGTGCTCCGCCGCGAAAAGCAGAAATACCTCGAGAAAAACGGCTGACTTTGCTCCGCCGTTTTTATAGGAAAACACAGACCGAGGCCGCCCGGCAATGCCGGGCGGCCTCGGTTTCCCATTTTTTGATCCCCCGGAAATCGCTCAGCCGAAGTAGCGCTTGAGCAGGCCGGCGAGGGCGCGGCCGTGTCTGGCCTCGTCGCGGGCCATCTCGTGGACGGTGTCGTGGATGGCGTCGAGGTTGAGGGCCTTGGCGCGCTTGGCAAGGTCGGTCTTGCCGGCGGTGGCGCCGATCTCGGCGTCGACGCGCATCTCGAGGTTCTTCTTCGTGGAGTCGGTCACGACCTCGCCGAGGAGCTCGGCGAACTTCGCGGCGTGCTCGGCCTCCTCATAGGCGGCCTTCTCCCAATAAAGGCCGATCTCCGGGTAGCCCTCGCGGTGCGCGACGCGGGCCATGGCCAGGTACATGCCGACCTCGGAGCACTCGCCCTCGAAATTGGAGCGGAGGTCCGCGATGATGTCCTCCGGCGCGCCCTGCGCGACGCCGACGACGTGCTCAGCGGCGTAGGACGCCTCTTCGTCCATCTTGTTGAACTTCTCCGGGCCGACGCCGCAGATCGGGCACTTCTCGGGAGGGGTGTCGCCCTCGTGAACATAACCGCAAACGCTGCAAACATACTTCGCCATAGTAAATTTACCTCCATATTTTATAATGTATTGGTTTGACTTTTTTATTGCATCAGGCGCTCTGCGCGCCGGACTGGCAGGAATGACACACGCCGGAAAACGTGATCCGGCAATGCTCCACCGTGCCGGCCTCCGCCGCCAGATCCAGCAGCGCTTCCGGCACGTCCGCGCCGCCCGCGTCGATGACCGCGCCGCAGACGCGGCAGACAAAGTGCATATGCGGCGAGACGTCCGCGTCGAACCGCTCGAGCCCGTCCACCGTGCCGACAGAGACGATGAGTCCCTCCTGCCGGAACAGGTTCAGGTTGCGGTAGACCGTGCCGAGGCTGAGGTCCGGGATGTCCGGCTTGAGCCGGGCGTAGATCCAGTCGGCCGACGGGTGCGACTTGGTGGAGCGGAGGCATTCGTAGATGGCGTCGCGCTTTTTGCTGTGTTTCCGCGGGCGAGTGTCCATCTTGTTACCTCCAAATCAATAATGATTATCATTTCTGTTATTAAGATACCACGCCGATCGCGGTTTGTAAAGACCTTTTTTCAAAAAATCGAAAACTTTTTTCGATCGCGCGCTTTCGCCCGCATCCGGCGGCGTCCGACGCGAAAAAGCGGTTGAAATCGCGCCCCGGAGCCGTTATAATACAATATGGTATACACTACGGAGTGGAGGGATCGCATTGGGTCAGGTTCTGGCCGTCACGTCCGGCAAGGGCGGCACGGGGAAAACGACGCTGTGCGCCGCCATCGCCAGCTGTCTGGCCGCCGAGGGGCAGAAGGTTCTGTGCATCGACCTGGACGTCGGCATGCGCAACCTGGACATCTCGCTCGGCATGACGGACGTCGCGGCCGTCTCGTTCGCGGACGTCATGCGCGGCCGCAGCGAGCTTTCCGACGCCGCGGCGCACCCGAGCATCGACGCGCTGTGGCTCCTGACCGCGCCCGTGCTCGAAGCGCCGGAGG
>CAVFYN010000036.1:17651-35945 GCA_963626425.1 Bacteroidaceae bacterium
CCGGAGGATTTGAGCTTTGACGAATTTTCCGCCATGCTGGACGCGGCCCGCGCGCGCTTTGACTGGATTCTGATCGACGCGCCCGCCGGCATCGGCGCGGGCTTCCAGCTCGCCTGCCGGTTCGCAGACCGCATTTTGGTCGTCGCAACGCCCGACCCCGCCTGCCTGCGCGACGCCGCGCGCACGGCGGAGCTTTTGGACACCGTACCCGGACGGCCGATGCACGTCGTCGTCAACCGCGTCGTGCCGAAGCTCCTCGGCCGGATGCGCTTTACGATCGACGACGTCATGGACGGCGTCGGCCTGCCGCTGCTCGGCATCGTGCCGGACGACTACCGCGTCGTCCTCGCCGCCGCATCCGGGACGCCGCTTGTATTATATGAATCGCGCGGCGCGGCCGAGGCGTGTCTGCACATCGCCCGCCGGCTCTGCGGCCGCCGCGTCAGGCTCATGAGACTGTAATTTCGCCCGGCAGCCATTTTTGCCGGATCTTTTGAATATGGGAGTGACAAGCATGAACATCGCCTTGATGGCCCACGACAAAAAGAAAGAACTGATGGTGCAGTTCTGCACCGCCTACAAGGGCATTCTCTCCAAGCACAACCTTCTGGCCACGAGTACCACAGGGCGGCTCATCGCCGAGGCGACGGGGCTGCCGGTCAGCCTGTTCCTCTCCCGCGCGCAGGGCGGCCACCAGCAGCTCGGCGCCCGCATCGCGTACAACGAGATCGACATGGTGCTCTTCTTCACCGACCCGAACGCCGTCGACCCGTGGCAGGACCAGACGCTCGTCGAGACGCTGCACCTGTGCGACGCGCAGAACGTCCCGTGCGCGACGAACCTCGCCACGGCCGAAATGCTCATCCTCGGCCTTCAGCGCGGCGACCTCGACTGGCGCGAGGTCATGCGCAGCAAGGGCCGCGTCTCCGTCGTATAAAAAACCTCTTTCCCGTCCCTTGCGGGGCGGGATTTCTTTTGAAAGGACTCCGATCACATGGACAAACTCAAACCGCGTACCCTGTCCGGCTTCATGGAGCTGCTGCCCGCGCCGCAGCAGCAGATGGAGCGCATGATGGACATTCTGCGCAAGACGTACTCGCTCTACGGCTTCACGCCGCTCGACACGCCGGTCATCGAGGCCGCGGACGTCCTGCTGGCCAAGGCCGGCGGCGAGACGGAAAAGCAGATCTACCGCTTCACGAAGGGCGACAGCGACCTGGCGCTCCGCTTTGACCTCACCGTGCCGCTGGCAAAATACGTCGCGCTGCACTACGGCGAGCTCGCTTTCCCGTTCCGCCGCTTCCAGATCGGCAAGGTCTACCGCGGCGAGCGCGCGCAGCGCGGCCGCTTCCGCGAGTTCTATCAGGCGGACATCGACATCATCGGCGACGGCCAGCTCGACATCGCAAACGAGGCCGAGATCCCGTCGATCATCTACCGCACGTTCACGCAGATGGGCCTGACGCGCTTCCAGATCCGCGTCAACAACCGCAAGATCTTGAACGGCTTCTACGCCATGCTCGGCCTGACGGAGCAGTCCGCGGACGTCATGCGCACCGTGGACAAGCTCGATAAGATCGGCCCGGACAAGGTCCGCGCGCTGCTCACAGACGACGTGGGCGTGAGCGCGGAGGCCGCGGACGAGATCCTGCGCTTTATCGCCATCGGCGGCAGCAACGAGGAGGTCCTTTCCGCCCTGTCCGGCTACGAGGGCAAAAACGAGCAGTTCGACGCCGGTCTTTCCGAGCTTCGCACCGTCGTGAAATACCTCTCCGCCTTCGGCGTGCCGGAGACGCACTTCGCCGTTGACCTCACCATCGCGCGCGGGCTGGACTACTACACCGGCACGGTGTACGAGACGACGATGCTCGATCATCCCGAGATCGGCTCCATCTGCTCCGGCGGCCGGTATGACAACCTCGCCGAGTATTATACGGACAAGAAGCTGCCCGGCGTCGGCATTTCCATCGGCCTGACGCGCCTTTTCTACGTGCTCGGCGAGCAGGGCATGCTCAACCCGGCCATGAACACCGCCCCGTGCGACGCGCTCGTCCTGCCGATGACGGACGACCTCGGCCCGGCCATCGCGTGCGCGACGGCGCTGCGCGAAGCGGGCCTGCGCACGCAGGTCTACACGGAGCAGAAGAAGTTCAAGGCCAAGATGAGCTACTGTAACAAGCTCGGCATCCCCTACGCCGTCCTGCTCGGCGAGGACGAGATCCGGCTCGGCGCCGTGTCCGTCAAGGACATGGAAACGGGCGAGCAGAACACCATTCCCGCCGCGCAGGCAGCCGACTACATCGCCGGCGCCATCGCCAAGTCGGCCGCGGCCGCGCCCATCTGCGAGACAAACTGAAATTCCCGCCGCACGCGGCGTCAAGACAGAAAAGAATCAGGAGTTGACATTTCTATGGTACAGTCCCGTACCCACAACTGCGGCGAGCTCCGCCTCGCCGACGCCGGCCGGCGCGTGACGCTCGTCGGCTGGATGGAGAACGTCCGCGAGGTGTCCGCCTCGCTCGCCTTCGTCGTCCTGCGCGATTTTTACGGCACGACGCAGCTCGTCGTCGAGACGGACGACATCATGGCCGTCGTCAAGTCGCTCAACAAGGAGTCTACGATCTCCGTGACCGGCACGGTGCGCGAGCGCGCCAGCAAGAACCCGAAGCAGGCCACGGGCGACATCGAGGTCGTCCCGGAGACGATCGAGGTCCTTGGCCGCTGCCGCTACAACGAGCTGCCGTTCGAGATCAACCGTAGCCGCGACGCCGACGAGTCCGCGCGTCTGAAATACCGCTATCTCGACCTGCGCAACCCGGCCGTCAAGGCGAACATCGTGCTGCGCTGCAACGTCGTGGCCGCGCTGCGCCAGGCCATGACCGAGCACGGCTTCCTCGAGATCACGACGCCGATCCTCACGGCCTCGTCGCCGGAGGGCGCGCGCGACTATCTCGTCCCCGCGCGCAAACACCCCGGCAAGTTCTACGCCCTGCCGCAGGCGCCGCAGCAGTTCAAGCAGCTGCTCATGACCGCGGGCTTTGACCGCTACTTCCAGATCGCCCCGTGCTTCCGCGACGAGGACGCCCGCGGCGACCGCAGCCCCGGCGAGTTCTACCAGCTCGATATGGAGATGGCCTTCGCCGGTCAGGAGGACGTATTCGCCGTGTGTGAGGACGTCCTGCCGCCGATCTTCGCGAAATACGGCACGTATTCCGTCGCGTCGAGCGCGCCGTTCGTCCGCATCCCGTATGCCGAGGCCATGGAGCGCTACGGCACGGACAAGCCGGACCTGCGCATCGACCTCGAGGTGCAGGACATCACCGAGCTGTGCCAGGGCACGGAGTTCGCCCCGTTCGCCCCTGGCAACACTGTCAAGGCCGTCGTCGTGAGCGACTGCGCCCTCGCCCGCAAGGCCATCGACAAGCTGTGCGCCGACGTTGAGGTCCAGGCGGGCAGCAAGCCGTACTGGTTCAAGGTCGACGAGTCCGGCGCGCTGACGGGCGGCATTTCGAAGTTCCTGGCCGACCGCACCGAGGCCGTCACGGCCGCGCTCGGTCTGAAGCCCGGCTGCTTCGTCGGCGTGAGCGCCGGCACGAAGGGCGCGGCGCAGAAAACGGCGGGCGTCCTGCTCAAAATGCTCGGCGCGGCCGTCCCGGGCCACATGGTGGCCGAGCAGTACGCGTTCTGCTGGATCGTCGACTTCCCGATGTACGAGATCGGCGAGGAGTCCGGCGAGCTTGAATTCTGCCACAACCCGTTCTCCATGCCGAACGGCGGGCTGGACGTCCTGCTGGCCGCCGAGCGCGGCGAGGTCGACCCGCTGTCCATCACGGCGTACCAGTACGACCTCGTCTGCAACGGCGTCGAGCTCTCGTCCGGCGCGGTGCGCAACCACGATCCGGAGATCATGGTCAAGGCCTTCGAGCTCGTCCGCCTCGGCGAGGACGACGTCAAGGCCAAGTTCCCGGCCATGTACAACGCGTTCTGCTACGGCGCGCCTCCGCACGCCGGCATCGCCCCGGGCGTCGACCGCATGGTCATGCTGCTCGCCGGCGAGGACTCCATCCGCGAGATCATCCCGTTCCCGATGAACAAGAACGCGCAGGATCTCATGATGAGCGCCCCGTCGACCGTCGAGCAGAGCCAGCTCGACGAACTCCATATCCAGATCGTCGCGCCGGAGGCGTGACCGCTCAAAATGCCAGCATTTTGAGCGAGGGGATGCAGCCCGCCGCAGCGCACGCCCGATGGGCGCACGTTTGCGGGCTGTAAAGAGAAATTTCCGACGTACACGCCGCCGGAAATTTGGATTCTGACTTTATTTCGCGCCTGCGGGCGCGAAACTCTGCCGAGGGCAGCGTAAGGAGGAGCACCATGAACAGCACCACGGGCGAGCTGCTGCGGTACTTATCCGCGGGCCATTCGCCGTACCACACCGTCGCCGCGGCCGCGGAAGAACTGTCCGCCGCGGGCTTTGAGGCGCTCTCGCTCTCCGAGCCGTTCCACATCCAGCGCGGCGGGAAATACTATATGGAATGCGGCACGTCGCTCTACGCCGTGACCGTCGGCGGCCGCGACGTGTTCCGCATCGCCGCGGCGCACACGGACTGGCCGTGCATGCGCGTCAAGCCGCAGCCGGAGCTCGTCTCGGCCGGCTGCTGCCGCCTGAGCGTCGAGCCGTACGGCGGCGCCATTTTCAACACGTGGCTCGACCGGCCGCTCGGCCTCGCCGGCGTCGTGCTCGTCCGCACGGGTGACCCCATGCGCCCGGAGCGGCGGCTCATCGACTGGGACGCGCCGCTGCTCGTCATCCCGAACCTCGCCATCCACATGAACCGCGAGGTCAACAAGGGCGTGGCCTACCGCGCGCAGGTCGACATGCTGCCCATCTGCCGCACCGTGCAGGCGCAGTGGGAAAAGGACGGCTACCTTGTCGGAAAGATCGCCGAAAAGCTCGGCGTGGCGGCCGGGGACGTGCTCTCGTTCGAGCTGTGCGCGTACTGCATGGAGGCCCCCGCGGCGCTCGGCTTTGAGGGCGACCTGCTCTCCTCGCCGCGCCTGGACAACCTGACGAGCGTCCACGCCTGCGTGCGCGGCCTTCTGGATGCCGCGGGCGACACGATCAACGTCGCCGCGCTCTACGACAACGAGGAGATCGGCAGCAACACCCGCCGCGGCGCGGACAGCAGCACCTTGACCGTCATCCTCGAAAAGCTCGCCCTCGCGCTCGGCCTGGACCGCGCCACCATGCTCGACGCCTGCACGCGCGGCATGCTGCTCTCGTGCGACGCGGCGCACGCCATGCACCCGAACCATCCCGAGTTCGCCGACCCGACGAACGCGCCGCTACTCGGCCGCGGCGTCGCGCTTAAGCGCAGCCCGCGCTACTCGTCCGACGCCGAGACGTGCGCCGTCATCACGGGGCTGTGCCAGGCGCACGGCATCCCGCTCCAGACCTACATGAACCGCGCCGACCTCCCCGGCGGCGGCACGGTCGGCTCCATGGCCTCGTCGCTGCTCGCCATGCCCGCGGCCGACATCGGCGTCCCGATCCTCGCCATGCACTCCGCCTGCGAGACCATGGGCGCCGCCGACCAGGACGCCTTCGTCCGCCTCGTGACGGCGTTTTTCTCCCAGGCGTAAGCACCCCATCCGCAAAAAATCCCCGGCGCGGCAAATCTGCGCCGGGGTCTTTTCTATTTTCAGCAGTCCTCTGCCCCGTCCGGGCGCCGCGCGTCGTCCTCCGCCAGGCAGATGGTGCGGAGCACGTCACCGAGCTGCGTTTTCAGGCTCTCCTCGGAGATCTTTTTGCCGTCGGCAAACCAGCTGCGGATGCTCTCCGCGATCCCGCCGACGAAAAACGTCGCCATGACCTCCGGCGAGGCCGGCAGCCGGTGCCCGCGTGCCTGATCCTGCCGCAGCTTGCGGCAGATGTCCGGCGTCACCTCCTGGGACATGATGTTCAGCAGCAGCACAAGGCTGTCCGAACGGATCGCGGAGTGGATCAGCTTCTGGTTCGCCTTTGCAAACTCGAACACATACTCCATGATCTTGTTGTAAAACGCCACGGGATCGTCGGCCGCGCCCTCCTGCTCGATCCGCGCGTTGTGCTGCTTGATGACCTCCTTCACAAGGAAGGTCAGCAGCTCGTACTTGTCGGCAAAGTGCTTATAAAACGTGGATTTGCGGACCATGGCCCGGTCGCACAGCTCCTTGACCTTGATGTCCTCAAACGGCATCTCCTCCATCATTTCCAGCAGCGTCTTTGTCAGCGCCATATAGGTCTTTTGAATTCTTAAATCCAGCTTCTGTTCCATAATTCCTCCATGTTCGGAAACCATTTTCGTACCCAGGTTAGATAATGGACTTATCTAAGAAAATGTACTCTCGACCGTTATCTACCCCGTTATTATAATGGCGGCATCGAGGGAAGTCAAGCTCCGATCAACATTGTATTTCTTTAAGCGGACCTCGCCGAGAACCACGCCAACTTCGTCCCCTGCATCATGCCGCATGTCACCTCCTACTTCGAGGTCCGCGCGCAGGGCGACCGCCCGAAGGTCGTGCCCGACGGCGCCGTCAACTTCGGCTTCCTCGGCGAGTTCGTCGAGATCCCGCGCTCCGCGCCGAATACGGAAACCATTTCGCAAAAAAGCAAGATAACGGACCCGGACGCGAAAATGTACCGTTGACCGTTATCTGTCTCTTCCCTATAATCGTATTGATGAGCCCGGCGCGTCCCGCGCCGCGATACGACATTTTGTTACAGGAGATGCCGAAATGAAAGAAGTCAAGTCACCAAAAAAGCCACTGATCTATTACTACGGGATCACCCTGCTGGTGATCGTGCTGTTCAACCTGATCGTCACGCCGCTCATTGCGCGCAATCAGGTCACGGAGGTCGACTACGGCACGTTCATGCGCATGATCGACGACGGCGAGATCGACAAGGTCCAGGTCGACAGCAGCCAGATCATCTTCACCGGCAAGTCCGACAGCACGATCTACACGACCGGGACGATGGACGACCCCACGCTGACACAGCGCCTGTATGACGCCGGCGCGACGTTCACGAAAGAGGTCCAGAAAACGACGTCCCCGCTGCTCACGTTCTTCCTGACGGCCGTTGTGCCGCTGCTCATTTTTGTGGGCATCGGGCAGTACATGAGCAAAAAGCTGGTGGAGCAGGCCGGCGGCAAGAACTCCATGATGTTCGGGTCGGCCGGGAAATCCAGCGCCAAGGTCTACGTCCCGTCCACCGAGGGCATCCGCTTTGCCGACGTGGCCGGCGAGGACGAGGCCAAGGAGAGCCTGCAGGAGATCGTCGACTATCTGCACAATCCGGAAAAGTACACCGAGGCCGGCGCCTCCATGCCGAAGGGTCTGCTGCTCGTCGGCCCTCCGGGCACCGGCAAGACCATGCTGGCCAAGGCCGTCGCCGGCGAGGCGAACGTGCCGTTCTTCTCCATCTCCGGCTCGGAGTTCGTGGAGATGTTCGTCGGCATGGGCGCGAGCAAGGTGCGCGACCTGTTCAGCCAGGCGAAGGAAAAAGCGCCCTGCATCGTCTTTATCGACGAGATCGACGCCATCGGCCAGAAGCGCAGCGGCGGCCAGTACGGCGGCAACGACGAGCGCGAGCAGACGCTCAACCAGCTGCTCACCGAGATGGACGGCTTTGAGGGCAACGCCGGCGTCATCATCCTCGCCGCGACGAACCGCCCCGAGTCGCTCGATCCCGCGCTCACGCGCCCCGGCCGCTTCGACCGCCGCGTTCCGGTCGAGCTGCCGGACCTCGCGGGCCGCGAGGCCATTTTGAAGGTCCACGCAAAAAAGATCAAAACGGCCGAGGACGTGGATTTCCACACCATCGCGCGCATGGCCTCCGGCGCATCCGGCGCGGAGCCTGCGAACATCGTCAACGAGGCCGCGCTGCGCGCCGTGCGCAGCGGCCGCGTGGTCGTGACCGAGGCCGATCTGGAGGAGAGCATCGAGGTCGTCATCGCGGGCTACCAGAAGAAAAACGCCGTGCTGTCCGACCAGGAAAAGCGCGTCGTCGCCTACCACGAGATCGGCCACGCGCTCGTCGCCGCGATGCAGACGCACTCGGCGCCTGTGCAGAAGATCACGATCATCCCGCGCACCTCCGGCGCGCTGGGCTACACCATGCAGGTCGACACGGGCGACAAATATCTCATGACCAAGCAGGAGATCGAAAACAAGATCGCCACCTTCACCGGCGGCCGCGCCGCCGAGGAGGTCGTTTTCGGCGAGATCACGACCGGCGCGTCCAACGACATCGAGCAGGCCACGAAGCTGGCCCGCGCCATGATCACGCGCTACGGCATGAGCGAGGAATTCGACATGGTCGCGCTGGAAACGGTCACAAATCAGTATCTGGGCGGCGACGCGTCCCTGGCCTGCGCGGCGGACACGCAGAAGCGCATCGACGAAAAGGTCGTGGAGCTCGTCCGGACGCAGCACGAAAAGGCCCGCAAGATCCTGACGGACAACCGGGCGAAGCTCGACGAGCTGGCGCAGTTCCTCTACGAAAAAGAGACCATCACCGGCGAGGAATTCATGCAGATCCTGGAACAGGGAGGAAACGCACAATGAAAAATCGTTCTGGATTCGGCTGGTTTGAGTTTGCCGAGGGCATTCTCCTGATCCTGCTGGGCGTCTTTACCATGGTCCGGCCGGACAGCGCGCTGACCGGCTTCATCGTCGCCTACGGCATCGCCGCCGTCGTCATGGGCGTGGCGGACATCCTGCTCTATGTCCGGGTGTCGCGCTTTACGGGCTTCGGCCCCATCGTCTCCCTGCTCTCCGGCACGCTGAGCGTGATGGCCGGCATCATGCTGCTCGTGTATCCGAACGCGGGCAAGCTGGTCATGACGTTCCTGTTCCCGCTCTGGTTCATCGCGCACTGCATCTCCCGGCTGGCGAACCTGAACAAGATCCGCTTCTTCGCCGGCGAGTTCACCTATTACTTTACGCTGATCCTGAACATTCTCGGCCTCGTGCTCGGCGTGCTCATGATCCTTGACCCGTGGTTCTCCCTGCTGTCGATCCGCATCATCATCTGCATCTACCTGCTCCTGCTCGGCGCGGACTGCATCATCCTCGCCTTCAGCAAGATCGGAACGCGGTATTGACCGGCTGATCACAAAAAGAGAAACGCTGTGCGGATGGAGCTCCATCCGCACAGCGTTTTTCGTGCCGAAAAGCCGCCGCTTCCCCGCGGGGAAGCGGTTTTTCTGCGCGTTTGATTCTTTAATTTGACATTTTTGTCATCTTTTCGTATAATTGATCTGTGAGAACCCACCCGTCCGCGTCGAGTTTTTTCCGGGGTCAGCCATCCCCGCTCCTTTGTAGACGGTGTACGGTTTATGACGGTCGCCTGCTGATCCCGCGAGAGCGGATTGGAGGCGTGTGTAGAGCCCTCGCGGGAAATTTTTCTCAGGGAGGCGATACATATTACTTCGACATTTTTGATCGTGCTCGGAGCCATTGGCTCCATCGCGAGCATTGTGTCTCTCGCGCTTTATCTGCGCGATAAAAAGAAGTGAGCCGTCTGCTGACACCAGACGGCTCGTGGTTTGAGAGCTAGCTCTCCGCCATGTTGCACGTATGTATGTGGCGACCGTCCGGGTTCCGCCACAGGGGATGTCTGTTACCAGCAGGCATCTCCTGTGTTTATTATATGCCGGTTCCCATTCCCTGTCAATCTCATTTTTGCGCGCAAAAAGCCCCGCTGCCGAGCCGGCAGCGGGGCTTTCATTCAGGATTTTTTAGAAGATGGCAACGACGGCGCCGTTGTAGGTCTCTTCCATGTAGGTCTTGACCGCGTCGGACTGCAGGGCGTTGATGAGCGCCTGGATCTTGGCGGAGGACTCGTCGCCGTTGCGGACGGCAACGACGTTGGCATAGGTCTGGGCGGCGTCGCCGGAGGCGTCCTCGATGGCGAGGGCATCCTCGACGTGCAGGCCGGCCTGGAGGGCGTAGTTGCCGTTGATGACGGCGATGGTGCCCTCGTCGGCGTTCTCGAGCTGGGCCGGGACGGTGTCGGCCTGGACCGGCGTGATGTTGTAGCCGCCGTCATCGACGATGTCGAGCGTCGTGACGCCGACGGAAGCGGAAGCGTCGTCCGGGAGCTTGATCAGGCCCTCCTGCTGGAGCAGGAGCAGGGCGCGGGTCTCGTTGCTGTCGTCGGCCGGGATGATGATGGTCGCGCCGTCGGCGAGCTCGGACAGGTCGGTCACGCCGTTGCCGTAGATGCCGAACGGCTCATAGTGGATCTTCGCAGCCGCGACGAGGTCCATGTCGTTCGAGGCGTTGAAGCTCTCGAGGTACGGGGTGTGCTGGAAGTAGTTCGCGTCGAGCTCGCCGTCGTAGAGGGCCTTGTTCGGCAGGACGTAGTCGTCGAAGATCTTGATCTGGAGGTCATAGCCCTCGTCGGCGAGGACGTCCTTGACCTGCTCGAGGATCTCGGCGTGCGGCGTGGCGCTCGCGCCGACGATGATGGGCTCGAGCTCGCCGTCGGCGGCGTCGGAGCTGTCGCCGGTGGAGGCGGTGTCGTCGGTCTTATCGGTGGTGTCGGGCGTGGTCGTCGCGGTGTCGTCGGTCTTGGCGGTGTCGTCAGACTTGTCGGAAGAGCAGCCGGTCAGCGCAAAGGCCGAGAGGGCCAGCGCAAGGACCAGCAGGATGGACAGAAACTTTTTCATGATGTTGATCTCCTTTTTTGATGTTTGCTATTTTACAAAGAGGCGGATGGGCGGACTATTTCAGGCCGGGCACATTCGTCCGAACCGGAAATTGGCCCGGAGAAGCGCCGGAAACAGGAAATGCATGGCACATAGCTCCCTTGCAGACGAAATTTATTTGCGGACGCGCTTGTCCGTTTTGTGGGCGATGCGCGTGCCGACTTCCTGGATGATCTGGACGATGACGATCGTCAGGACGACGCACACCCAGATGATGTCGTCGTTGCTGCGCTGATAGCCGTAGGTGATGGCGATCTGGCCGAGGCCCGTGCCGCCGATCGTGCCGGCCATGGCGCTGTAGCCGAGGATGGTGACCATGGAGATGACCGCGCCGACGATGAGCGACGGCTTCGCCTCGGGGATGAGCACCTTGCGCACGATCTCAAACGAGCTCGCGCCCATGGCCTGCGACGCCTCGATGACGCCGGCGTCGACTTCCTTGATGCTCGACTCGACCATGCGGGCCACATACGGCGCGGCGGCGATGACGAGCATGACGATCATGGCCTTGTTGCCGAGCGCCGTGCCGACGACGACCTTCGCCACCGGCAGCATGGCGACCATCAGAATAATGAACGGAATGCTGCGCAGCGCGTTGACGATGATGCCGAGCACGCGGTTGAGCCATTTGATCGGGTGGATACCGGCATCGTCCGTCACGCTGAGCACAAGGCCGAGCGGCAGGCCGATGACGTAGGCCACGGCCGTGGAAATGAGCGTCATGTACACCGTCTCCCAGATGCCGATCTGGATGAGCCCGTTGTTCCAGAGCTTGTAGAACATTTCAGAAAACATCGCTCACGCCTCCTCCCGATATTGGATACCGTTGCCCTCGAGCCAGGCGACGACCTTGGCCGCCTGCCGCTCGTCCTCGGGCAGCTGGATGATCATGTGGCCGTAGGCCGTGCCGGAGATGTCGCGCGTGTCGGCGAACATGATGTTGACCGGCACCTGGCACTCCATGACGATGGACGAGATGACGGGCTTGCTCGACTTCTCGCCGTCAAAGACGATGCGGATGAGCTTGCCGCCGATGCGCTCGGGGATCTTGTCCGCGCCCGGCAATATCAGCTCGCGCGCGATCTGGCTCTGCGGGTTGGCGAACACGTCGCTTACGCGGCCGGTCTCGGCGATCTGGCTCTGGTCGATGACGGCGACGCGGTCGCAGATCTGGTCGATGACGCGCATCTCGTGCGTGATGACGACGATCGTGACGCCCATGGTGCGGTTGATCTCGCGCAGCAGGTCCAAAATGGACTGCGTCGTGTTCGGGTCGAGCGCGCTCGTGGCCTCGTCGCACAAAAGGTACTTCGGCCGCGTGGCAAGCGCGCGGGCGATGGCCACGCGCTGCTTCTGCCCGCCGGACAGCTGCGCCGGGTACGCCTTCTCGCGGTCGGCCAGGCCGACGACGGCGAGCAGCTCTCTTGCCCGGGCGACGGCGTCTTCCTTTTTCCAGCCCGCGATCTCGAGCGGGAAGCAGACGTTTTTGAGCACGTTGCGCTGCTCGAGCAGGTTGAAGCCCTGGAAGATCATGCCGATGGACTGGCGGACCTTCAAAAGCTCTTTTCTTCCGAGCTGCGTCAGATCCTGCCCGTCGAGCACGACCTCGCCGGCCGTCGGCCGCTCGAGCAGGTTGATGCAGCGCACGAGCGTGCTCTTGCCCGCGCCGGACAGGCCGATGATGCCGAAGATCTCGCCGTCTTCAATGGTGAGGTTGATGTCGCGGAGCGCGGGGATGTCGCCGTTTGCGGTGCGGTAGGTCTTGTCCAGATGCCGGATCTCGATCATGGACCTCGTCTCCTTTCAAGTCGAACAAAAAAAGGGCCAGGAAACCCACTCGTTTCCTGACCCGAATTGGTCTGCCAAGGCGTTTTTCAGCCGGCCATGGAACACGAGGCGGGATTTTGCGCGCGCATACGCATGCACATGCGGCCCTGCATGCACATCATCATGTTCATCATGGTGGAAGCAAAGGTAAACCGCATGATCCCGTCTCCGATCTGGCTGACGCCTGAATTTTCATTCATTTTTCATGAACGATTGCATTATAAATGCTTCCGCGGCGTTTGTCTATTGACAAATAGACAAAAAATCATGCAGGAGCCGCCTCATTTTGCTGCAAAATCGCGGTCAGAAGCATCGTTTCGTCCAGCGGCGCGCGGACGAGCGCCATGAGATTGTCCGCGTCGTGCTCGATCTCGCGGCCGTAGCGGTACGCCGCGTCCACGGCCGCGTCCGGATCGCCGCCGCCCGGCGCGGCGAGCATCCGCACGGCCAGCACGCCGACGGCCGCCGCGCGCACGCGGCCGAAAACATCGCCGTCCACGGCCGCTTTGAGCACATAGCGGTACAGGAAATAGACGAGCAGGTTTTCCCACTCGCGCCCGTCCGCCGGAGCCAGCGCGTCCGGCCGCGCCTTTTCCAATAGCGCCGCGTAGCCCGGCGTGAGCACGTCGAGCGAGCGCAGGAGCGCCAGGATCCTCGTCCGGGCCGCCGGGTCCGTCCCGGCAAACTTTGCAAGTTTGCCCGCCTCGCGCTCCGGATCGAAGCGCTCGGCCGCTTTCTGCGCGGCGGAATATTTTCCATGGTCCAGCTTTTTCTGCGCCTTGGCGGCCAGACGCACGATGAGCGCAAGGCGCGTCTCAAACGGCAGCCGCCGCTCGAGCGCGATGGAATAAAAGACCGTGCGCAGCTTCGTCAGGCAGTAGAAAAGCTCGGCGTCCAGATCGTTCGTGCCGTCAAGCGGCTCGTCCGTTTTCTCCAGCGTGAATGCCGCCGGGGCCTCGGCCGTCAGCACAAGGCGCGCCGCGGCCGGGCACGCGATGGCCAGCGCCCATTCGCGCAGCGCGCCGTACTCCTCGGCAAAGCGGGGAAACAGCGCGCAGCTGCGCGTCAGGTGCTCCTCGCCGAATGTGAGCTGCACGCGGCAGAGCCCGGCGTCATTGAGCATCGGGCAAAGCGAGTGGCCCAGCGCCAGGCAGTCCCCGCCGCGCGCGGCAAGCGCGCGGATCTCCTCGCCGACCGGCCCGGGCGCGGCCAGATAAAACTCCCGCGCCGCGTCGTCGAGCGCGATGTCCCAGTCGCGGCAGCACGTGTCCGGGCACGCGCCCATGAGGCAGGAAAACTCTCTCCAGTATGACGGCGTGCGGACTCTCATGCGCGCATCCTCCCCAGATTTTCTCCGCACCATTCTAGCACGCCGCTGCCGCCGGGTAAAGCCCTATTTCCCCGCGAAGTGCGACGGCGGCAGCCCCGCGCTCTCATAGAGCCGCGCGAGCGCCTGCGCCGACGCGCGGTCGGGCGCGGCGTCGGGTATCGCGCCGACGACGGGCTCATTCGGGTCGCCGAGGTCGCGGATCTCGATGCCGCAGCGGCCGCTGTCCTCCGTCGCGCGGTAGCCCCAGCGGATGGCGGCGCCCCGCTTTTCCATGTTCGTCCCTCCCCTCGCGTTTTCTCCATCGTACCACCGCGCGGCAAGGGAAAAAGGCCGAAAAACATCCCGCGGACGCCGGGTCCGCGGGATGTAGTGCTCCAAATTATGCCATGACCGCCGCTGCGCGGCCGATGGTCTGGCCCATGCGCACCGGCGTCTCTTCCCCGCGCGATGCCGCGTCGAAGAGCGCCTGCGGGATGTCCGCCGCGCCGGGGCCAAGCAGCAGGACGACGGTCGAGCCGCCGTAGAGAAATCTGCCCTTCTCCTCGCCGCGGGAAAAACGGCCCGCGCCGTGGTAGTTGTCGATGCGCCCGACGAGTAGCGCGCCGACCTCGATCTGCGCGCAGAGGCCAAAGTGCTCCGTATGGAGAAGCGCATATTCCCGGCTGTTCTGCACAAACACGGGCCCGGCCGCGAGCGCGATGGGCCGCACGGTGTGCAGCCGGCCGGGCAGGAAGTGATTTTCGCCCTTCTCGCCGTCATCAAAATAGCAGTAGCGGTGATAGTGATCCACGCACAGGCGGAACACGAGGCACGTCCCGCCGGCAAAGCAATCCGACGCCGCGTCCGGCGCGATGCGATAGGCCGTGAGCCGCCCGTCGCACGGGGCGACGAGCGCGTCCGGCGCCCTGTCAATGGGCCGCAGTTCCGGGCGGATGCGGCGGGTGAAGAACGCGTTGAAGCTCGCGTAATCCTCCGGCAGGTAGTCGGACAGGTCAATGCCGTTTTTCCGCACGAACCGGCCGATGAGCACGCGCGATGACTTAGAGTCCATCCACCGCCCGACGGCGCGCGAGAGCCCGGGCGCCGTCAGCGGCCGGAGCAGGAGCCGCCCCGCCGCCGTGCCGTAGAGAAAGCGCAGCGCGGCGGACTCTTTGCCCTTACCCACGATGGCTGAGCACGCGCGCGAGCATGATAAGGCCAAACTCGACCGCGCCGATGGCGACGAAGATGAGGATCGTTTTCATATGCGGCTTCTTCAGCCGGAACTTGCCGAGAAACGCCGCCGCGACGGCCAGCAGCAGGATGTAGTACACAAAGCTGATGTCGACCGGCACGAACTTGCGGATGAGCAGGAACGTCGGGAAAATGAGCGCCGCGCTCGTCACGGGCAGGCCGGTATAGTATTTGCGCACGCCGCCCTCCGTCTTCTGCCGCTCCTCCTCCGTGACGTTGAAATACGCCAGCCGGATGAGCGCCGCGAGCACATAGACCGCGCCGACGGCCGCGAGCACCGGAAACGGCAGACGCGCGAGGACGCCGCCCGAAAACGCCTGATCTTCGAGCATGAGGAACAAAACGCGCTTTTTCAGCGCAAAGCCGATGCACACCGGCAGCACGCCGAACGCGACGAGGTCGGAAAGCGAGTCGATCTGGATGCCGAACGCCTTTTCCATGTCCGTGCGGTCCTTCTTCCGGCGGGCGACCTGCCCGTCGAACGCGTCGCACAAGCCGCGCACGAGCAGGCACATGAGCCCGACGTCCGGGTGCCCCGGGCCGGAGAGCGACGCGACGATGCCGACCGCCGCCGAGATGGCCGACAGGTACGTCAGCCAGACCGTGTAACCGTAATAACCAATCATAGTTTTCTCACTTTCTTTGATCGTCCGCCCGGTGCAGCGCGAGGTAGGCCCACGTGATGAGCCCGCACAGCGCCACGCAGGCGTAAAACGAGATGCCGCGCTGGACGAGCTCGACGCTGACGAGATCCTCCACAAGCGCGCCGAAGCCGTCCAAGTACAAATAGTCCGCCACGCCGACCGCGCCGGGCAGCGGGATGGCGTTCGAGCCGAGGATGACGAAGCCCTGGGCCGCGCACACGTCGAGCCAGCGCCCCGGCGCGCCGCCCATGGCCAGATACACAAATACGGAGACGAAGATCATCGCCAGCCGCTGCAGAACGTTATAGCCCAGCGTGCGAAACAGGATGCCGCGGTGCTCGCCGAGCACTTGGGCGCACGCGCCGTACTCCTCGCCGAGCTTTTGGAGCTTCTCCCGCGCCGCGTCCGGGTCCTTCACGACGCGAAGCCGCGTCAGCACGCGAAGGCCCCAGCCCGCGATGGAAAGCGCGAGCTTCCTGTGGAACACGAGCACGAAGAACACGGCCACGAGCGCGATCTGGATGACCGTCCCCACACCGATGAGCACGTGCGAAAACGGCCCGAACCGCCCGAGCGCGCCCGGCCGCACGATGACGCACACGGCGCCGATGAGCAGGATGGACACGGTGTACATCGCAAGGTTTAATAGCAGCGCGACCGTCGTGACCGCGGCCGGCAGCCCATCGCGCATCATGCACAGCGCCGAGGCCGGCTGCCCGCCCGTCGCCGACGGCGTGATGGCCGAGAAGAAGATGTCCGCCGCCGAATACACCGCGCCGGACAGCACGCTTCGCCCATAGCCGAGGCTGCGCGCGAGATGCCGCAGGCTCAGCCCCTCGAGCAGCACGTAGCAGACCATGCTCGCCGCGGCGGCCGCGATGAGCCACGGCGACGCGCCCGCCAGATCGTCCCGGAACTCGCGCAGCGAGAACGAGCCGCTGCTTCGCGTCACGAAAAACACCGTCGCGGCCGCGAGCAGCAGGAACAGCGCGCCGAGGCCGCGGTTTCTCCGGCTCTTCATCGCCATTCCTCCGGCGTCAGGCGCTCATACAGCCGTCCGGCGCGCAGCCGGTCGGAGACAAACAGCCCGAGCTCGAGCACGGCGACGCCGCCGAGGACGTCGAAAAACATATGCTGCTTGACAAGCAGTGTCGACGCAAAGACCATAAGCGCGAACACGAAGCAGAACACGCGGTACCACCGCGGCGTCCCCTTCGTGCGCATCGCGCCGCGGAAGCAGAACCAGCTGTCAAGGCAGTGGATGGACGGAAAGAGCATATCGGGGTCGTCCAGCCGGTAAATAAGCCGCGTCAGCCACGAAAAGACGTCCCGCCCCGGCACGTCCGGCCGCTCCATGGCCGTCGGGAACACGAGAAAGCACACGATGCACAGGAGCTTCGCCGTCTGCTCGCCCGCGAGATTGCGGAAGCAAGACTCCCGCCCGCCGCGCGCGATGACGACAAAACCGGTGACCCAGAACGCGAACGTGAGCACGTAGATCGCGATGGCCGGCGGAAAAAGCGGGATGGCCGCGTCGACGGCGCAGGCGACCTCATGGTGCGTCCACCCGCGCGTGATGGGGCGGCAGCCGTAATAGGCCAGCATGTTCAGAACAAGGCAGCCGGCCAGCGGCGCCGCGGCATAGCGCGGCACAATGGCTTCGAGCTTTTGTCTCAGTTTCGGCACGCCGCCGCGCCCCCTTTCCGCGTCCGCAAAATGCAAACGAAAAGGCCCCGCTCGTGCGGGGCCTTCACGTTCAGCTTCCCCACTATACCATACGGGGCCGCATTTTACAATTCACTTTTTGAAAATGAAAGCATTTCCTAAAGAATTCTGAAGATTTGCGTCAGAAAACGAGCTGGACGAGCAGCATATAGCACACCGTCCCGCCCGCGATGGACAGCAGCATCTGCCGCTTCCACACGTGCAGCCCCACGACGACCGCGATGGCGATGAGCTCCGGAAGGCCGTGGCTGCCCGTGACAAAGCTCACGTTTTTCAGGCAGTAGATGACGAGCATCCCGAACACGGCCGCGGGCAGGACGCGGCCCAAATACTGCACATACTTCGGCGTCGGCTTGCCCGACGGGAACAGCAGAAACGGCACAAAGCGCGTGAGCATCGTCCCCGCGACGACGACGGCGACGGTCACAAACTGCTGCCAATTCGTCATGGTCATGCCCGCTCGCCCCCTTTCTCCGCCTGCTCAAGCGGCCGGCGCAGGAGCGTGAGCGCCGCGAGCATGGCCAGCATGGACGGGATGAGGAAATTGTCCGCCCCGAAAATGAGCCGGCACACGGCCGAGAGCGAGAGGCCCAGCAGCGCCGGCGTATGGCGGCGGTCCTTGAGCCACTGCTCAAGGAAAATGACGACGAACATGGCCGTCATGACAAAGCTCAGGCCATCTAAGTTGAACGTCAGAAGCGCGCCGAAAATGCCGCCGAGCGCCGCGCCCGCGACCCAGTAAATATAGTCGAGCAGCGACACCCAGAAGTAAAAC
>CAVFYN010000037.1:0-12927 GCA_963626425.1 Bacteroidaceae bacterium
CCGGCTGGCTCCCCTGCAAGGGGAGCTGTCGGCGGAGCCGACTGAGAGGTTCAAACGCCCTCGTCTCTCATCGTACCTCCGGGCGACCGCAAGGGTCGCCCCTACAGGCGCATCGAAAATTCGATCCCGCGTAAAACCTCTCCGTCACGCCTTGCGGCGTGCCACCTCCCCTTAAAAGGGGAGGCTTTGGCGCGTGTTCCTATTTCACCGCCAAGCGCCCTACCCCACGACCACATTTTCCTTCCGCACCTTATCCCACGAGAACGCGCCGAGCAGCTCGCTCGCGCTGGCGGGCGTATCCTCCGGCCAGAAGCCGGCGAGCGACGCGAGGTAGCCCAGGAGCTCCTCCGGCGTATGCGCCTGCAAGAGCGCGCCGAGGTCGAGGTCGCGCTCGCGCTTGGACAGGCGGTGGCCGTCGGCGGCCTCGAGGAGCGGGACGTGGGCGAATTCCGGGGCCGGGAAACCGAGGGTGCGGTAGAGGTAGAGCTGGCGCGGCGTGGAATCGAGCAGGTCGCGGCCGCGGACGACCTCCGTCACGCCCGCAAGGGCGTCGTCCACGACGACGGCCAGCTGGTAGGCGTGGACGCCGTCGGCGCGGCGGATGATGAAATCGCCGCACTCGCGCGCGAGATTTTCGGCGTAGTCGCCCTGAAGCCGGTCATGGAACGCGATCGTCTCGTCCGGGACGATGACGCGCAGCGCGCCGGGGCGGTCATGCGCGGCGCGCTCGGCCTCGGTCAGATGGCGGCACGTGCCGGGGTAGATTGGCTTGCCGTCGGCCGCGTGCGGCGCGGAGGCGGCGCGCAGGTCGCCGCGCGTGCACCAGCACGGGTAGACGAGCCCCTTTTCGCGCAGGAGATCCACATAGTGCGCATAGATGCCGCTTCGCTGCGACTGCATCTGCACCTCGCGGTCCCAGTTCAGGCCGAGCGCGCGCAGGTCCTGCCGCATCTGCTCGGCATATTCCGGGCGGCAGCGCTGCGTGTCGAGATCCTCGATGCGCAAAATGAGCTCGCCGTCCTGCGAGCGGGCCGACAGCCACGCGAGCAGCGCGGAAAACACGTTGCCCAGGTGCATCCGCCCGCTCGGGCTCGGCGCGAAGCGTCCGACGACCATTTTTCTCCCTCCAAACACCGGATAACGCGAAATTTCCGAGGGCTCGCGCCCTCGGAAACCCGCAGAACTTGAAATTTACAGCCGCCCGCCGTAGTCAACGGTCAGGTTTTCGCCGTTGATGCCGCTGGCTTCGTCGCTGGCGAGGAACAAGATCGCGTACGCCTGCTCCATCGGCGACAGGCGCGCGTTCGGATGCGGGTGGAGATGGTGCTGCGCCGTGATCTCCATCATCTCTTTATCCGTGTTCGCGGCCATCTCGGGGCTGAACAGCGGCGTGTCCGTGCCGCCGGGCGAGACGGAGTTGATGCGGATGCCGCTGCCGAAATACTGGATGGCCAGGTTCTTCGTCAGCGCCAGCACGCCCGCCTTCGCGGCCGAGTACGAAGCGCCCGCGCACGCGTAAACGCCGCCGATGGAGGCGATGTTCACGATGGCGCCGTAGTTGCGCTCGACCATATGCGGCAGGACGGCGCGGCAGCAGCGCATGACGCCCTTGAGGTCCGTGTCGACGACGTCGTCCCACAGCTCGTCCGTCAGCTTGACCGTCGGCATGTGGCAGTCCGGGATGCCGGCGTTGTTGACGAGGATGTCGATGCGGCCGAATTTTTCGATCGTCTGCGCGACGACGCGCTCGACGTCCGCCGTGACCTTCACGTCGCCGGAGAACCACTCGCACACGCCGCCATCTTTGCGGATCTCATCCGCGACGCGCGCAAGCTCGGTCTCGCGCCGGGCCGTGATGACGACGCTCGCGCCCTCGCGCGCGAACAGCTTGGCCGTCGCCTCGCCGATGCCGGAATTGCCGCCCGTGATGAGGGCGACCTTATTGTCCAATCTTCCCATTGTGTTCACGCTCCTTTGCTCAATACACAATTATAATAGCGCAAAAAATTGCAAGAAACAATCGGTTGACAATTATGGCTCGTCCCTGTATAATAGATAAGCCTGACCAGACGGCAGGCGATCCTTGCCGCCGGCGCGACCGGCGGCCATATGTCCAGAAGGAGGTGCAATCAACATGGCTCAGATTTCCGCAAAGTACGAGCTCCTCTACATCATCGACCCGGCCAAGGGCGAAGAGGGTATCGCAGCAATCGTGGAAAAGTTCAAAGCGATGGTGGAGGCGGAGGGTACTCTCACGAGCATCGATGAGTGGGGCAAGCGTCGTCTTGCTTACCCGATCAACGATCTGCCCGAGGGCTACTACGTCCTGATGACCTTTGACGCCAAGCCGGAGCTCCCCGCCGAGCTCGACCGCGTCCTCGGCATCACCGACGGCGTCATGCGCTCGCTCATCACCAGCGTCGAAGAGTAAGGGAGGCAGGACGATGTTAAACCACATTGTTCTCATGGGCCGCCTGACGGCCGATCCCGAGCTCCGCAGAACGGGCTCCGGCGTCGCCGTTGCCTCGTTCACGCTCGCAGTTGACCGCGACTTCGCCAACAAGGAGTCCGGCCAGAAGGAAACTGATTTTATCGACATCGTCGCCTGGCGCGGTACGGCCGAGTTCGTCTCGAAGTACTTCGCCAAGGGCCGCATGGCGGTCGTCTCCGGCCGTCTGCAGATCCGCCGCTGGCAGGATAAGGACGGCAACAACCGCCGCTCTGCCGAGGTCGTTGCAGACAACATCTATTTCGGCGACAGCAAGCGCGACGGCGACGGCGGCTTCAATCAGTCCTATGGCGGCAATTCCTATGGCGGCGGCCAGTCTTACGGCGGCAATTCGTCCTACGGCGGCGGCCAGAACGGCGGCTATCGCGCCCAGCAGTCCGCGCCCGCCCCGGCCAACGACTTCGCCATGCTCGAAGACGACGACAGCGAGCTCCCGTTTTGATTTTTCCCAAGATTGTGAGATAGGAGGATAAGCATCATGGCTTACGATAAATCCCGCGGCCGGAAGCGCAAAAAGGTTTGCAGCTTCTGCGTGGATAAGGTCGAGCACATCGACTACAAGGACACCGCCAAGCTCCGCCGCTTCACGAGCGAGCGCGGCAAGATCCTTCCCCGCCGCACGACCGGCACCTGCGCGAAGCATCAGCGCCAGCTGACGCTCGCCATTAAGCGCGCCCGTCACATCGCGCTCCTGCCGTACGTGGCAGACTGATTTTGCGACAAAGATCCCCCGCAGCCGACCGGCCGCGGGGGATTTTTTTACGCCGCCCGCTCCGCCGGGCCGGCTTTTTTATTTTTCCGCTTCGTCCGTCTGCCGGAATTCGCGCACCGCCTGCAAAAACGCCCGGACATTCGGGCGCTCGGCGTCCCCGCGGCGGCAGATGACGTTGATCTGCGTGCGCGCCTCCGGCTCGATGGGCACGAGAGCCGTCTGCGCCCCGGCGTTGACGCGCGCGGTGCGCTCGGACGCGATGGACACGCCCGCCTGCCGGGACAGCAGGTCGATGGCCGTGCGCATATGGTGGCTCTGCATGGCGATGTCCGGCGTAAAGCCCGCCGCGCGGCAGAGGTCCAGCGTGACGTCGTACATGACCGTGTCGCGCGGGAGCGTCAAAAACGTCTCCTCGCGCAGCTGCCGCAGCTGCACGGACGTCTGCCCCGCCAGCGGATGCGTCCGCGGCAGAACGGCGACGAGCCGGTCGGTACACAGCGGCACGCGGACGAACCGCCCGTCCTCCCCGCCCGCCTCGCGGACGAACGCGGCGTCGCACTCCCCGGCGAGCACCTGCTCCTTGAGCTCATACGACTCGCCCTCCACGACGCGCACCGGCTCGTCCGGATGCGCCGCGCCGAACGACTCTATCATCGCGCGGATGGGATACTCCGTCATGGCCGGCAGACTGCCGATGACGAGCTGCCCGCGCGCCTGCCGCAGCTGCGCCGCCATGGCGCGGCGGCACGCGTCATATTGATCCACCAGTTCGCGCGCATACGGCAGCAGCAGGCGGCCGGATGCGTTGATCTCCAGCCGGCGGCTCGTCCGGTAAAAAAGCGGCGTGCCGAGCTCCGCCTCGAGCTGCTGCAGGTGGCGCGAGACGGTCGACTGAGACAAAAACAGCCGGTCAGCCGCCTCGCTCAGGCTCACGGCGTCGGCCAGCGTCAAAAATTCGCGCAGGTGCTCAATGTCCATTTTCGCCCCTCCATCTATGCAGCCTCTGCATAGATGCTACCGCAAAACGGTTTGCTTGTCAAGCATTCGGCCCGATATAATGAGCGCAGAATCGCACATCCGGCCGGATGCTGCCCTGCGCCGCGGCGGCGCAAATCCAAAAAAGTCTGCGGCCCCGGCCGCAGCGGAGGCGATCATGGAACGAAATCAGATCTTTTACCCCGGCGACTACCTGCCCTGGGAGCAGCCCGAGATCGGGCCGCGGCTCGATTTTTCCGCGCAGTTTTCCGCGCACGTGCCGGACGAGCACGACGCGTGCGAGACCATCGACGAGCGCGACGTGCTCGAATTCAACAAGCGCTGGAACCCGTATGACCCGCTCTACAACGACCCGGACTACGCCCGGGCGCAGGGCCTGCCCGGCGTGCCGGTCATGCCCGGCTTCACGTACCGCAAGATCGACGCGCGCGACGCGGCCAACCGGCCGCTCGACCGCCGCATGGCCAGCCAGTTCTACTATACGGCGCTCGGCGGCGACCTCTACTACCACAAACGCTTCTGCAGCGGCGACCGCGTGCGCAAATTCCAGAGCGGCTCGGCCATGCGCGACGCGACCGTGCCCGGCAGCGACCTGCGCGTATTCGACTTCGAACGCATCATGTCCATCTACGACGAGGAAGGCCGCGAGACCGACCGCTCGTTCATCTACACGCGCGAGGGCTACCGCAAATTCATCGACGGCCGCCCGCCGGTCGACTACACGCAGAACATGACCGAGTGGGAAGCCTATTTCCCTCCCGCCCGCTACACGGGCGACGAGGACTACCTGCGCATGAAGCGCATCTGGGACGCGGAGAAGATCCAGGGCGAGACGCCGCTGTACTGGGAGGACGTCGCCGTCGGCACAGAGGTGCCGCAGACGTGCACGGCCGGCCCCGTCACGTACATGCACATCGTCGCGTGGGAGCCCATCCCGCCGGAATACCTGTTCACGCGCGAGGAGCTGCTCGACCGCGAGTATACTGCGACGGTCTACCGCGACCGCTTCGGCAGCTTCCTCGACGAGACGGCCGTCCACTTCGGCGGCCGCAACAATCCCGGCACGCGCATGGTGTTCTATAACACGGACGCGGCATTCTTAGTCGCGCGCACCGTCACGAACTTCATCGGCAACGCCGGCGAGATCCGCCGGTTCGGCTGGCGGCTGTTCCCGTTCTTCCGCGACCTGCGGCTGGAAAAGCTCGGCGCGGAGTTCTTTGAAAACGTGCCCGGCATGGCCGGCCGCTTCTGCGAGCGCCACGGCGCCGAGGGCGACACCGTCATCGGCCGCGCCGTCGTCACGGGGAAATACATCGCCGAAAACGGCGAGCACCGCGTGCAGTTCACGCTCTGGGCCGAGACGCTCGACGGCGAGATTATCCAGGTCTGCCCCGTCGAGGCCGCGCTGCCCTCCCGCTCGTAAACCAACGCTTCTTGCACAAGAAATGAAAGGAAGGATCTCTATGGCTCCCGCGAAAAAATGGCTTGCCCTGCTCCTCGCACTGCTCATGACCGTATCCTGCCTCGCCGCCTGCGCATCGGACAAGACGTCCGAGGGCGGCACGACCGATCCGGCCCCGTCCGCCTCCGGCGACGCCGCGCCCGCGGACGGCGCGCAGGCCGGCTCCGACCGCACCGTCACCATCGGCGTGCTGACCGCGAACGACACGCACGACCTCGTCGCCAACTCCGAGGTCCCGCGCTATCAGCGCCAGATGATCTACGAGCACCTGATGAACATCAACCCCGAAACGCGCGAGGTCGAATACCAGCTGGCCGAGAGCGTCGAATACACCGACGAGACGACGCTGCGCATCACGCTGCGCGATGACGTGAAGTTCACCGACGGGCAGACGCTCACGTCCCGCGACGTCTTTTACAGCCTGCGCGACGTCTGGGCCGTCGGCAACCAGGCCATGTACTTCTCCTGCTACGACTGGGACAACAGCAAGATCGTCGACGACCGCACGATCGAGCTGAAGTTCACCCAGCCGTTCGGCCCGGCCGTCACGTACCTTGCGCAGTACGACATCTTCTGCTACGACGACCTGTTCGGCGAAAGCCCGGCCGACGCCGACAAGTGGTATTCCAGCCCGAACGGCACGAGCCCGTATTACTGCGTGGAAAACGTCGCCTCGTCCTACGTCACCTATGCCCGCAAGGACGCCGCCGACTACTACGGCGAGCTGCCCGCCTGCGAAAAGGTCACCTACCGCTACTACTCCGAGTCCACGACGATGTACATCGACTTTGAGACCGGCGTGCTCGACGTCGCCTGCGCGCTGAACTCGCAGGACGCCGCGCGCGTGCTGGACGGCGACTGCCCGGAGCATACGGCGCACAGCGTCAACTCGCTCAACGACGTGCTCATGCTCATCCTGCCGGAGTACAGCGAGCTGTTCGCAGACGAGTCCGTCCGCAAGGCGTTTGCCATGTCCGTTGACGCCGAGAGCGTCGCCGTGGCCATGTACGGCGCGCTGTTCGCGCCGGCCGATTCCATCCTCGCCTCCACGATGCCGTTTTACAAGTCCGAGCCCGTCGCGGCCTACGACCCCGAGGGCGCGAAGGCGCTGCTGGCCGAGGCCGGATACCCCGACGGCGTCGACCTGCGCTTTATCGTGGCGCAGGACAACCGCGTGCTGGCCGAGGCGCTGCAGGGTTCGCTCGAGGGCGGCGGCTTCCGCGTCTCCGTCGAGAGCTACGACGTGCCGACGTGCATCGGCATGTGGCAGAACAGCGAGACGGACTTTTTGTGCAAGGAGACCGCCGGCGGCGGGTACTTGAACGACCCCGCGCAGGTGCTCAACACGCTCAGCCCGACCTCGACGCTCACGCCCGCGAAGATGGAAAACGAGACGTGGGTCGAGCAGTTCAACGCCGCGCTCTACAACACCGATCCGGACACCCGCCGGACGGCCTACGAGGCGCTGCAGGACTACGCCGTCGAAACCTACCGCTGCATCCCCGTCTGCGAGCGCGTGAATATGACCGTCTGGAACAGCGAAAAGATCGCCGCCTTCCCCATGGCCATCGCCGACGCGCCGAACGCGCGCTACATCCAGTTCGCATAAGCAAAAGCCCCGGCCGCCATCCTGGCAGCCGGGGCGCTTTTTATGTCCGGGCGCGGAGCGCGCCCCATTTTTGGAGCTGGTTTCGGTAGAGCAGCATGCCGACGATGCCGGTGACGGTCTCGGCGATGGGGAACGCGAGCCACGTCCACGAAAGGCCGATCTTCGACAGCGCCCAGAACGACGGCAGCAGCACGCCGATCGGCCGCAGGGTCGAGAGGAACGCGCTCTTCGGCCCGTCGCCGATCGCCTGGAAGAAGATCGGCGTCAGAAGCCCGAACGCCGCCGGGTAGAGGCTGAAGCCGATGATCGGAAAGGCCGTTTTCCCGATGGCGATCACCTCGGCCGAGTCCGAAAACAGCCGCGCGAACGGCCCGGGCAGGAACACGAAGCACAAAAAGCCGACCGTCATGAACCCGAGCGAGAGCAAAATCGAGTCGCGCATCGTCTCGCGGCAGCGGCCGTAGGATGCGCGGGCGCAGTTGTAGCTGAGCAGCGGGACGATGCACGTCTGAAGCCCGTGCATCGGGATGAAAAAGAAGCTCTGCGCCTTGTAATAGAGCCCCAGCACCGTGACGGCCGCGTCGGAAAAGCCGGCGAGGATCATATTGAGCGCCGCGATGTAGACCGTGTAGAGCGACTGCATGAGGATGGACGAATAGCCGTAGTGATAGATCTGCCGGGCAAATTCGCCCATCCGGCGCGGCTCCGGCGGCCGGTGATAGCCCGGGATGCCGACGATGACGGCCGAAAGGCACTGCCCCGCGACCGTCGCGATCGCCGCGCCCGCCACGCCGAGCTCCGGAAACGGCCCGAGGCCGAAAATAAGCAGCGGATCGAGCACGACGTTCGTCAGCGCGCCCGCGACCTGCGCCGCGACCGGCAGGCGCATATTCCCGCGCGCCTGATGGACCTTCGACCAGCTGCTCTCCAAAAACGTGCCGAGGCTGCCGATGCAGACGATGTGCCCGTTGGCCATCGCCTGGCGCACGGCGTCCGGCTCCGTGGCCGAGCGGCGGACGAACGGACCCATGACGGCCGTCGTCAAAACCGCCAGCACCGCCCAGCTCAGGGCGGCGAGCACCATGCCCATCCCGCCGGCGAGGTCGGCCCGCTCCGGCTCGCGCTGGGCGTATTTGCGCGCCATGTACGTGTTCGTGCCGACGCCCGTGCCGACCGCGACGGCGACGATGATGAGCTGCAGCGGGTAGATGACCGACACGGCCGTGAGCGCCGAGGCGCCGTAGCGCCCGACGAACAGGCTGTCCACGACGTTGTAAAGTGCCTGGATGAGCTGCGCGAACATCACCGGCGGCGCAAGGCGCAGCAGGATGCGTCCGATGCGCTCCGTGCCGAACTGCTCCTGTGTAAATGCGGGCTTTTTCATGCGTTTTCGTCCTCCGCGCCCCGTTTTTCTGTCATTCCATGCGGGATTATAGGAAAACAATCGCGTGCTGTCAACGTCATTTTTCCGAAAGCGTAAAAAACAGGCCGCCCGAACGGGCGGCCTGTCGGCGATTGCTTATTTCTTCGGGATCTTGATGTAGCCCTCCATGAGCTTGAGCAGGCCCTCGGGGAGGTAGAAGCCGGGGCGGAGCTCCTTGGCGCCGCCGGAGCCTTCGGCCGTGCCCATGAGCAGGCCGCGGGCGCCCTCATAGCGGCCGGTGCCGCCGCAGACGACATTGAGCAGGACATCGTTGCGGAACGACGGGACGTCGAGGCCCAGGCCCTCCTGGCCGGAGATGAGCGTGCCGAAAATGCCGTCGTAGCAGTAGATGTCGCCGTCGGGCAGGCGGTAGATCGCAAAGCCCATGTCGCAGAAGTCCTCGGAGAATTTCTCCGTGAAGAGGTCGGAGATCGGGAAACCGGCCGCTTCGGCCATGTCCATCTCGCCCATGTAGTACTTGCACTGGCCGAACGGGTGGAAATAGCCAATGCCGCAGTGGAACGTCGTGCCGCTCGTCCAGTCCTCGAACTGGGCGTAGCCCGCCTGGAACGCCATGCGGACCGGGAACGTCTCGAACTTGTCGCCGAGCTGCTCGGTCACGATCTTGCCGTCATCGTTTGCTAATGCCATGGTAGTACCGTCCTTTCTTTTTGTGGCTTACAGCCGCTTCAAGATCGCCTGCGCCGCGCAGACGCCGGACGCGCCGGCCTGCGCGAGGCCGCGGGTGACGCCCGCGCCGTCGCCGATGGCGAAGAGGTTCTTCCGCTCGGTCTCCAGCTCGCCGGACAGGCGCGGCCGGGACGAGTAGAACTTGACCTCGACGCCGTAGAGGAGCGTATCGTAATTCGCCGTGCCCGGCGCGATCTTGTCGAGTGCGTAGATCATCTCGATGATGTTGTCCATGTGCCGCTTCGGCAGGACGAGGGACAGGTCGCCCGGCGTCGCCGCGAGCGTCGGCTTGACGTACGACTGCGACAGGCGGTGCTCATTCGTGCGCGCGCCGCGGATGAGGTCGCCGAAGCGCTGGACGAGCACGCCGCCGCCGAGCATATTGGACAGCGACGCGATGTGCTTGCCGTAGGCATACGGCTCCTTGAACGGCTCGGTGAAGCGGTTGGAGACGAGCAGCGCGAAGTTCGTGTTCTCCGAGCGCAGCGCGGGGTCGGCGTAGCTGTGGCCGTTGACGGTGATGAGGTCGTCGACGTTCTCGGAGACGACGTGGCCGTACGGGTTCATGCAGAACGTGCGGACCGTGTCGCCGTACTGCTTCGTGCGGTAGAGCAGCTTGGACTCGTAGACGACGTCCGTGATGTGCTCAAAGACCTTGGCCGGCAGCTCGACGCGCACGCCGAGGTCGACCTGGTTGTTCGTGAGCTTCAATCCGAGGCGGCCGCACTCGCCCGCGAACCACTCCGCGCCGCCGCGGCCCGGCGCCGCGACGCAGTAGCGGCAGTCGACGTCGCCCTTCGGCGTGGTGAGGCGGTAGCCGTCGTCCGTGACCTCGATGGTCTCGACCGGCGTGTGGAAGCGGAACTCGCACTTTTCGCGCAGGTATTCGTAGATGTTCGTCAGGATGCGCAGGTTGTTCTCCGTGCCGAGGTGCTTGCAGCGGGCCTGCAGCAGGTGCAGGTCGTTTTCCAGCGCGCGCTTTTCCAGCGCGCGGGCCTCGGGCGTGTCCGTGGAGAACACGACATCCGTCGCGCCGAACTGGACGTTGACCGAGTCGACGTAGTCAATGAGCGCCATCAAGTCGCGGTCGGGCATATAGTCGCCGAGCCAGCCGCCGAACTGCGTCGTGAAATTGTACTTGCCGTCGGAGAACGCGCCGGCGCCGCCGAAGCCGGCCATGATGGAGCACGGCTTGCAGTGGATGCAGTCCTTCACCTTTCCGGCGACGATCGGGCAGCTGCGGCCATAGATGTCCGCGCCGGCCTCGAGCACGAGGACCTTGAGCTCCGGGCGTTTTTTCGTCAGCTCGTAGGCCGCGTAGACGCCGGCCGTGCCGGCGCCGATGATTGCAACGTCATAGGTCATAGTTGTTCAATGGCTCCTTTTATTTCTTACCTAGATAGGTTTTGCTTTTTGCGGTCAGATTGCGTATAATAGGGGTCAGAATCTTGGAGAAGGTGAGAAAACATGCAGGACGGATTTGTCAAGATCGCCGCCGCGACGCCGGCCATCCGGCTGGCCGACCCGGGCTATAACGGCGCGGCCGTCATCGACCTGATGCGTCAGGCCGCCGGGCAGGGCGTGAAGATCGCGGTGTTCCCGGAGCTTTGCCTGACGGGCTACACGTGCGGCGACCTTTTTTTGCAGAAAGCGCTGCTTTCCGGCGCGCTGTCCGCGCTGGACGCGGTGCGGGAGGCCTCGCGCGGGCTCGATCTGCTCGCGCTCGTGGGGCTGCCGATCGCGGTGCGCGGGTGCCTTTACAACTGCGCCGCGGCCGTGTATGAAGGGCGCGTGCTCGCGCTCATTCCGAAGATCCATCTGCCGAATTATGCGGAATTTTATGAAAAGCGCCACTTTGTTTCGGGCGCGGGAGTAAGCGAAACGATCTCGCTGTTCGGGCAGGACGTGCCGCTGCGCGCGGACGTTCTGCTGCGCCACGGCTCGCTTTCCGAGCTTGCCGTGGGCGTGGAGCTGTGCGAGGATCTGTGGGTGCCGGAGCCGCCGTCCATCCGTCTTGCCAAGGCGGGCGCGACGGTCATCTGCAACCTGTCGGCCTCGGACGAGCTCGTCACGAAGGACGACTACCGGCGGAGCCTCGTCTCGGGCCAGTCGGCGCGGCTCGTCTGCTGCTACGTCTATGCCGACGCGGGCGAGGGCGAATCGACGCAGGACCTGGTCTACACCGGGCACGACTTAATCTGCGAAAACGGCGCGGTGCTCGCGGAGGCCAACTGCGGCGCAGGGCTCATCGTCTCGGAAACGGACGTGCAGTTACTCGATAGCGAGCGGCGCAAAATGGGCACGTTCTGCGGCGAAGCGCTCGCGGAGATCACCTGGGGCGGCGCGCTTTCCGAAACGGCGCTTACGCGCCAGTACAGCCGGACGCCGTTCGTCCCGACCGGCGAGGCGCTTCGCGCGGCGCGCTGCGAGCGGATCATCACGCTCCAGTCGCTGGGATTAAAGCGCCGCATCGAGCACACGAGGGCCGGCAGCGTCGTCATCGGCGTGTCCGGCGGGCTTGATTCCACGCTGGCCATGCTCGTCGCGGCCAAGGCCATGGACCTGTGCGGGCGCGATCGCCGGGACATCATCGCCGTCACGATGCCGTGCTTCGGCACGACGCGCCGGACGCGCTCGAACGCGGAGATCCTGGCCGAGTCGCTCGGCGCGACGCTCCGCACCGTCGACATCACGGCCGCCGTCAACCAGCATTTTGCCGACATCGGGCACGACCCGAGTAAGCTTGACGTCACGTTTGAAAATTCGCAGGCGCGCGAGCGCACGCAGGTCATCATGGACATCGCCAACCAGACCGGCGGCTTCGTCGTCGGCACGGGCGACCTGTCCGAGCTCGCGCTCGGCTGGGCGACGTACAACGGCGACCATATGAGCATGTACGGCGTGAACGCGTCCGTGCCGAAAACGCTCGTGCGCCATCTCGTGGCCTACGTCGCGGGGACGTGCGGCATCCCGGCGCTTGCCGAATGCCTGGAGAGCATCCTCGCCACGCCCGTCTCGCCGGAGCTTCTGCCGGCGAAGGACGGCGAAATTTCGCAGATCACGGAGGATCTCGTCGGCCCGTATGAGCTGCACGATTTTTACCTCTACCACGCCATCCGCCGCAGCTGCCCGCCGAAAAAGGTGTACCGCCTGGCGCGCTACGCGTTTGCGGGCGCGTATGACGACGGGACGATCCTAAAATGGCTGCGGACGTTCTACCGGCGCTTTTTCGCGCAGCAGTTCAAGCGCAGCTGCCTGCCGGACGGGCCGAAGGTCGGTTCCGTCACGCTCTCGCCGCGCGGGGACTGGCGCATGCCGTCGGACGCGGTGAGCGCGCTGTGGCTTTCCGAGCTGGAAACGCTGGACGCCTGATCTGCGCAAAAACAGCGCATGGTCTCACGCGCTATTTTTATCATATCACAAAGTAGCCGCCGCGGGCAACCTCTTTTCGCGCGGCGGGCGCAATTTGAGGTGATTTTATGGCTTCCTCTCCCGCGCGCGACCGCGCGGTCGACCTCGTCAAGAC
>CAVFYN010000038.1:0-9499 GCA_963626425.1 Bacteroidaceae bacterium
CGAGCGTGCGGCCGCGCATATAGGCGAGCGGCGCGACCTCGATGTTGCCGCGCTCTAAAAGCTTGGCATACGTCTCCGCGCCGAGCATATCGAACAGCGCGTCATAGAGCGGGCGGAGGTACGGGTCGACCTTGTTCTGAAGGTCGCCCGGCAGGAAGCCCAGTCGCTCGCCGGCCTCGACGGCCGGGCGGGTGAGGATGATGCGGTTGACCTGCTTGGCCCGGAACGCCGCGACGGCCGCGGCGACGGCGAGGTACGTCTTGCCCGTACCGGCCGGGCCGACGGCGATGGTGACGGTGTTCGCGCCGATGGCCTTCATGTATTTCTGCTGGCCGAGCGTCTTGGCCTTGATGGGCTTGCCCTTGGCCGTGATGCACACGACGTCCTTGGCGAATTCCTGGATCTTTTCGTCCTCGCCGTGTTCAACGAGGCTGACGAGGTAGCGCACCTTCTGCTCGTCGATCGTCTCGCCCTTGGCCGCGAGGGTCATAAGGCCCTCGACGGCGCGCGCGGCCTTGTCGGCGGCCTCCTCGTCGCCCGTGACCTTGAGCTCCGTGCCGCGGTTTGCCACGCGGACGCCGAAGGCGGACTCGATATAGCGCACGTTTTCGTCAAACGAGCCGAACACGTCGATGATCTGCTCGATGCGCTCGGCGTTTATGGTTCTTTCAATCATCTGCATCTTCCTTGTAAAGCATGGACGGCTGCTCGAGCGCGATCTGCTCGCGGCACTCGGCGACAAAATCGAGCCGCCAGAGCGCGCCGTCGTCCGTAAAATCGGAGCGCCGCTCCGTGATGCTCCCGCCGACGAGGCTGCCTGTCACATAGGCTTCCGCGGCCGCTTCCAGCGCATCGCGCGCCGCGTCCGGGTCGGCCGCGGCGGGCGCTTCTTCATAGGCGCGGTACGTGATGACGAGAAGCGTAAGCGGCAGCGTTTCGCCGCCCGGGAGCGTGAGCGGGATCGTCTCGGTCATTTTATCACATTTTGCACCCGGAATTCCACTGTTTGCGTAGAAATTTATCCGCCGATGGCCAAGAACGAGCGCGTACTGCGTTTTTTCCTCGCCCGTGTAGCGCTTGACAGACCGCTCCTTCGGCGAAACGGCCGCGACCTCGTGCCACGTGCGGGCGTAGACCTCGGCCATGGCGTGCGTGAAGTGGATGCCGTTCGTCCGCTCGAGGCAGCCGGTGACGAGGAGCTCGCCGCGCAGGACCGTCTGTCCCGGCTTTACGACGGCGTCGCCGGAGTAGACCTGCATCTCCGTCACGATTCCTGTCCGCGCGGCGACGATGTTGCCCGCGCCGCGCCGCGTGACGATCTCGGGCTTTTGCACGCGCTCGTGCACGAGCACCGTCGCCCGCCCGCCGGAGCGGTTGACGGCGATCCACTCGAGCTCCGGCAGCAGGTAGAGCATATGATTTTTCACGGTCTGGATGTCCACGCTCGGCCCCCACGTGCCGAAGCCGACGCCGATGGACTCGAGCGCGCGCAGCACCTGCTCTTCGTGCAGGCTCTCGCAGCCGACGACGTCGAGCGTCCAGATAAACTGCGGCAGGATGCACAGCGCCGCGATGACGGCCGCGAGCGCAAGCGCGATGGCCGCGCGGTAGCGCAGGCCGGACAAAAGCTGCGCCGCGCCCGTCTTTTTTATGACCTCGCACGTGCACTGCGCCCGCTCCGCCTCCCGCGCCGCGCGCGCGGCGTCGCGGCGGTGAACGCGGACGGTGTAGGTAAAATCGTCGACGCGCTCGGCCCTGCGGAACGCGATGCGGCGCGAAGCGAACCGGCCGAGGCATTCCTCCGGGCTCGCGCCCGTCAGGCGCAGCGCCGTCTCGCCGCGGAAGAAGCGGATGACGGCGCTCACAGTGAAAACTCCAGCGCGACGGCCGAGACCGTCCCGCACAGCGCGATCTGCGCGCGGTTCATTCGCCGGATGCGAAGGCCGCTGCCCGTGACGCGCACCTCGCCGCCGCACACGCGCACGCGGACCTCCTCCGGCGAAAAATGCGCGATGCCGCGGTGCTGCTCAATGACGGCCTCGCCGCTGCCCGTCAGCTCGATGCGCGGCACGCCCGCGATGAGATCGCCCGGAAGATCGAGCGCGCCGGACAGCCGCGCGAGCTCCCCGCGGAGCTTTTCTCCCGCCATGACGCCACCTCCTTTGTCGCTTATTTCTATGCCGGACACGCAAGATACTTGCCAGGCGCGCATAGCTTTTTCCGGGAGGCGATGGAGCAATGGCGCGCATTCTCAAAAACCGGCATCTTGTGGACATTTTAACGGCGCTCGGCCTGCTCGGCGCCATCGCGGCGCTGCTTTTCTACCCGGCCGAGGCCGTCGCGGCGGCAAAGAGCGGGCTGGAGCTGTGCGGGAACGTCATCATCCCGTCGCTGTTTCCGTTTTTCGTTTTGTCGTCGCTCTGCGTGGAGCTCGGGCTCATCCGCTATCTCGGGCGCGCGCTCGAGCCGGTCATGGGGCCGCTGTTCGGCGTGGGCGGGGCGTGCTCGGCCGCGTTCGCGCTCGGCATCATCGGCGGATACCCCGTCGGCGCGCGGACGGCCATCGCGCTCTATGAAAAAGGCGCGTGCACGAAAAAAGAGGCCGAGCGGCTGCTCGCGTTCTGCAACAACTCCGGGCCCGCGTTCGTGCTCGGCGTCGTCGGCGCGGGCGTGTTCCGCTCGTCGCGCATCGGGCTCGTGCTGTACCTCATCCACGTCGTGTCGAGCATTCTGGTCGGCGTGCTGCTTCGCATTTTTTCCGGGCGCGGCGCGCACCGCCCGGCCGGACGCGCGGCGGCGGCAGGGGAGCGCGCGCCGTTTCCGGCGGCGTTTACAAAGTGCGTGAAGGACGCGTTTTCCTCGGCGCTGTCCATCTGCGGGTTCGTCATTTTCTTCACGGTCGTCATCCGGATCCTGTTCCTGTCCGGCGCCATGGGCGCGGCCGCGGGGCTGCTCGGAACACTGCTCCGGCCGCTCGGCATCGGGCCGGAGTGGGCGGAAAAGCTGCTCATCGGCGCCATCGAGATGTCGTCGGGCGTGTGGAGCTTACAGTCCGCGTCCGGCACGCTGACGGGCAAGATGGCCATGGCGGCGTTTATTTTGGGCTGGGCCGGCGTGAGCGTGCACTGTCAGGTGCTCTCGTTCATCGGCTCGTCGGGGCTCTCCACGCGGCCGTATCTGCTCGGCAAGCTGCTCCACGGCGGCATTTCCGCCGCGCTCACGGCGGCCGTCTGCCGCCATCTTCCGCTCGGCGCGTCGGCGACGGGCTATTACGCCAGCCAGGTCGCTGCCATCGCGCAGGCGGACTTCGCCTCGTCGCTCCGCGCGTCCGTCACGGCGTGCGCCGTCATTTTGCTGCTGCTTTTCTCCTGCGCGGCGCTCTATCGCAAAAACGCGCTGGAAAAGCGCGCGCGTTTATAGTATAATCGTGGGAAAAGGAGGGATGGCCATGCTGTTTCGCAAGGACATCGACCGCTTCTGCGCCTACTGCGCGCACGCGGGCAGCGCGGGGAAGGACCGCATGATCTGCGCCCGGCGCGGCATCGTCTCGCCGCAGGACCAGTGCCGCGCGTTTTCCTACGATCCGCTCAAGCGCATGCCGCGCCGGGCGAAATCGCCGGATTTTTCCGCGCTTGACGAGCGGGACTACTCGCTTTAAGGCAGGATTTGTCCCGGATAGCGCGCCCGCCGCGCGGCCATGCTAAGCGCGGAGGGATGCCACATGGACGAGACCGCGCTTTGGGACGCATTCACGCGAAGCGGCGCGCCGGAGGACTATCTGCGCTACCGCCGCGCCCGGCAGGAAAAGGAGGAGCGGGCGGCCGTGCCGGTCACGGCATGACGGCCCGTACATAGCCGATGTACATGAAAACGGAGGGCCTTGTCCTGCGCGAGGTCGACTACAAGGACGCCGACCGCATCCTGACGGTCCTGACGCGGGATTACGGCAAAATGACGCTGCGCGCGCGCGGCGTGCGAAAAACGCGCGGGACGCTCAAAAGCGCGTGCCAGCTTCTGACGTATTCCGAGTTCACGATCTCGGAAAAGCGCGGCTACTGCACCATTTCCGAGGCCGAGCCCATCGAGATGTTCACGGGGCTGCGCGGCGATCTGGAGCTTTTATCTCTCGGCTCATACTTTGCCCAGGTGGCCGAGACGGTCGCCATGGAGGGCGAGCCGAACGGCGAGCTGCTCTCTCTCACGCTCAACGCGCTCTACGCCATCGCGAAGCTCGCGCGCCCGCAGAAGCTCGTCAAGGCGGGCTTTGAGCTGCGCGCGGCGTGCATTCTGGGCTACGAGCCCGATCTTTCCGGCTGCGCGGGCTGCGGCGAGGGCGAGCCGGCGCGGTTTTTGCTGCGCGAGGGCGTCCTTTTGTGCGAGGACTGCGCGAAAAGCGAGACCGGCACGATCCGCATGCCGGTGAGCGCGGGCGTGCTTGCGGCGCTGCGCTATCTCGTCTCGTGCCCGCCGGAGAAGTTATACAGCTTCCGCCTGCCGGAGGCCGAGCTTGCCGCGCTCTCTGCCATTACGGAGAGCTATCTGCTCACGCAGCTCGAGCGCGGGTTTTCCACGCTCGATTTTTACAAGAGCTTATTCATCTGACTTTGGAGATATAGGATATGACAGAACTCTACGAAAAATCCATCCGGACGCTCGAGCTTGACCGCGTCCTGGAAATGCTCGCCGCGCAGGCGGTGAGCGAAGAGGGCAAGGCGCGCTGCCTCGCCCGCCGGCCCGAGACGAACGCGGACGACATCCGCGACGCCCTCGCGCAGACGACGGCCGCATGTAAGCTCATCACGCTCAAGGGCTCGCCGACGTTTCACGACGTGAAGGAGGTCGCCGCGTCGCTCGACCGCGCCGACCGCGGCGGCAGCCTGTCCACCGTCGAGCTGCTGCGCGTGGCCGGCGTGCTCCGCGCGGCCAGAAGCGTGAAAAACTACGCAGACACGGACGCGCAGGACTCGTGCCTCGACCCGCTGTTCTTTTCCTTAAACGCCAACCGGCACCTTGAGGACCGCATCACAAATTCCATTTTAAGCGAGGACGAGATCGCCGACGCGGCCAGCCACGAGCTGGCCGACATCCGCCGCCACATGCGCATCCAGAGCGCAAAGGCGCGCGAGAGTTTGCAAAAAATCATCTCCTCGCCGACGTATGCGAAATTTTTGCAGGAGCCGATCATCACGATGCGCGACGGGCGCTACGTCGTCCCCGTCAAGGCCGAGTGCAAGGGCTCCATCCCCGGCCTCGTGCACGACGTTTCGTCGTCTGGCAGTACATTTTTCATCGAGCCGATGCAGTCGGTCAACGCCAACAACGAGCTGCGCGAGCTGCTGCTGCGCGAGCAGAAGGAAATTGAGCGCATTTTGGCCGAGCTCTCGAGCGAGGCGGCCGCGCACAAGGACGACATCGTCAGCGACTATGAGATCTTAGTCGAGCTCGACACCATCTTCGCCCGTGCGAAGCTCTCGTTCCAGATGAACGCCATCGAGCCGGAGCTGCGCACGGACGGGCAGCTGGAATTAAAGCGCGCGCGCCATCCGCTCATCGACCCGAAAAAGGCCGTCCCGATCACGGTGCGGCTCGGCAGCGATTTTGATACCCTCGTCATCACCGGCCCGAACACCGGCGGCAAGACCGTCACGCTCAAAACGCTCGGCCTTATGACGCTCATGGCCGAGTGCGGACTGCACCTGCCCGTCGACGACGGCAGCTCCATCAACGTCTTTGAGACCGTCTATGCCGACATCGGCGACGAGCAGTCCATCGAACAGTCGCTGTCCACGTTCTCGGCGCATATGAAAAACATCACGCGCATCGTCGACGAGTGCGACCGCGACTCGCTCGTGCTCTTCGACGAACTCGGCGCCGGCACGGACCCGGCCGAGGGCGCGGCGCTGGCCATCGCGGTCATCGAATTCTGCCGCCAGATGGGCGCGCGCGTCGCCGCGACGACGCACTACGCCGAGCTGAAGGTCTATGCCATGCGCGAAAAGGGCGTCATCAACGCCTCGTGCGAGTTCGACGTCGAGACGCTCCAGCCGACGTACCGCCTGCTCATCGGCGTGCCGGGCAAGTCGAACGCGTTTGCCATTGCGCAGAAGCTGGGCCTTGGCGAGGACATCATCAAAAAAGCGCGCAGCCTCGTCGGCCAGAACGACCTCGATTTTGAGGAGGTCCTAAGCCAGCTCGAGGCGCAGCGCCAGGCCATGGAGCAGGCGCGCGCCGAGGCCGAGCAGCTCCGGCTCGAAACGCAGCAGAACAAGAAAAAATCCGACGAATACTACGCCGAGATCCAGCGCGAGCGCGAAAAAGCCGTCGAAAAGGCGAGGGCGGAGGCGCAGCGCATTTTAGACGAGGCGCGCGCGACGGCCAACTCCGTCTACGACGAGCTCAAGGCCCTGCGCAAGCAGATGCGCGACGCGGCCGACGCGCAGGGCATCAACGAGCGCCAGGCCGAGCTGCGCCGCAGCCTGAACGAGGCCGAGAGCAAGCTCGCGCCCGTCAAAAAGCCGGAGTCCCGCCCCGCGCCGAGCCGCGCGCCCCGCGCGGGCGACACGGTCGAGCTTTTAAAGCTCGGCACGAAGGCGACGGTGCTCTCCGTGAACAAGGACGGCACGCTCGAGCTTCAGGCCGGCATTATGAAGGTCACGGCCAAGCCCGAGGAGGTCTATCTTCTCGAAAACGAGCAGCAGAAGCAGGTGAAGAAATTCATCCGCGAGCAGACGCGCCAGATGCGCTCGGCGCCCGTCTCGCCGGAGCTCGACGTGCGCGGCATGACCGTCGACGAGGCCATCGGCGTGCTGGACATTTTCCTGGACAACGCCATGATGGCAAATCTTCCGAGCGTGCGCATCATCCACGGCAAGGGCACGGGCGCGCTGCGCCGCGGGATCACGGAACATCTCAGGCACCGCAAGGGGATCAAAGAATTCCGCCTTGGCGTTTATGGCGAGGGAGAGGACGGCGTTACCATCATTTCTCTGGCAAATTGACGATTGAAAGGGCTTCCGGAATCTGCTATACTTGTCATAATGACAGAAAGGGAGTGTCTGCGATGTACAGCAAGGAAGGCATCGTTCGCAATGAGACCGGCCTGCACAATACGGCCGCGGCCATCTTTATCCAGAAAGCCAATGAGTTCTCGTCCCAGATCTGGGTCGAAGTTGAAGAGCGCCGCGTAAACGCGAAGAGCCTGCTCGGCCTGCTTTCGCTCGGCGTCATGCAGGGGACGCGCGTGCGCATCTCGGCAGAGGGCGCGGACGAAAAAGAGGCGGTCGACGCGCTCGTCGATCAGCTTTCGGTCGCCGTTCTCGACTGAGCACAGATACCGCAGCCGCAAGCCCGAGGGGTATCCTTTTGGGCTTGCGGCTTTTTTAGGAGTTAGATCATGACATTTGAAGAGCTGCGCGACCGCGCGCACACGCTGCCGCTCGCGCCCGGCGTGTATATCATGATGGACAAGACGGGGCAGGTCATCTACGTCGGCAAGGCCAAAAAGCTCAAAAACCGCGTGAGCCAGTATTTTCAGGACTCGTCCGCCCACACGCCGAAAACGCGCAAGATGGTGTCGAAGATCGACTCGTTCGACGTCATCATCGCCGCATCGGAGTTTGAGGCGCTCGTGCTCGAATGCTCGCTCATCAAGCGGCATATGCCGAAGTACAACATCCTGCTCAAGGACGACAAGGGCTATCCGTATATCCGCGTCGATCTGCGAGAAGACTATCCGAAGCTCACGATGGTCGGCCGGACGGCGAGCGACGGGGCGCAGTATTTCGGCCCCTATGGCGGCCGCGGCATGACGCAGAGCGCCATCGACACGATCCTGCGCACGTTCCGGCTTGCCATGTGCTCAAAGGTTTTCCCGCGCGACCAGGGCAAGGAGCGGCCGTGCCTCAACCACCAGATGGGCCTTTGCGACGCGTGGTGCCAGTACTCTATGAAACAGGAGGACTACCACGCGCGCATGGAGCAGGCCGTGCGCATTTTGCAGGGGCAGTACCGCGCCGTGGCCGACGAGCTGCGAACGCAGATGGAGCAGGCGTCCGACGAGCTGCGCTTTGAGCAGGCCGCCGAGCTGCGCGACCGGCTGCGCGCCATCGAGGCCCTCGGCCAGAAGCAGCTCGTCACAGCCGCGACGATGGCCGACACGGACGCCATCGGCTTTTTCCAGAGCGAGGCCAAGGCGTGCTTCGCCGTGCTGCACTACGTCGGCGGCAATCTGCTCGACAAGGATTACGAGATCCTCGAGCCCGGCGAGAGCGAGGCGGACGCCGTCTCGTCGCTTTTGAAGCAGTATTATCTCTCCCGCGGCAGCGCGCCGAAAAATATCCTGCTCCCGTGCGACATCGAGGATCGCGAGGCGTTCGAGCAGCTGCTCACGCAGCAGCAGGCGCGGCGCATCCGCATCCGCGTGCCGCAGCGCGGCGACGGCGTCCAGCTCGTCGCGCGCGCCAACGCCAACGCCCGCGAGGAGGCCGAGCGCGTCACGACGCGCGAAGAGCGCCTGTCCGGCGCGCTGACCATGCTCGGCACGATGCTCGGCTGCGAGCCGCCCGCGCGCATCGAATCGTACGATATTTCCCACATCGCGGGCACGGACATCGTCGCGTCCATGGTCGTGTTCCAGAACGGCCGCCCGCTCAAGCGGGACTACAAGCATTTCAAGCTCGAAAACATGGCCGATCAGGACGATTACGCCGCCATGCGGCAGGTGCTGACCCGCCGGTTCCGGCACTATCTCGCCGGCGACGCGGGCTTTGACGCGCGGCCGGATCTGCTGCTCATCGACGGCGGCCTCGCGCACGCCAATACGGCCGTCGACGCCCTGAGCGAGCTCGGCCTTTCCATCCGCACCGTCGGCATGGTCAAGGACAACCGCCACCGCACGCGCGCGCTCATCACGCCGGACGGGCAGGAGATCGGCATCTCGGCCACGCCGGCCGTGTTCGCCCTCGTCGGCCGCATCCAGGAGGAGACGCACCGCTTCGCCATCGAGTACCACCGCAAGCTGCGCTCAAAGCGCCTGAAATCGTCCGAGCTCGACGACGTCCCCGGCGTCGGCGAGAAGCGGAAGGCGGCGCTGCTGCGCCATTTCCGCTCCATCGCGGCCATGAAGGCCGCAAGCCTGGACGAGCTTGCCGCCGTCGTGCCGAAAAACGCGGCGCAGGCGGTCTATGACCATTTCCACAGCAAAAAGGAGGATTCCCCATGCGAGTGATCTCCGGCAGCGCGCGCGGCGTGCGCCTTTTAACGCCCGACGGCTTAAACACCCGCCCGACGGCCGACCGCGTGAAGGAGGGCGTGTTTTCCGCGCTCCAGTTCGACCTTCCCGGCCGCCATGTGCTCGACCTGTTCGCCGGCACGGGCCAGCTCGGCATCGAGGCGCTCAGCCGCGGCGCGGCCGACTGCGTCTTTGTCGACGCGGCGGAGCCGGCCGTGAAGCTCGTGCGCGAAAACGTCAAGCGCGCGAAGTTTTCCGACCAGTCCACCG
>CAVFYN010000039.1:0-9298 GCA_963626425.1 Bacteroidaceae bacterium
CGGTGAAACTGCCGGTTGGGGTGCCTTGCATTGATAGAACTTTCTGTTATTTATTCTCCATCAGCCATGCCCGGATCTTTTCGATGCCTTCTTTGGTCATTTCGAAGTCCTCGGTTTTTTCCATGGTGCTTTTTTCGTAGCAGAGCTTGCCGTGCCAGAGCTCGGCGTGGATGGCGGTGTCGGTTGGGGTGAGCATGAAGCGCAGCGGGCCAGAGCTGCCGGAAAAGGCGTTGCCGTTTTCGAACGCGTGCAGCGTCGGGAGATAGATCTCGTCCATAAAATTGCCTCCTAATCCACAATGAGCCCCAGAAGCGCGGCCAGGTCGGCCGCCTGTTCGCGCGTGACGCGCACGCCCGGGAGGGCGTCGGCGGTAAAGACCGCGCCGTAGAGCTCGCATTTTCGAAGATCCGCGCCGGTCAGCTTTGTCTTTTGGAACTCGGCGAGGGTGAAGTCCGTCTCGAAGCGGCACTCGCGCACCTCCGTGCGGAAAAACGCCGCTTCGCGGAACGAGCCGCCGGAAAACGTACATTTTTTGTACACGGCCGAGGCATGGTTCGTATAGTCGCCGATGCAGCCGGAAAAGCAGCTGTCGCTGCCGTAGGCCTCACGGAAGTCCGCGCCGGTGAGCTTGCAGCCGGAGAACGTGCAGCGCTTGAAGCTGCACCCAGCAAAGCGCGCGCCGGACAGGTCGCAGTCCGTAAATGTACAGTCGAAGAGCATCGACCCGGAAAACGCCGCGCCGGACAGGCGGCAGCCCGTAAACGTGCAGCCGTCGACCGTCACGCCGCAGCACGAGACGCCCGCGGCGTCCTCGCCGGAAAACGCGGCGCCGCGCACGTCGGTCTCGTCCTCCTCCGCGCCCGTGAGCGCGTCAAAAAGCGAATCCATGCCCTCACCTCCGAAACCAAACGGCGCAGCCGGAGCTGCGCCGCGGGAAATTTTCTTAATCGCGGAATGTAATGGTGCCGTGCTCGGCGTCCATGCTCTCGACGATTGCGAGCGACTCGAGGTGGTACCCGGCCGCGCGGATGCGGTCGCCCGCGCCCTGGAAGCCCTTCTCGATGACGATGCCGACGCCCTGCACCTTCGCGCCCGCCTGCTCAGCGATGGAGAACAGGCCCTCAAGCGCCTTGCCGTTGGCGAGGAAATCGTCGATGACGAGCAGCTTGTCGTCCTTGTTCAGGAACCGGCGGTCGACGATGACGTCCGAGACCGTGCCGTGCGTGAACGACTCGACCTTTGCGCAGTACACATCGTCGCCGACGTTCGTCGTCTTGGACTTTTTCGCAAAGACCATCGGGCAGCCGAGCCGCAGCGCGACGACGCCCGCGATGCCGATGCCGGACGCCTCGATCGTCAGGACTTTGTTGATCTCCACGCCGTCAAAGCGGCGGATGAACTCCTTTGCGATCTCGTCGATGAGCTGCATGTCCATCTGGTGGTTGAGAAAGCTGTTGACCATCAGGACGTTGCCCGGGCGGACGATGCCCTCCTCGCGGATGCGCTGCTTGAGTAGCTCCATGACCTCTCCTCCTGAAAAACAAGTAACGCTATCATAGCACAATTGCCGGCATGATACAACCGGAATCGACCAATTTCTCATTGACTTTGCCCGCCCTGTGCGGTATCGTAAATCCGTTACACTGCCCCGCGTGGGGCATTCGGAGGAAACGAAATTGAAAAGAGAATTCAAAGGAAATGTGCTGCTCCTGCTCACGGCCATGATCTGGGGCGCGGCGTTCGTCGCGCAGAGCGTCAGCATGGATCACATCGGGCCGTTCACGTTCCAGGCCACGCGCTCGGCGCTCGGCGCGCTCGTGCTGCTGCCCGTTATTTTCATCATGGACCGCAAAAACGGCGCGCCCGCAAAGACGCACTCGAAGGCCGAGCATAAGACGCTCTGGCGCGCGGGCCTCATCTGCGGCCTCGTGTTCACGGTCGCGAGCAACATCCAGCAGATCGGCATCTGCTACACGACGGCCGGCAAGGCCGGGTTCATCACGGCGATGTACATCGTGCTCGTGCCGATCGCGGGGCTTCTGTTCCGCCGCCGTCCGGGCTGGAACACGTGGGCGGGCGTCGTCCTCGCCGTCGGCGGGCTGTACCTGCTGTGCGTGAAAAGCGGCTTTTCCATCGGCCGCGGCGACGTGATCGTGTTTTTCAGCGCCATCGCCTTCACGGTCCACATTCTCGTCATCGACCATTACAGCCCGCTTGTCGACGGCGTGCGGCTGTCCTGCATCCAGTTTGCCGTGTGCGCGGTGCTCTCCGGCGTCATCATGCTCGTGCGCGAGCAGCCGTCGCCCGCGGCGATCGCGGAGTGCTATCTGCCCATCGCGTATGCGGGCGTCATGTCGTGCGGCGTGGCGTACACGTTCCAGATCATCGGGCAGAAATACACGAACCCGACGGTCGCGTCGCTGCTCATGAGCCTGGAGTCCGTGTTCGCGGCCCTGTTCGGCTGGCTTTTGCTGCACGAGGCGCTCAGCGCCCGCGAGCTTGGCGGCTGTCTTCTGATGTTCGCCGCCATCGTCCTGGCGCAGCTGCCAATTGGGAAGAAGCAAAAGGCGTAAAAAATACCCGGCATCCAAAGATGGATGCCGGGATTTTTTTAATAATTCGTCGCGCGGAGCTCAAAATACGACTGCGGATGCGCGCAGACCGGGCAGACCTCCGGGGCGGATTTGCCCTTGTGGATGTGGCCGCAGTTGCGGCAGACCCAGATGCACTCGCCGTCGCGCTCGAACACGGCGCCGTTTTTCAGATTCTCGAGCAGCTTCAAATAGCGCTCCTCGTGCGATTTTTCGATCTCGGCGACGCCCTCGAAGAGCTTGGCGATGTAGTCGAAGCCCTCCTCGCGGGCGACCTCGGCGAATTCCTTATACATCTGCGTCCATTCCTCGTTCTCGCCGGCCGCGGCGGCGATGAGGTTCTCCGGCGTGCTGCCGATGCCGCCGAGCAGCTTGAACCACATTTTCGCGTGCTCTTTTTCGTTGTCCGCCGTCTCGGTGAAGATCGCGGCGATCTGCTCATAGCCCTCTTTTTTCGCGGTGGACGCGAAATACGTATATTTGTTGCGCGCCTGGGATTCCCCCGAGAACGCGTAGGCCAGATTGGCCTCCGTGCGGCTGCCCTTGAGTTCCATTGTGATCACCCTCCTGATTTTTTCGCTGGGAACAGGCTCATCGTAATCTACCATTCCACAAATGTCAACGCAAAAAAGTGGAAGCATTTGCTTTGCAAATCCCGCGCCGGGCGGAGAATACTACGAAAAGAAGCCACAAAACGCAAATCAGGAGGAATGGACATGAAACGCATTTACGCTCTGGTCCTTGCGGCCATGCTCGCGCTCGCCGCCCTGACGGGCTGCGCGGACACGGGGATGTACGGCCCCGCCGGCAACGTCTCGACGACGGACAACGGCATGGTCAACGGCGGCGGCTACGCCACGACGCAGCCCGCGTCCGGCGCGCGCCGCACGGATACCCGCCGCACCGGCCGCACGAACACGGCCCGGACGAACACCGGCCGCACCACGACGCAGTCCGGTATGGGCAACGCCCGCTGAGGGCAAAAAAAGGCGCGCCATACGGGGTATGGCGCGCCTTTTGCGATTTTTACTGATCCAGCGGGATGAACGGAACGTAGAGATACGTGTCGTACTCGCCGCCCATGTGGATGACGTGGTCGCCATGGTTGATGGTCGGGAGCTCCTTGCCCGGGACGTCGGACAGGTGCATCTCATACGGCATGCCCGACAGCGCGACCTCCATCTGCTCGCCGGCGTGGAAGCGCAGGCTCGTCGGCCAGAGGCCGATCTCGACGGGGACGATCTCGCCCGGGGCGAGCTTCTGCTCATGGCGGAACGTCTGCACGGGCTGCTCGGGCGTCGACTTCTCCGGGTCGAGCTCGCGCAGCGAGACGCGAAGGCGCTGGTCCGGGCCGTTGTAGACGCGAAGGCGCGCGTCGTGGTAGAGATAGTTGCCGTCGGCGTCCTTCTTGCTCACGGAGCAGAACACGTCCATATCGTCCGCGCCGTCGGCAGACAGCCACGCGTGGAGCTTGATGTAGCCGATGATCTCCGTCTCCTCCGTGAACTGCATGGTAAAGCGCGCGACGCCCTTGCCGTCGTCGGCGCGGTAGCGCACCGTCGCGGGCGCGGCGGCGTTTTCACTTTGCAGCGTGCCGTCCGGCGCGAGATAGAGCTTGCGGTACTCGGCGCGCTCGAGCGGGAATTCCGGCTCGATGCGGTCGATGATGTCGCGCCCGCCGGGGTCGAGGACGCTCATGCGCACGTGCGGCGTGTTCTCCCAGCCGTTGTTTTTGCCCTTCATGTAGTAGTCGAAGAAGCGCAGAAGATCCTGCTCGCTGCGCTCGTCGTACAGGTCGGGCCACTCCTGGATGTTGTGCACGCGCAGCCATTTTTCCTTCGACGAAATTTTCTGCCACGCCTCGAACGTGCCGCGGCAGTGGATGTTCGACGTCCAGCTGGCCACGACGTAGGCCGGGCAGACGATGTCCTCAAACGGGGCGATCTTCTCCTCCCAGAACTCGTTCATGAGCGGATAGGCGGCCATCTCGGCCGGGAGATCCTCCGTGCGCTGGTTGCCGTAGCCCATTTTTTCGCGCACGGCCGCCCAGTTCGGGATGCCGCCGCGCATGTACTCGTCGACGTACATATTGCCGTGGCCCTCCCACGGGGCGATGCACGTCAGGTGCGGCGGCCGCTTGGCCGCGACGTACCACTGCGTGATGCCGAGCCACGAGTTGCCCGCCATGGAAACGCAGCCGTTCGACCAGTCCTGCGTGCCGAGAAATTCGATGACGTCGTAGTTGTCCTCGGCGTCCTGATTGCCGAAATAGTGCGCGTCGCCCTCGCTCATGCCGATGCCGCGGATGTCCAGAAACGCGACGGCGTAGCCGTGATTGCACCAGAACGCGGGGTCGGGCGCTTCCCACATCTGAAGCTCGGAGAGCGTGCCCTTCGGGATGCCGTAGCGGTCGGGGCTGCCCGACTTGTCGGCGATCCAGTCGAGCGTGACATAGCTGCCGTTCTTGCCGAAGACGCTCGAGCAGAAAATAACGGGGACCTTTTCGTCCGTATTCGGGCGGAAAATGTCACAGTAGACCGTCACGCCGTCGCGGAGCCGGACGCCGACGTCGCGCATGTACACGATGTCGCACGGCAGCGGCAGGGCCTTCGGGTCCTTGCGGTAGCCCATGGGCAGCACGCTCGTCCCGGGATGGAAGCCGTTGAAGTTGGAATCCGGGTCGGTCAGCGGCGGCGCGGGGCAGAAGATCGTATGCGGGTTTTCCAGACTCATCTTGCATTCTCCTTTGCTGTGATCGGTTCAGATGCCGTATTGGCGGAGGTCGATGTTCTTCTCCATGAGCAGCAGGTCGCCGTGCGCGCCGGGCGTCTTGCCGACGGGGCGGAAGCCGTGCTTGTCGTAAAAATGCAGCGCGGCCGCGTTCTGCTTGGCAACGCTCAGCTGCAGCTTCGTCCGGCCGAGCGGGCGGTAAAAGCCGACGGCGTGGCCGATGAGCTGCGCGCCGAGCTCTTTGCCGCGCCAGGCGGGCACGATGTACAAAAACGGGATGTAGCCGACGCCCTCGTCCGCGCGGCGCTCGGGGTCGAGCTGGATGAGACCGACGGCCTCGCCCGCCAGGATGGCCTTCACAAGCGTCTGAGGCTCCTTTTTTGCCGCGTAGCGCGCGTCGCGCCAGAAGCCGTCGGGCTTGTAGCCGTCCAGGTCGCCGTAAACTGTCTGCCACGCGTCGCGCCGGGCGTCTAAGTAAAACTGCTCGTCCGTGAGCGGCTCGAAGCGGAGATTCGTGTCATACGTCGGCCCCGTCTCCTTGCGCCACCAGTGCTGCCGCGCGAGCGTGGAGATGTCCGGCGTCAGGTGCGAGTTGTCGTTGCAGTATTCGAGCGTATACTGGCCGTTTTCATAGTCCAAAAGCGCGACGCCCGTGTTGTCGCAGTGACCGGCCTGCTCCTTGTTGTCGTAGAAAAACAGCCGCTGCAAAATGCCGCGGATGACCGCGCCGTGCGCGACGATGGCGATCGTTTCGCCGTCGTGCGCCGCGGCTTTTTCGGCCATGGCCTCGAGAAAGCGGCCGGTGTAGACCTCAAACGGCTCGCAGCCCTCGACGACCCAGTGCTCCGGGTCGGTGTTGAAGCGGGCGAGCGACTCCGGCTCCGTGTGCGCGATCTCGCCGAACGTATGCTCCTCCCAGATGCCCATGTGCACCTCGCGAAAGCGCGGGTCGGTCTGGAGCGTCAGGTGGTGCGGCACGCAGATAGCCTGCGCGGTCAGCTTCGTGCGCGTGAGGTCGGACGAATAGCACGCCGCGATGGGCACGTTTTCAAAGCGTTTGGCCAGCGCCGCGATCTGCTTTTTGCCGTTTTCGGTCACGAGCGAATCGTATTGGCCGTGGATGCGGCGGTAGATGTTGCCCTCCGCCTCCGCGTGCCGGATGAGATAGATCTTTGTCATGATGCTTCCCTTTTTTATGTATGAGTTCAGTACGGGATGACGCCGCCCGTCAGGTCGCGCGCGGCGCCCACGCGGTGCGCGGTCAGATACTCCGCCAGCTCGTCCCGGATGCGGACGCAGGCCATGGGGTCGACGAGGTTTTCCGCGCCGACGCCGACAGCGTCCGCGCCCGCGAGCATGAGCTCGGCCGCGTCGCGGCCCGAGCTGACGCCGCCCATGCCGAGGATCGGCAGCTTGACGGCATTTGCCACCTGCCAGATCATGCGCACGGCGACGGGCAGCACGGCGGGGCCGGACAGGCCGCCCGTGTTGTTGCGCAGAATGGGCCGGCGCGTGTCAAGGTCGATGCGCATGCCGAGCAGCGTGTTGATGAGGCTCAGCCCGTCCGCGCCGGCGGCCTCGGCCGCGCGGGCGATCTCGCAGATGTCCGTCACGTTCGGCGAGAGCTTCACGATGACCGGCACGCCCGCGCCCGCCTTGGCCGCGCGCGTGGCCGCCTCGGTCGTGTCCGTGTGCATGCCGAACGCGGCGCCGCCGCAGTGGATGTTCGGGCAGGAGATGTTGACCTCGATGAGGTCGACGCCCGCGGCCGTCACCTTCTCGGCCAGGATCTGAAATTCCTCCGGCGTGTTGCCGGAAATGTTGGCGATGATCTTCGTGCCGCATTGTTTCAGATGCGGCATCTCGCGCTCGCAGAACGCGTCGACGCCGGGGTTCTGCAATCCGACGCTGTTGAGCATGCCGGACGGCGTCTCGGCGATGCGCGGGGGCGGATTGCCCTGCCGCGGGGCGACGGTCAGGCCCTTGACGCAGATGGCGCCGATCTCGGAAAGATCGTAGTAATCCTCAAATTCGCGGCCGAAGCCGAACGTGCCCGACGCGGCGACGATGGGGTTTTTCAGCGTCACGCCGCAAAGGTTCACGGAAAGATCAGGCATTCCAGTCGACCTCCTTCGCGTCAAATACCGGCCCGTCCTTGCAGGCGCGGCGGTAGCCGTCCTTCGTCGCGCACGAGCAGACGAGGCACGCGCCGATGCCGCAGCCCATGCGCTGCTCCATGCTGACGTAGCACGGCACGCCCGCCTTCTCCGCAGCCTCGGCCACGGTGCGCAGCATGACCATCGGCCCGCAGGCGAGCACGGCGGCATAGTCGTTTTTCGAGAGCAGCTCCGCCGCGCCCGAGGCGACGAAGTCCTTTTCGCCGAACGTGCCGTCGTCGCTCATCCATTTGACCGTATCGCACACGGCCTCGAATTCGTCGACGAGCAGCGCCCGCTCGCGCGAGCGGAAGCCCATGACGGCGTCGCACATTTCCGCGCGCTTGGCCGTGAGCAGCATGGGCGCCGCGCCGATGCCGCCGCCGGCGACGAGCACGCGGCCCGGGATCTCCGGAAATCCATGCCCGAGCGGGCCGAGCACGTCGAGCACATCGCCGGGCTTTCGCGCGGCGAGCCACTGCGTGCCCTCGCCTTTTATTTCAAAGACGACCGTGATGAGCGGCGCGTGGACGTCGCAGATGCTGATGGGTCTGCGGAGCATTTTTTCTCCGCAGCGAAAGTGCAGAAAGCGGCCCGGGAGCGCCGCCTCGCACAGCGCGTCGGCCTTTATGGTCAGCGCGCAGTAGACGCCGAAGCGTTCGGCCTTTACGACCGGGAAATTCGTCTCCATCACAGCACCTGCACGAAGGCCGACAGCTCGTTTTTCATCTCCTCGGCCGCGCGGCGCGAGGCTTCCTGATAATCCGCGCCGTCCGCGCCCGTCTTTTTCCACGCGCACATGAGTGAGCGCGAGGCGTTGATGATCGCGCCGTGGCCGAAGCGGTCGAACGCGTACTGCACGTCCGCCGCGCCGCCGCCCTGCGCGCCGTAGCCCGGGACGAGGAAGAACAGCTGGTCATATTTCCGGCGCAGCTCGCGCAGCACGTCCGGATGCGTCGCGCCGACGACGGCGCCGATGGCGCTGTACCCGCTCGCGCCGATGAGGTCGCCGGACAGGCGCATGGCGAGGTCGGCCATGACCGTGTACATGAGCCGGTCGCCCGTGATGAGGTCCTGCACCTCGCGCGAGGACTTGTTGCTCGTCTTGACGAGCAGGAAAATGGCTTTGTTGTCGGATTTGCAAAGCTCCGTGAACGGCGTGATGCCGTCGGAGCCGAGGTAGCCGTTCACCGTGACGGCGTCGGCGTCAAACGGCGCGTAGGCCGTGCCGCCGATCATGGTCTTGCCGAGGTAGGCGCGGGCGTAGGACTCCGCGCTCACGCCGATGTCGCCGCGCTTGGCGTCCATGATAACGTAGAGGCCGCGGCTTTTTGCATAGGCCGTCACGTCCTCGAGCGCGCGCACGCCCTCGTGGCCGAGGACCTCGAAGCACGCCGCCTGCGGCTTGACGGCCGGGACGATGGGCTCGAGCGCGTCGATGAGGCCATGGCAGAACTCGATGTACGCGTTCGCCATGCCCGTCGGCGTCTGGCCGTACTCGGCCAGGTTGCGGTCAATGACCGCCTGCGGGATGTATTCCGGCCGCGGGTCAAGGCCGAGCACGGTCGGGTTTTTCTTTTTGCGGATCTTCTCCTGAAGCAGTTCGATCGACAAGGTGATCCTCTCCTGTCTCTAAATGATTAGTATGAGTATAGCACAAAGTCTCAGGCGTGAAAAGTCACTTTTCCACCACATATCGTAGATTTTACGCGCCCGAACAATTTTTCTCCGCCAAACGGCGTATTGTGCGCCTTCGAGCGGAATTTTGCGGGGTCGACCGTCCACTGCTCGTCCGGGTCGAACAGCATGAGATCGGCTGGC
>CAVFYN010000040.1:0-4892 GCA_963626425.1 Bacteroidaceae bacterium
TTTGCAAGACGGCAGCTTTTGAACCTCTCAGTCGGCTCCGCCGACAGCTCCCCTTACAGGGGAGCCATTCGGTAGGCGCATGCCGCAATCGGCGCGGTGCAGACGCGGCGGGCGCAGTCCAGCGGGCGGATGGTATCCGCCCCTACGGGCGCGTCCCAGCAATCGGCGCATTGTTCTAACCACACACAAAAACGCCGCCGCCCAAGAGGGCGGCGGCGTTTCACTTTATTTTCAGCACTTTCCGCCGCAGTTCGGGCAGAAATTGCTGGCGGCGTCGACCTTCGTGCCGCAGCTCGGGCAGAAGCGGTCGGTTTTCTCCTCGGGCTGCGGGGCGGGGGCTTCGAGTTTGGCGCCGCAGGCGAGGCAGAATTTGCTGTCGGGGTCGACCTTGGCGCCGCAGGACGGGCAGGTCGTCTCTTTTTTGGCGGCGGCGGTCTTGATGGAGTCCGCGACGGAGCCGGTCGTTTTCTGGAAGGACGCGGCGGCGGAGTCGAGCTTTTCCGTGACGGAGTCGATCTTGACCTTATGGAGGAACGGGAACTTGTCGCCGAGCAGGGCGAACACGGCCGCGGCGGCGTTGAAAATAAGGCCGAGCCAGGCGCCCGCGCCGGCGTGGACGGAGAGGGTGATGCCCCACTCGCTCATGCTCTGGCTGCTGAACGTGAGGATGTAGAGCAGTTCGCTGACCGCGCAGACGGCAAACGCGATGCCCGCGACCTTGCCGCCCTTGCCGAGGAACAGCAGCACGATGCCCGCCAGGCCGCCGAGGAAGGCGAGCCAGATGAAGAACGGGACGTACAGCCCCTCGGAATCGGAAAACATGGCCTTGAAGCCGCTGATGGACTCCGTCATGCCAAACGCGCTGGCCGTCGCGAACGGCACGAGCAGCATGACGATCGCCAGCACCGCGCCGACAAGCGCGAAGAGCGTTTTTGCGGTGAATTTCATGTACATGACCTCCCTGAAAATTTTTCCTTACAAGATGATTTGATGATACACGGAGTTGGGGGGATTGTCAATGAGGGAGTGGAAAGTGGAAAGATGAAAGTGGAAAGTGGAGGGGCGCGGCAGGAAATTTTTCGCGCAACAAATTAGTGTCACCCTGAGCAGAGCGTCAGCGGAGTCGAAGGGTCTGGTCGGGTAGACGCTCGCGCTGGAGCGCGCGGGAGTATACCGCAATCGGGCACACCCCGCATCTTTAGGCGGGGCGGATCGGGCCGCTTTCCTTTTCGGCCCGACGACCCTTCGACAAGCTCAGGGTGACAGGTCTTTTTTGGTTTTCGCCGCAATCGGCGCACAGCGGCGGGCGGATGATATCCGCCCCTACAGGGCGCGGTGCTCGCGCGTTTGCTCTGCGGTAATTTGCGGGGCGCGGCTTCCGGATGGCTCCCCTGGAAGGGGAGCTGGCGGCGGAGCCGACTGAGAGGTTCAAAGGCCGCCGTTTTGCGCGGCGCATCTGGAATTCGATGGCGCGGGAAACCTCTCCGTCACGGCCGTTGGCCGTGACACCTCCCCTTTCAGGGGAGGCTTTTTGGGGGCGCGTCCCTCGCAAGCAGTCTTACGCGAACTTCAGCCGCTCGGCGACGGCGAGTTCGTCGCAGCGGTTGTTGTTGGGGTTATCGGCGTGGCCCTTGACCCAGTGGAAGGTGACGGCGTGCTTTTGGCAAAGGTCCAGCACCTGCTGCCAGAGGTCGGGGTTTAAGGCCGGGTCTTTTTTGTTGCGCATCCAGCCGTTTTTCTGCCATTTGGCGGCCCAGCCCTTTGTCATGGCGTTGACGATATACTGCGAGTCGGTGTAGAGCGCGACGTCGCAGGGCTCGGTCAGGGCGGAGAGGGCGGAGATGACGCCCATGAGCTCCATGCGGTTGTTCGTCGTCGACTTTTCGCCGCCGGAGAGCTCTTTGCGGCGGCCGTTGTACTCCAAAATCGCGCCCCAGCCCCCAGGGCCAGGATTGCCGGAGCAGGCGCCGTCGGTGTAGATGGTGACGTGTTTCATGTGGGACTCCAATGTTTGAGGTGAAATAGAAGAAAGCGCCAAAGCCTCCCCTTTGAAGGGGAGGTGGCACGCCGTCAGGCGTGACGGAGAGGTGGGGGTGAAGGGATTTGCGTGCAGTTTCGATGGTGCACAGCAAATTGGATGGCCCCACCTCTCAGTCGGCTCCGCCGACAGCTCCCCTTTTAAGGGGAGCCTTCCGGCAGGCGCGTTCCGCAATTGGCACATTTCAGACGCTAGGGCGCGGTCGTTATTCGGTCGGGTCGGTTGCCTCGGGTTCCGGGGTCTCGGTCGGCTCGTCCTCATCCCTTGCGACCGCGACGACGCCGGTGACCTGATTGCCTTCTTCCACGCGCATGACGATGACGCCCTGGACGGCGCGGGAGTAGGTGCCGACGTCGGCGGCGTGAAGCCTAATCATGACGCCGCCGGACTCGATGAGCATGACGTCGTCGTCGTCGGTGACGGTGCAGATGCCGGCGATGGGGCCGGTTTTGGGGGTGATGTTGTAGTTTTTCATGCCGGAGCCGCCGCGGCCCTGCGGGACGCCGGAGTCGCCGCGGAGGTATTCTTCGACGGCGGTGCGCTTGCCGTAGCCGCGCTCGGTGACGGTGAGGATGGTCGTGCCCGCTTTGTAGAGCTCCGCGCCGACGACGAAGTCGTCGTCTTTCAGGCGGATGCCGCGGACGCCGGCGGCGTCGCGGCCCATGGGGCGGACGTCGCGCTCGTCGAAGCAGATGGCGCGGCCGTCGTGCGTGGCGATGAGGACCTTGTCCTCGCCGCTGGTCTTAAAGACGGAGATGAGCTCGTCGCCCTCTTCCAGCGTCAGGGCGCGGATGCCGGCCTTGCGGGCGGTGAAGATCGAGCTGAGCGCGAGGCGCTTGACCGTGCCGCGGCGGGTGACCATCATTAAATACTCGTGGTCGGTAAATTCGCGCGTAAAGACCATGGCCGTGACGCGCTCGTCCGGCTCGAGCGGCAGGACGTTGACGATGGCCGTGCCGCGCGCGGTGCGGCTGGCCTCGGGGACCTGATAGCCCTTTTTGCGGTGGACGCGGCCGCGGTTGGTGAAGAAGAGCAGGTAGTCGTGCGTCGAGGCGGTGAAGAGGTATTTGACGCAGTCGGCCTCCTTGAGCGTCGCGGCGGAGATGCCGCGGCCGCCGCGGTGCTGCGCCTTATAGGTGTCGGCGGGCATGCGCTTGAGGTAGCCGGCCTCGGAGAGGGTGTAGATGCAGTCCTCCTCCTCGATGAGGTCCTCGATGTCCAGCTCGTCCTCGACCTCCTGGATCTCGGTGCGGCGGTCGTCGCCGTACTTTTCGGCGAGGGCTAAAAGCTCCTCGCGGAGGACGGCCTTGACCTTTTCGGGGTCGGCGAGGAGCTCGCGGTAGTAGGCGATGCGCTCTTCTAATTGCTTGTACTCGAGCTCGAGCTTTTCGCGATCGAGGCCCTGGAGCTGCTTTAAGCGCATGTCCAAAATGGCCTGCGCCTGCACGTCGTCGAGGGAGAAGCGCTGCATGAGATTCTCTTTCGCGTTGTCGTAGCTCTCGCGGATGATGCGAATGACCTCGTCGATGTTGTCCTGCGCGATGAGCAGGCCCTCTAAAAGGTGCGCGCGCTCGAGCGCTTTATTCAGGTCGTACTTCGTCCGGCGGACGATGACCTCCTCCTGGAAGGCGAGGTATTCGTCCAAAATGTGGCGCAGCGACAGAATGCGCGGCTGCGTCTGGTTGTTGACGAGCGCGAGCATGTTGATGGCGAACGTCGTCTGCATCTGCGTCTGGGCGAAGAGGCGGTTCAAGACGACCTGCGGGTTCGCGTCGCGCTTTAGCTCGATGACGATGCGCATGCCGTTACGGTCGGTCTCGTCGCGCAGGTCCGAGATGCCGTCGAGGCGCTTTTCGCGGACCTGGTCGGCGATGGTCGAGATGAGCTGGCGCTTGTTGACCTGGTAGGGCAGCTCGCTCACGATGATGCGGACGCGGTCTTTGTCGTGTTCTTCAAATTCCGCGCGGGCGCGGACGGTGATGCGGCCGCGGCCGGTGGCGTAGGCGGCGCGGATGCCGCTGCGGCCCATGATGATGCCGCGCGTCGGGAAATCCGGGCCCTTGATGTGCTCCATGAGGTCGGCGAGCTCGCATTCCGGGTCGTCGAGGACGCACACGGCCGCGCCAATGACCTCGCGCAGGTTGTGCGGCGGGATGTTCGTCGCCATGCCGACGGCGATGCCGGACGAGCCGTTCACGAGCAGGTTCGGGAAGCGGCTGGGCAGCACGCGCGGCTCCTCGCGCGTCTCGTCGAAGTTCTTGTCCCAGTCGACGGTGTCCTTTTCGATGTCGCGCAGCATCTCGTCGGAAAGCCGCGCCATGCGCGCCTCGGTATAACGATAGGCGGCCGGGGGATCGCCGTCGACGGAGCCGAAGTTGCCGTGCCCGTCGATGAGCGGGTAGCGCATGGAAAAGTCCTGCGCCAGGCGCACGAGCGCGTCGTAGACCGACGCGTCGCCGTGCGGATGATACCGGCCGAGCACGTCGCCGACGGCCGTCGCGCACTTGCGGAACGGCTTGTCCCGCGTCAGGCCGTCTTCGTACATCGCGTAGAGAATGCGCCGATGCACCGGCTTGAGCCCGTCACGCACGTCCGGCAGCGCGCGCCCGACGATGACGCTCATCGCGTAGTCGATGTAGCTCTTTTTCATTTCCTCGACCAGCTCGGAGTTCACGATCACCTGATCAGGATAGGCAATGTCCTCCGGGCGGTAGTCGGTCTTTTTCTTGGCCAATGTGGGTCACTCCTTTTGGGGGATGTGGGGGTTCGATATGAAAACGGGGGTGGATTTTTGGAGGGGGGATAGGCCGATTGCGGAACGCGGTCAGTTCGGTGTCATTCAGAGGACACGTAG
>CAVFYN010000040.1:4992-10113 GCA_963626425.1 Bacteroidaceae bacterium
GTTCGTTGTCATTCAGAGGACACGAAGTGTCCGTGGAATCTTGCCGATTGCGGTAGTCTTGCGGTTTATTCCGGCGCTGGAAATAGAAGATGGTTCTCCGCAATTGGAAAGATTCCACGCCGCTGCGCGGCTCTGAATGACATTTTTATTTGGCGCACGCCGTAATCGGTTTTACTCGAACGCAAGGTCGGACAGGTCGTTCCAATTCGGGTTCATTTGTTCGACCAGCGCTTCTTTCTTTGCGCGGGAGAGATTTTTGATCTGCTTTTCGCGCGCGATGGCGGCGTTTACGTCCGTCGTCTGCTCGAAATAGACGAGACAATGGACATGGTATTTTTTCGTGAATCCGTCATGAAGGCCATTCTGGTGTTCATACAGGCGGCGCGTCAGGTCGTTGGTCACGCCGGTGTAGAGCACGCGGTGGTTCCAGTTGGACAGGATGTAGACCCAATACATGATTTGCCTCCTGCTATATGCCGGTTGCGGAATGCAGTCAGTTCGTTGTCATTCAGAGGACACGAAGTATCCGTGGCATCGTACCCGGATGGGGAAATCTTGCCGATTGCGGTAGTCTTGCGGTTTATTCCGGCGCTGGAGATAGAAGATACTTCTCCGTAATTGGTAAGATTCCACACCGGCTTCGCCGGCTCTGAATGACAGGTCTTTTTTAGCGCACGCCGTAATCGGTGAGTTCTGGATGGCATTTTTATTTAGCGCACGCCGCAATTGGCTTGCGCCGATTGCGGGACGCGGCCGGTCCGGTGTCATTCAGAGGGAGCGTCAGCGACCGTGGAATCTTGCCGATTGCGGTAATCTTTCGGTCTGCTTCAGCGCTGGAAATAGAAGATACTTCTCCGTAATTGGTAAGATTCCACGCCGGCTTCGCCGGCTCTGAATGACAGGTCTTATTTTGTGCACGCCGCAATCGGCGGGTTCTGGGTGGCACTTTTATTTAGTGCATGCCGCAATTGACGGCCTCAGATATCCAAATTCACCACATACTTCGCGTTCTTCTCGATAAACTCCTTCCGCGGTTCGACCTGTTCGCCCATCAGGACGGTGAAGATCTCATCCGCGCGGACGGCGTCCTCTAATTGGATTCTGCGGAGGGTTCTCGTTTCGGGGTTCATGGTGGTCTCCCAGAGCTCGTGGGGGTTCATTTCGCCGAGGCCTTTGAAGCGGGAGATGTCGATCTTGGCGTTGGGGTTATCGGCGCGCATTTCGTTTGAGATGGCGTCGCGCTCTTCGTCGGAGTAGGCCACGCGGCTCTGTTTGCCGCGGGTGAGCTTATAGAGCGGCGGGACGGCGGAGTAGACGTAGCCCTGCTCGATGAGGGGGCGCATGAAGCGGAAGAAGAACGTTAAAAGCAGCGTGCGGATGTGGCTGCCGTCGACATCGGCATCGGCCATGATGATGATTTTGTGATAGCGGAGCTTGTCGGAGTCGAATTCGTCGCCGATGCCGGCGCCGAGGGCCGTGATGACGGGCTGGAGCTTGTCGTTGCCGTAGACTTTATCGGCGCGCGCTTTTTCGACGTTGAGCATTTTGCCCCAGAGCGGCAGGATGGCCTGGAAGCGGGAGTCGCGGCCCTGCGTGGCGCTTCCGCCGGCGGAGTCGCCCTCGACGATGTAGATCTCGGTGAGGGACGGGTCGCGCTCGTTGCAGTCGCGCAGCTTGTCGGGCATCTGGCCGGACTCGAGGCCCGTTTTGCGGCGGACGGACTCGCGCGCCTTGCGCGCGGCCTCGCGGGCGCGGTTGGCGGTCATGGCCTTGTCCAAAATCGTCTTGGCGATGGCCGGGTTTTCCTCGAAGAACTCGGCGAGCTGGCGGCTCATGATCGTGTCGACGAGCGTGCGGATCTCGGAGTTGCCGAGCTTGGCCTTCGTCTGGCCCTCGAACTGCGGCTCGGAGAGCTTGACGGAAATGACGGCCGTGATGCCCTCGCGGCAGTCCTCGCCGGAGACCTTGTCGTCGTTTTTCAGGATGCCGTGCGAGAGGCCATAGGCGTTGAGCACGCGCGTGAGCGCGGCCTTGAAGCCCGTTTCGTGCATGCCGCCCTCGGGCGTGTGGATGTTGTTGGCAAACGAGAGCATCGTCTCGTTGTAGCCGTCGTTATACTGGATGGCGACCTCGGCCATGGCGTCGTCGCGCGTGCCAGAGAGGTAGATGATCTGCTCGTGCAGCGGCGTTTTGTTGCGGTTGAGATAAGCGGCGAACTCGCGGATGCCGCCGGCGTAGTGCATTTCGTCGCGCTGCTGCTGGCCCTCGCGCTTGTCCTCGGTCGTGATGCGCAGGCCGCCGTTCAAAAACGCCTGCTCGCGCATGCGCGTGTGCAGCGTTTCGTAGTCGTACGTCGTGTCCTCGAACATCTCGGGGTCGGGCTTGAAGGTGACGGTCGTGCCGGTGCGGTCGGTCGTGCCGATGATGGTCATTTCCTGCGTGATGGCGCCGCGGGAGAAGCGCATCTCATAAATGTGCCCGTCGCGCTGGACCTGGACGGTCAGCCACTCGGAAAGGGCGTTGACGACGCTCGCGCCGACGCCGTGCAGGCCGCCGGAGACCTTGTAGCCGCCGCCGCCGAACTTGCCGCCCGCGTGCAGGACGGTAAAGACGACCTCGAGCGCGGGACGTCCGGTCTGTGCCTGAATGTCCACGGGGATGCCGCGTCCGTTATCGACGACGGTGATGGTGTTGTCAGGGTTAATCTGCACGGTGATGTCCGTGCAGTAGCCCGCGAGGGCTTCGTCGATGGCGTTGTCGACGATCTCGTAGACGAGGTGATGCAGGCCGGACAGGCTCGTCGAGCCGATGTACATACCCGGACGCTTCCGGACGGCCTCAAGGCCCTCGAGCACCTGGATCTGCGCGGCGTCGTACTCCTGTTCTACCTTTTCTTCAAAAATTTCTTCGGACAAGGGAGTTCACTCCTTTTGGGTTTTCAGATGGAAAGCGGCCAGGGGCCGCGCGGTTTACGGTTATATGGGCGGCGAAATAGAGGGATGCGCCGATTGCGGAGAGCGGCAATGCCTCCCCTGAAAGGGGAGGTGGCACGGCCGGTACGGCCGTGACGGAGAGGTTTTGCGCGGCAGCGAATTTCGGGCGCGCTCTGCTATATGGCAGCTTTTGAACCTCTCAGTCGCCTCCGGCGACAGCTCCCCTTGCAGGGGAGCCATTCGGAAGGCGCGTGCTGAAAATTACCGCTGCGCAAACGTGCGAGCGCCGCGCCATAGCTCCCCTGTGTAAGGGGAGCTGTCGCCGACAGGCGACTGAGGGGTTGGAGGTCGAGGGCACGGTAGTGCGCGTCGGAAATACGCAGCCGCGTGCCGCCAACCCCTCCGTCACGCCTGACGGCGTGACACCTCCCCTTGCACAGGGGAGGTATTGGGCGCGGCGGAAAAAAATCAGCGCTTTCTTCTCGGCCGTGCTCGTTTTTCCAGTGTGGCGGCGCTCATCTGGGTGAAATAGACGCGCTCCATGCCGTACTCGCTCGTCAGGACGAACGCCTTGGGGACGTCGTCGGAGACGTCGACGAGGCCGCCGTCTTTTTCGACGCGCTGCAAGAACGTGCGGGTGTGCTTGGAAATGGTCGTGTTGTCGAGGTCGAACACCCCGATGACCGCCGCGTCGCGCACGGCCATGGAGGAACCGAGGGAGAGGTACATGGTGGGAGCTCCTTTGGTTGAGGATTGGGGGATGCGAAATAGAAAAACGCGCCGATCGCGGTGCGCGCCCAAGCCTCCCCTGAAAGGGGAGGTGGCACGGCCGTAAGGCCGTGACGGAGAGGTTTTACGCGGTATCGAATTTCCGATGCACTCTGCAATATGGCAGCATTTGAACCTCTCAGTCGGCTCCGCCGACAGCTCCCCTTGCAGGGGAGCCAGCCGGATAGCCGGTTCCGTAATCGGCGCAAATTAGACGCGATAGCGCAGTCGTTACACCTCCACCGAACCGTGGGTGATGTGGAGAACCTCGCCGTCTTTTGGAAGTTCGCCTTCGCCGCAGGAGGTGATGAGGACCTGGCCGGTGCGGATGCGGTTCAATATGAAATCCCGGCGGCCGGCGTCGAGTTCGGAGAGGACGTCGTCGAGGAGCAGGACCGGCTCTTCGCCGGTGTCGTCAAAGACGATGGCGCGCTCGGCGAGTTTTAAGGAGACGGCGGCGGTGCGCGTCTGGCCCTGGGAGCCGAAGGCGCGGATGGAGCGGCCGGAGAGGGCGGCGTCGAAATCGTCGCGGTGGGGGCCGCTCAAACAGGTCGCGGAGGAGAGCTCGGCGGCGTAGTGGCGGGCCTGATGCTCGCGCAGGTCGTCCGCGATCTCGCGCGCGGGCGCGAGGGGGTCGGCGACGGTGGAGACGGTCTGGTAGGAGAGCGTCAGCGCTTCGCGCCCGCCGGAAAATTCGGCGTGGAAGCGGGCGGCGGTCTCGTTGAGGCGCGCTAAATACCGCGCGCGGTAGGCGATGACGAGCGCGCCGGTCTGGGCAAGGCGCTCGTTGAATTCGGGCAGCGTTTCAAGGACGCTCGGCGTCTCGAAATGGTCTTTTAAGATGCGGCTTTTGTGGTCGAGCAGGCGCGTATATTCGCGCAGCGCGCGCTCGTAATTCGGGCGGAGCTGGGAAATGGCGTCGTCCAGGAATCGGCGGCGGGCCGCCGCGCCGGATTTTAGGATCAATAGATCCTCCGGGCAGAACAGGACGGTCGTCAGGACGCCGGGCAGATGCTCGGCCGTGCGCTGCTTCACGCCGCCGATAAAAAGCTGGCGGCGGCGCCGGCCGCCGAAGAGCACGGCGCGGATGGACTGCTCCCGCCCGCCGGACTGGAGGCGGCATTCAATGTCCGCGAACTCGCGGCCGAAGCCGATGAGCTCCTGCTCCCGCCGGGTGCGGAACGACTTGCCCGTGGACAGGTACGTCACGGCCTCGAGCAGGTTCGTTTTGCCCTGCGCGTTCTGCCCCAGAATGAGGTTCACGCCGGGGCCGAACGGGATCTCGGCCGACGCGTAATTCCGGAAGCCCGCAAGGCGCAGCGACTCAAGCCTCATCGGTCACGACGGCATACGTGTGGCCGTCAAAGCGCACGGTGTCGCCCGGGCGGAGCTTCTTGCCGCGCATGAGGCAGGGCTCGCC
>CAVFYN010000041.1:0-4330 GCA_963626425.1 Bacteroidaceae bacterium
GCGACGCTCTGCCCGGACAATCAGGTGCTGCTGTTCTTCATCATCCCGCTGCGGATGCGCTATCTCGCGTGGTTCTACTTCGCGCTCATCGCGGCGGAGATCATCGTGAGCGTCATGCGCTACATCGCGTCGCCGATCCTCGTGATCTTCTCCATCGCATACCTCATCGCGCCGGTGCTCAACTACTTCCTGTTCTTCGGCTCGGACGTCAAAAACGTCCTGCCGAGCGGCGGAGCGCCCCGTCCGCACAAAAAGCGCCCGAACGCGCCGGGCGGCCATCAGCGCCCGAACGCGAACTGGGCAAGCTCGTACCAGACGCCCGGCGGCCAGAAGCCGTACCACCACAAATGCACGGTCTGCGGCCGGACGGACACGGATTATCCGGATCTGGAGTTCCGGTACTGCTCAAAATGCAGCGGCTATCACTGCTATTGCATCGACCACATCAACAATCACGTGCATATTCAATAAAGAAGAGCAGGCGCGGTTGCGCCTGCTCTTCTTTATTGATGGGGAATACAGTCTGCTGCGCGCACGAGCGATGCTCGCACACTTGCAGCCTGCAAAGTGTTTTTTCCGAGGTACACGCCCCCGGAAAAAACGGATTCAGATTTTATTTCGTCCTCTGCGGAGGACGAAACTCTGCGAGGCTCACTTCTTTTTCGCACTGATTTTCGTCCAGGCATAAGATGTCAGATACCACCCCGCAAAGCCGCAGGCGAGGCCGACGACGATGCCGCCGAGGATGTCGGTCGGCCAGTGGACATAGAGATAAAGCCGCGAAAACGCGAGCAGGATCGCCACGATGCACGCCGGGATCCACAGCTTGTTTTTCGCCGCGGCGAGCGCGCCGACGGCCGCGAACGACACGGCCGTGTGCCCGGACGGGAACGAAAAATCGGCAGGCCGCGAAATGAGCAGCTGCACCGCCGCGTTCACGTCGCACGGGCGGATGCGCGCGATGAGCGGCTTGAGCGCCAGATTGCACACGACAAGATCGAGCGCCAGCGCGACGGTCACGCCGAAGCCGAGCTTCCGCGTTCTGGGGATCAGAATGAGGATGAGCGCCAGCGCGATCCAGATCTCGCCGTGGTCGGAAAGATGCGTGAACGCGGCAAAAAACCGGTCGAGCGCCGGCGTGCGCAGCGTGCTCTGGATCCAGTCGAGGATGGCAAGCTCCGCTGTCTGCATGGGAAAAGCCCCCTTTCGCTTGAACTTGCTATCACTATATCATAAAACCGGCGCGAAAAGTTAGAAACTTCTCGTGATTATTTACAAATTCTTAAACCGGCTTTTGCAAGAGGTTGACACGCATCCTGCATCGTGCTAGACTGATGTCAAATTGAATCGCAAGATAGAGGCGCGAAGCCGATGAGTATCGCCGGAAGAGACAGGCAGCTGTCCGGCGGGAAAGGCTGCTTCGCCGAAGTGTCCGGACGCTGCCTGGCGTCGGGATGGCTGGGCCGCCGGGAAATACCCTGCGGACTGTCACATGAAATTCGTGTGAAGCGCTATCAAGGGTCGGACCGGAGCTTTGCTTTTATCATTCCGTCTTCTCTCATGAACCGCTTGACACCAGCGGTTCATTTTTTATTCCCCAGAGAAAAATTTGAGAAAGGTGATCCAACATGAAAAAGCTTCTTGCTCTGCTCCTTGCCCTCGCGCTCGTCCTCGGCCTCGCGGCCTGCGGCGGCGGCGACAGCAAGACCGACTCCACCCCGTCCGACGCCGCACCGTCCGATACCGGCGCGTCCGATTCCTCCGACAATTCCGACGCCTCCTCCGGCCAGACCATCGCCTCCGGCGTGGAGGACGGCAAGCTGACCATCGCCATGGAGTGCGCCTACGCCCCGTACAACTGGACGCAGTACGACGACTCCAACGGCGCCGTGCCCATCTCCGGCACGGACGGCGAGTACGCCAACGGCTACGACGTCATGATCGCCAAGAAGATCTGCGAGGCCAACGGCTGGGAGCTCGAGGTCATCCGCACCGACTGGGACTCCCTCGTCCCCGGCGTGCAGACCGGCCTGTATGACGCCGTCATCGCCGGCCAGTCCATGACGGAGGACCGCATGGAGCAGGTCGACTTCGCCGGCCCGTACTTCTACGCCTCCATCGTCTGCGTCACGAAGCAGGGCAGCAAGTTCGCCGATGCCAAGGGCCTGTCCGACCTCTCCGGCGGCACGTGCACCGCGCAGATCGCGACGATCTGGTACACCGACATGCTCCCGCAGATCGACGGCGCCCAGATCCAGACCGCGGCCGAGACTGCGCCCGCCATGCTCATGGCCCTTGAGACCGACTCCGTCGACTTCATCTGCACCGATATGCCGACCGCGCTCGGCGCCGTCGCGGCCTACCCCGACATGAAGATCCTCGACTTCACCGACTCCGACGACGGCTTCGACGTCGACGAGGGCGAGATCAACATCGGCGTGTCCGTCATGAAGGGCAACACCGCGCTCAAGGACGCCATCGACAGCGTCCTGTCCACAATGACGGCCGACGATTTCAACGAGATCATGGACGAGGCCATCGCCGTCCAGCCGCTCTCCGAGTAATCCATAATCCCAAAGGCGAGGGACGCCATGCGCCCCTCGCCTTCTCGGCATGTTGACACCATTTGAGACATCATCTGAAAGGAGACTGCCCCAGTGAACAAACTCGAACAGCTCTTCACCGAGGTCGGCAAGCTGCTGGACAAGTTCGGCCTCGCCTACCTGCACGGCATCGGCAACACGCTCGCCCTTGCGCTCATCGCGACGTTCATCGGCTGCATCATCGGCTTCGCCTGCGGCATTCTGCAGACGATCCCGCACGCCAAGACCGACTCGCCCGTCAAGCGCTTCTTCCTCGCGCTCATCCGCGTCATCGTCCGCGTGTACGTCGAGATTTTCCGCGGCACACCGATGGTGCTCCAGGCCGTGTTCCTGTACTACGGCCTGCCGTACTTCTCCGACAACGCCGTGCGGTTCCACTCCGTGTGGTCGGCCGCGATCTTCGTCGTTTCCATCAACACCGGCGCCTACATGGCCGAGACGGTCCGCGGCGGCATTTTGTCCATCGACCCCGGCCAGACCGAGGGCGCGAAGGCCATCGGCATGAACCACGTGCAGACGATGCTATCCGTCATCCTGCCGCAGGCGCTGCGCAACATCCTGCCGCAGATCGGCAACAACTTCATCATCAACATCAAAGACACGTCCGTCATGTTCATCATCAGCTTCACGGACTTCTTCGCCGTCCACCGTGCGGCCGTCGGCGCGACGTACCTCTACTTCCCGTCCGCGACGGTCGAGATGATCGGCTATCTGTGCATGACGCTCGCCGCGTCGTTCCTGCTGCGCTTTGCCGAAAAGCGCATGGACGGCTCGTCGAGCTACGAGCTCGTCCAGACCGACCAGCTGACCATGACGGCCGGCACGTACAACCACCCCGCCCGCGGCAGCAACTTCGACGAGCGCAGCCGCGAATATGAGCAGGCCCGGCAGGACGCCCGCTGGGACCGCAATCAGAGCAGCAGAGGTGAACGATAATGAGTGAACCGATCCTTCAGATCCGCCATCTTTCCAAGTCGTTCGGCACGAACCAGGTCCTGCGCGACATCGACTTCAACGTCGCCCCGGGCGACGTGACGAGCATCATCGGCGCGTCCGGCTCCGGCAAATCGACGCTGCTTCGCTGCATCAACCTGCTCGAGACGCCGACGTCCGGCGAGATCCTCTTCCACGGCAAAAACATGGCCGACCGCGGCGTCAAGGCCCCGGCCTACCGCGCGAAGGTCGGCATGGTGTTCCAGTCGTTCAACCTGTTCAACAACATGACCGTCCTGGAAAACTGCGTCGTCGGCCAGGTGAAGGTCCTGAAAAAGAACAAGGCCGAGGCGCAGGAGACCGCGAAGAAATTCCTCGACCAGGTCGGCATGACGCCGTACCTGAACGCCCGCCCGCGCCAGATCTCCGGCGGCCAGAAGCAGCGCGTCGCCATCGCCCGCGCGCTGGCCATGCAGCCGGAGGTGCTGCTGTTCGACGAGCCGACGAGCGCGCTCGACCCCGAGATGGTCGGCGAAGTCCTCTCGGTCATGCGCTCGCTTGCCGAGGAGGGCATGACGATGCTCGTCGTCACGCACGAGATGGCCTTCGCGCGCGACGTTTCCAACCACGTCGTGTACATGAACAAGGGCGTCATCTGCGAGGAGGGCTCCCCCGCCGCCGTGTTCGGCAACCCGCAGAAGCCCGAAACTAGAGACTTCCTTTCAAGATTTCTTAATGCATAAGCGCAAAAAACAGCGCCCCGAAGCTCGTGCTTCGGGGCGCTTCTTTTATAC
>CAVFYN010000041.1:4340-5929 GCA_963626425.1 Bacteroidaceae bacterium
CTTTTATACCGTCGGGTCGAACAGCTCGAAGATGATGACGCCGCCGTCTTTTTCGACGGCCTGCTGCTCTTCCGGTTTTCGCACGGTCCAGGAAAACTCCTGCGCGCCGAGCCATTTCGTCGCGGTGCGGAACGAGACGTCGCGGCGGTCATCGACGCGGTAGGCGATGAAATCCGGGCGCGTGAGGACGTTCGTGAGCAGATTGTGCAGCACAAAGCGCAGCGGCGCGGAGAGCGTCTCGCCGTGGCGCGTGTAGTTTTCCGCCAGCTGGCCGCGGACGATGTCCGGCCGGTGCTTTTTCAGCCAGAGCACCGCGCGCGGGTCGAACGACTCCATGCAGTACTCGGCGGAAAAGCGGTCCAGCATCGCGCACGTCGCTTCGCACAGCGCGGCGTGGTTTTTATGTACGGTCTTCACCTCGACGACGAGCGGCGTTTTTCCCTCGAAGATCGGCAGGACTTCCTCCAAAAACGGGATCCGCTCGTCCGTGCCTTCAAGGCGGTACTGCGCAAGCTCGTCCGCCGTCAGGTCGGAGATATTCCGGTCGACGCCGCACGTGCGCTTTAAGCTCTCGTCGTGCATGACGACGAGGCGGCCGTCCCTGGACAGGTGCACGTCGAGCTCCGCGCCGAAACCGCGCTCGGCCGCGCGGCGAAACGCGGCCAGCGAGTTTTCGGGGATGCCGCGCGCGCTGTCGTGATAGCCGCGGTGCGCGAAGCGATACTGCTTGAGCTTTTTCATCCGCTCCGGCGTCTTTCTGCGCGGCGCGAGCAGGAACAGGTAAATATTCAGGATCAGCAAAACGGCCACAAGGACCCACAAAATCGTTCTCATCATATCAGTCATCCACATCAAACGACTCTAAAATGCCCTTTTTCTCCGGGTTTGCCACGTGCTTGCCGTGCGGCAGGAGCAGCATGGTCACGAACGACGCGGCCACGAACAGCGTGCCGTACGGGAACAGCAGCACATAGCCCGCGTCCGGATTCGTGCTGCCGAGAATCTTCCAGCCGTACTCGAGCACGAAGCCCGAGAGGATCGGCGTGAGGATCTGCGCGCACTGCGACGCGGCGTAGTAATACCCCGTGTACTTGCCGACGTTGCCGGGGCCGGCCATCTCGACGATCATGGGATAGGAGTTGACGTTGATCGTCGCCCAGCCCACGCCCGCGAGGATGAAGAAGAAAAAGATCATGCCCGAGAACGTCTTGAAGAACACGCACGAGCCGAACGCGACGGCGAGCATCGCAACACCGCCCAGGATCGTGCGGCGGCGGCCGATCTTCGTGGCGATGTGGCCGACGGGCACGTAGCTGACGATGGCCGCGGCCTGCGCGATCATGAGCGTGTAGGCAAACGAGCCGCCCTCCAGGCCCCAGTAGACGTTCGCATATTTGGAGAACGACGTCGTGATGGCGTTATAGCCCATAAACCACAGGAAAACGGACGCAAGCTCGAGCCGCAGCGCGCGCCGCGCGAGCTTCTGCACGGGCGAGGCCGTCTCGGTCACGTTGTCCATGCGGTCGTCCACGCCGAGCGCGCGGGACTCCTCTTCCATCTTCGCGACGAGCTTCGGCTCGTTCGTCGTG
>CAVFYN010000041.1:5939-6697 GCA_963626425.1 Bacteroidaceae bacterium
ACGAGAATGAGCAGGCACACGAGCATGAACCCGGCCAGGAAGCCGAACAGCGGGAAATAGCTCGGCTGCTCGCCCTTCGGCACGAGCACCGCGATCATGGCGAGCATGATGATGCCGCCGACGGCGCCCATGAGGTTGATGATGGCGTTGCCCTTCGAGCGCAGCGGCTTCGGCGTGACGTCCGGCATGAGCGCGACCGTCGGCGAGCGGAACGTCGCCATGGCCAGCAGCTCGAGCGCGAGCGCGACGATGAACAGCGCCTTGAGCGCCAGATGGTCGGCCAGCGGGAGCAGGAAGCTCAGCACGATGGCCGCCGACATGCCGCAGATGATATACGGCATTCGCCGCCCGATGCGCGTATGCGTCCGGTCGGACAGCGAGCCGAAGATCGGCAGCAGGAACACGGCCACGACGTTGTCCATGGCCATGATGACGCCGGAGACGGCGTCGTTTAAGTCGAACGTGTTTTTCAGGATGAGGGGAACGATGCTGTCGTAGACCTGCCAGAAGGCGCAGATGGCCATAAAGGCGAAGCCTACGAAGATGGTGCGTTTCGTGTCGAGCTTCATGCGGATGTCTCCTCTCTTTTCAAGGCGGCAAGCAGCGCGCCTACATCGTCAAAAACCCAGGTCGGTTCGACTTTCCCGGGCTCGATGTCGTTTACCGTGCTCTCGCCGGACAAGACGAGGGCGGTGTCGATGCCCGCGTTCACGCCGCAGGCGATGTCCGTATACACCCGGTCGCCGACGAGCATGGCC
>CAVFYN010000042.1:0-18171 GCA_963626425.1 Bacteroidaceae bacterium
CGTTTCCGGTGCTGCTGCGGTTTGCGCTGCCGGCGATCGGCGGCAGTCTGTTTCAGTTATTTTATACGCTGGCCGACACGGTCATCGTCGGGCGGACGCTCGGCGCGGACGCGCTGGCGGCCGTCGGGGCGACGAATACGGTCATCTACTTCGTGCTCTGCTTCATCCAGGGCATGACGGGCGGCTTCGGCATCTGCATGGGACAGCGCTGCGGCGCGGGCGACATGCGCGGCATGAAAAAAAGCGCCGCGGCGGCGTGGACGCTCTCGGCGATTTTAACGCTCGTGCTCACCGTTGCGGGCTGCGCGCTGTGCCGGCCGTCGCTTTCGTGGATGCACACGCCGGACGAGATCGTGGACATGGCCAACGACTACATGTTCGTCGTCCTGCTCGGCACGGACACGACGGTTTTTTACAACCTCATCTCCAACCTGCTGCGCGCGCTGGGTGACAGCCGGACGCCGCTGGTGTTTCTCGTGCTGTGCTCGCTTCTGAACGTCGTGCTGGACATCGTGTTCATCGTGCCGCTTCGCATGGGCGTGGCGGGCGCGGCGTGGGCGACGGTGCTCAGCCAGCTGCTCGCGTTTTTGCTCAGCACGCTCGTCGGCGTGCGCCGGTTTGAGGCGCTGCGGCTCCGCCGCGCGGACTTTTATCATCTCGGCCACGCCGCGCGCGTCAATCTGAAGGTCGGCTTCCCCATGGGGCTTCAGATGAGCGTCATGTGCGTCGGCCAGCTGGCCATTCAGGTCGCCGTCAACGGCCTCGGCGCGGCGGCCATCGCCGGCAGCACGGCCGGCGCGAAGGTCAACCAGTTCGCCGACCTTGTCGACAACGCCTTCGGCATCGCCATCTCGGCCTTCGTCGCGCAGAACTACGGCGCGGGCCGCCCGGACCGCATCCGCAGCGGCGTGCGCGCAGCGCTTGTGCAGACGGGCGCGGCCAACGTGTTCATGGGCGCGCTCATCATCGCGCTGCGCGGGGCTGCCGCGTCGTGGTTCGTGTCCGACCCGTCGGCGGACATCGTGGCCTACACGGCCGACTTCCTGCTCGCCGTCGCGATCTGCTATCCGCTGCTCGGCATTTTGCAGACGTTCCGCTCGAGCGTGCAGAGCATGGGAAACGGCGCCGTGCCGTTTGCTGCGTGCATCGTCGAGCTGTTCATGCGCCTGTTTGCGGCCATCGTGCTCGTGCCGCGCATCGGCTACGCGGGCGTGTGCATGGCGCACCCGCTGGCGTGGATCGGCGCGGTGGCGCTGCTGACGCCGTCGTACTTTTTCGTTATCCGCCGCCGCACGGCTTCGGCCGCGCGGGCCGGGAAATAAGACGCGCGGCCGGAGCGATGGCGCTCCGGCCGCGTTTTTTTCGCGGTAAAATGGTTTGCAAATGAAGGACAGACGTGTTATACTTTCAGATTATCGGAGAAAAACGGGGGAATGCGAAATGAAGAGCCGGACGAAGGGCATAATGTGCATCCTGTCCGCCGCGCTGTGCTTTGCGCTCATGGGGACGTTCATCCGGCTGGCCGGGGACGTGCCGTCCATGCAGAAGAGCTTTTTCCGCAACATCGTCGCCATGCTGTGCGCGGGCGTCGTGCTGCTGCGGCAGAAGCCGGAGTTCCACCCGACGAAGCAGTCCGTTCTGTGCCTGCTCGGCCGCTCGGTCTGCGGGACGATCGGCCTTTTGTGCAATTTCTACGCCGTGGACCACCTCGTGCTGGCCGACGCGTCGATGCTCAATAAAATGTCGCCGTTTTTCGCGATCATTTTCTCGTGGTTTATGCGGGGAGAGCGCATCAGCCTGCGGCAGACCGTCGCGGTCGTCATCGCGTTCATCGGCTGCGTGCTCGTCGTGAAGCCGACGTTTTCCAACATGGACCTCGGCCCGTCGCTCATCGGCCTGCTCGGCGGGCTCGGCGCGGGCGTGGCGTACACGTTCGTGCGTCTCATGAAGCGCTACGATGTGCCGGGGACGGTCATCGTGTTCGTGTTCTCGGCGTTTTCCACGCTCGTGACGCTGCCGTATCTCATCGTCGTCCACGCGCCCATGACGGCGATGCAGGTGTTCTGGCTCATCATGACGGGCGTCGCGGGCGCGGGCGGGCAGTTTTCCATCACGGCGGCCTACACGTTCGCGCCGGCCAGCGAGCTGTCCGTGTACGACTACACGCAGGTCATCTTCTCGGCCATTTTGGGCTTTTTCCTGTTCCAGCAGATCCCGGACGTGTACAGCTTCATCGGCTACGTGCTCATCATCGGCATGGCCGTGTACATGTTCGTCCACAACCGCCGGGCCGACCATCTGGCGGCCGCGCAGAAATAACGAAAACCCCGGATGCGGCGCATCCGGGGTTTTTTGACGGGGTTCAGATCTCTTCGGGCGCGGCGGACTCGGCCTCTTTTTTGCGGAGGATGGAGAGTACCTGCTCGCAGGCGATCTTCGTCGCGCTCGACACGACGGCGAGGTCCAGCGCGAAGTTGGCGAGGTCGCTTTCTCCGATGTCGGGGTCGACGGAGCGGGCGACATCATTAAAGCTGATGTCCACGCGCTCTAAAAAGCCGCGGTAGAATTCCGGCTCGCGGCCCGGCGCGACCTCGCTGCCGAGCAGGAGCTTCATGTCCTTGACGGACAGGACGTTCTTCAAAAGCGAGATGGCCGTGAGGTAGACAAGATGCTCGCGGCTGTATCGTTTGCCGTTGGCGCGCGGCAGCAGGCCGTCTTTGATGTAGTTGTTGATCATGGCGCTCGTCATGGGCGCGTCATCCTGCTCGCCGACGCCGATGGTCTGGCGGCGGAGGTACGACACGACCTGATCCATGTACAGCGCGATGTCCGGCAGCGCGTCCCAGCAGACGGGGCGGCTCGTTTCGAGCATGTGCTGAAGGTCGGTCAGCTCCTGCATCCTCAGCCCTTCTTTCCTGATGTGATTTTCATTATTATACCACACCGCGACGGCAAATGACAAACAAAAATTCCGCCCGACGGCCGCCGGACGGAATTTTTTTCCTTACAAAAGTCTTACAGCTTCAAAACGGCGCCCTCGCTGGCCGGGGCGACCATCTTGGCGTAGCGGGCGAGGTAGCCCGTCTTGACCTTCGGCTCCGGGCAGACCCACGCGGCGCGGCGCGCGGCGATCTCGGCGTCGCTAACCAGCAGGTCGATGCGGCAGTTCGGGATGTCGATGGCGATGCGGTCGCCGTCGTGCACGAGGCCGATGAGGCCGCCCATGGCCGCCTCGGGGCAGACGTGGCCGATGGCCGCGCCGCGCGTTGCGCCGGAGAAGCGGCCGTCCGTGATGAGCGCGACGCTCTCGCCGAGGCCCATGCCGCAGATGGCGGAGGTCGGGTTGAGCATCTCGCGCATGCCCGGGCCGCCCTTCGGGCCCTCGTAGCGGATGACGACGACGTCGCCGGGGTGGATGCCGCCGGCGTAGATCGTCTCGATGGCGTCCTCCTCGGAGTCGAACACGCGGGCCGGGCCCTCGTGGACCATCATCTCCTGCGCGACGGCGCTGCGCTTGACGACGCAGCCGTCCGGCGCGAGGTTGCCGCGCAGCACGGCGATGCCGCCGTAGGGCGAGTACGGGTTTTCGACGGGGCGGATGATCTCGGGGTCAAGATTTTCCACGCCCTCGAGGTTTTCGGCGATGGTTTTGCCCGTGACGGTCAGAAGATCCGTGTGGAGCAGGCCTTTTTTCGTCAGCTCCTTCATGACGGCCCAGACGCCGCCGGCGCGATCTAAGTCCTCCATGTACGTCTCGCCGGCGGGCGCGAGGTGGCAGAGGTTCGGCGTGCGGGCGGAGATGGCGTTTGCGATGTCGAGGTTGATCGTCACGCCCGCCTCGTGCGCGATGGCCGGCAGGTGGAGCATGGAGTTTGTCGAGCAGCCGAGCGCCATGTCCATGGTCAGGGCGTTTTCAAATGCTTTTTCCGTCATGATGTCGCGCGGGCGGATGTCCTTTTTCACGAGCTCCATGATCTGCATGCCCGCATGCTTGGCAAGGCGCAGGCGGGCGGAGTACGGCGCGGGGATCGTGCCGTTGCCGCGCAGGCCCATGCCGAGCGCTTCGGTCAGGCAGTTCATGGAGTTGGCCGTGTACATGCCGGAGCAGCTGCCGCAGCTCGGGCAGCAGTTTTCCTCATATTCGCGCACGCCCGCTTCGTCGAGCGAGCCGGCGTGGTACGAGCCGACGGCCTCGAACATATGGCTCAGGCACGTGCGGCGGCCGCCCTTGAGGTGACCGGCGAGCATCGGGCCGCCGGAGCAGAAGATCGTCGGGACGTTGACGCGCGCGGCGGCCATGAGAAGGCCGGGGACGTTCTTGTCGCAGTTCGGGATCATGACGAGGCCGTCGAACTGGTGCGCGATGGCCATGGCCTCGGTCGAGTCGCAGATGAGGTCGCGCGTGACGAGGCTGTATTTCATGCCGATGTGGCCCATGGCGATGCCGTCGCACACGGCGATGGCCGGGAACATGATGGGCGTGCCGCCCGCGGCGCGCACGCCGGCCTTGACGGCCTCGCAGATGCGATCTAAGTCCATATGGCCCGGCACGATCTCGTTGTGCGAGGAAACGACGCCGATGAGCGGACGGGACAGCTCCTCCTCCGTCAGGCCGAGCGCATAGAACAGGCTGCGGTTCGGCGCGCGCTCCACGCCGCGTGTCACGTTGTCAGAGAGCATAGTGGCTCCTCCTTGTTTCGATGATGCGTGCGCCCGATGCAGCGGCACAGGGGCACGATGCGAGAGCCTCGCAGAGTTTCGCCGCCCGCAGGCGGCGAAATCAAATCAAAATCCGAAATTTCCGGGGACATGCGCCTCGGAAATTTCTCTTTACAGGCCGCAAGTGTGCGGGCCGCGCCCGTGCGCGCAGCCGGCCTGCATCCCCTCGCTGTGAAAAGACGGGCCGGGCACGGCCCGGCCCGTCTTTTTATAGCGGAACTTTAGTTCGAAGCGTTGTCCAGGTTGGCGTCGTTCTTCCAGAGCATGTTGTCGCGCAGCTGCTTGCCGACGACCTCCATCGGGTGCTTGGCCAGCTGGGCGCGCTTGGAGTTGAAGTACGTGCGGCCGTTCTTGTTCTCGGCGATCCAGCGGCCGGCGAACGTGCCGTCCTGGATGTCGGACAGGACCGCGCGCATGCGCTCCTTCGTCTCCTCGTGCGGGATGACGCGCGGGCCGGAGACGTACTCGCCGAACTCGGCCGTGTCGGAGATGGAGAAGTTCATGGCCGCGACGCCGCCCTTGTTGATGAGGTCGACGATGAGCTTCATCTCGTGGATGCACTCAAAGTACGCGTTCTCCGGGGCGTAGCCCGCCTCGACGAGGACCTCGAAGCCGCAGCGCATCAGGTCGACCACGCCGCCGCAAAGGACGGTCTGCTCGCCGAACAGGTCGGTCTCGGTCTCGTCGTGGAACGTCGTCTCCATGATGCCGGCGCGCGCGCCGCCGATGCCGGCGATGTACGCAAGCGCGATCTGGTAGGCGTTGCCCGTCGCGTCCTGCTCGACGGCGACGAGGCACGGGACGCCCTTGCCGGCGACATACTGGCTGCGGACGGTGTGGCCCGGGCCCTTCGGCGCGGCCATGAACACGTCGACGCCGGCCGGCGGGTTGATGAGCTGGTAGCGGATATTGAAGCCATGGGCGAAGGCGATGGCCTTGCCCTCGGTGAGGTAGGGCGCAATGGACGCATTGTACAGCTCGGCCTGACGCTCATCGTTGATGAGGATCATGATAATGTCGGCCTTCTGCGTCGCCTCGGCGACGGTGCAGACCTCGAAGCCGTCCTTCTCCGCCGCGGCCCAGGACTTGCCGGGGCGCAGGCCGATGATGACCTTGCAGCCGGAGTCGCGCAGGTTCAGCGCGTGCGCGTGACCCTGGGAGCCGTAGCCGACGATGGCGATCGTCTTGCCGTTCAGGACGGACAGGTCGCAGTCTTTCTCATAGTACATGGTTGCCATTTTGCATAACCTCCTGTGGGAATTTCGTAAGTAGAATAGCAACACTATAACACTGCAAATGGGTAAATGCAATCATCATATCGTCACAAAACGGGCAAAGATTTTGTTTCACAGTGTGGAAAATTGCCGGGAAAGTGCGGAAAACCGGGGCCGCCCGCGCGGGCGGCCCCGGATGGAGGCACCGTATGTACGCCGCCCGGATGGGCGGCGCGCTTTGGCCGTTACGAGCAGCAGTTGCTGCCGCAGCGGCACCGGCAGCCGCACGAGCAGCCGCAGGACGAGCAGCCCGTGTTCGTCCCGCCGACGCTGCCCGAGCAGCCGCAGCCGGTATTCGTCCCGCCGACGGAGCCCGAACCCGAGCCGCAGCCCGTGTTCGTTCCGCCGACAGAGCCCGAGCAGCCGCAGCCGCACCCCGGGCGCGTCGTCGTCGTCCCGCCGACGGAGCCGGAGCACGAGCCGCCCGTCGTCGTTCCGCCGACGGAGCCGCAGGTGCCGGTCAGAAATTCGGGCATCCGGATGCCGCCCGTCCGGCCGCAGCCGAGAAGAGAGCACAGTTCACAGCACATGGATGATGCCTCCTGATTGGAATTTGAAGCGGCTTGCTTCGCATCATCCTATGTGCGTCAGTCCGTGTCGGTTCCTGCCGCCTCGGGAAGAGACGTGGAAAATAGCGTCCGGTAGACCTCCGTCCCGTTCTGCTCGGGCGGGATGGTGGGGATGAGCCCCGTGAGCTCCTGCGCGCTGGCCACGTCGCCGACCTCCGGCAGAAGCGGCGGATCGCCGAAGAATTCCCGCTTCTCGCGCGCCGGATCGTCCGGCGCTTCGCGCTTTTCCATGCCGGCACCTCCTTTCGCTTCGGATCTTTTTATTAGTCTGCCGCGCCGCGGCCGGGCTATGCGGCGCGAAAAAACAAAAACTGTGTCGTTGCGCGCGGCCGCGCGCGGTGGTATAATGGGGAAAAACTGCGGCAGGGGAGGCATGCGGCATGGAACAGGACAGCAAAACGCTCTATCGGCGCATCGCCATCCGCTCGGCGGTCATCCTCGGCGCGGTCGTGCTCACGCTCACGCTCGGCGTGTGGCTGCTGGGCCTGCTGCTGCCGTTCCTGCTGGCGTATTTCTGCGCGTGGGTGCTCAACCCGGTCGTCAAGGCCGTGTGCAGCAAAACGCGTCTGCCGCGGCGGCCCGTCGCGCTCGTGCTTGTGGTCGTGGGCTTCCTCGCGGCGTTCGTGCTCCTTATTTATCTGGTCTATCTGGCCGTGACGGAGGCCGTCGGTCTGGCAAACAGCTATCAGGAGCTGATGGCGGACGCCGAGCACTTCATCGCGGGCATCCGCTCGCGCATCGTGCTGCCGTTCGGCAGCGCCGTCATCCGCCAGAACATGGACGCGCTCATCGAGGCCGCCCACACGACGGCGCAGGGCCTGCTCGAGCCGCTCTCCTCCGGCCTGATCGACCTTGCGACGGCCGCGGCGAAGCTGGCGCCGACGGCGCTTCTGTTCGTCATCGCGCTCGTCATGGGCAGCTATTTCATCCTCAGCGATTTTGACGGGATGCACGATAAAGTGCGCGCGGCGCTGCGCGACGAGAAGTTCCGCCCGCTGCTGCGCATCCTGACGGTGCTGCGGCACACGTTCGGCGGGTATCTCATGGCGTCGTTCGCGCTGTCGGTCATGGTGTCGCTCATCGACCTGGGCGGGCTGCTCCTGCTGCGGGTGCGCTACGCGGCGCTGCTCGCGCTGTTTATGGGCGTGCTCGATTTTCTGCCGTATGTCGGCAGCGGCGCGGTGCTCATCCCGTGGGCCGTCGCGTGCTGCTACGTGGGCGACTGGCTCCAGGGGCTCTATCTCGCGCTTTTGTACCTCGTCGTGTTCTTCGCGCGAAATGTCGCGGGCAGACGGCTTCTCGGCGCGCGGTTCCACCGCAGCCCGTTCTTCGGCCTCGTTTGCGCGTTCATCGGCTGGAAGCTCTGGGGCGTGGCCGGGCTCATCCTCGGGCCCGTGCTGTGCATGATCGCCGTGAACATCCGCTCGAGCGGCCTGCTCGACCGCACGGCGGCGGACTTCCGCGCGCTGTACGCCGACGTCCGCGCCCGCCTCGGCGGCCGCGTCGGGAAAAACGCCGGGACGTGATCAGGGTGCACAAAACCGCGCCGCCGCGCACGTGAAAATTTGTCACAGTGAAGCGGAAAAGAGCTTGCATTTGGCCCGCGGCGCTGATAAAATACAAATCAGAAGGCAACGCCCCATATGGCGAAAGCATATAAAGGCAGCTTGCTGCCGGCCCGTGCGATCTGCGCGGGCTCTTGTGCTATTCGGGGATGCGCCCCCGTTTCATAGAGTGAAAAGGCAATGACGGAGACAAAGGGCGGGCAAGGCGCGCTCCAGAGACCGGACGGTCGGTGCAAGTCCGGGCGGGCCCCCGCAGATGATCCCTCCTGAGCCGCAGGCCGAAGGAAAAGTAGGCCGCGCCGGCGCTCCGCCGTTATCCGGAGGCCCGTATTCTCGTACGGGCACGAGCGCCCGGCTTCCGGGAATTTAGGTGGTACCGCGGAGAGATTCTTCGTCCTAAACGTTTTACGTTTGGGGCGCTTTTTTATACCCTTTTTCAAGTCCAATTCGAGGAGGAATCGTACACATGAAACTCACTGGCGCGCAAATTCTGATGGAATGTCTGACCGAACAGGGCGTCGATACCATTTTCGGCTACCCCGGCGGGACGATTCTGAACGTATACAACGCTCTATATGACTATCAGGACCGCATCCACCACTATCTGACGAGCCATGAGCAGGGCGCGTCGCACGCCGCGGACGGCTATTACCGCGCGACGGGCCGCCCCGGTGTGTGCATGGCCACGAGCGGTCCGGGCGCGACGAACCTCACGACCGGCATCGCCACGGCGTATTACGATTCGTCCGCCGTCGTGTTCATCACGTGCAACGTCTCGGAAAACCTGCTCGGCAAGGACGCGTTCCAGGAGGTCGACATCACGGGCATCGCCATGCCGATCACGAAGGCGACGTACCTCGTCGACGACGTCAATGAGCTCGCCGGCATCGTGCGCGAGGCGTTTTACATCGCCAAGAGCGGCCGTCCCGGCCCCGTGCTCATCGACATCCTCAAAAACGTCACGGCCGAGGAGGCCGAGTACACGTACCTTCCGAAGGAGGAGCACGTGAAATACGGCCACCTGCGCCAGGTCATCGAGCGCGCGGGCCGCGGCTTCAAGTCCACGCAGACAAAGCCGGAGTGCATCGAAAAGGCCGCGGAGATCTTAGCCGCGGCCGAACGGCCCGTCATCTTAGTCGGCGGCGGCGTCATCCGCTCGGGCGCGGAGGAAGAGGTGCTCGCGCTTGCCGAAAAGCTGGATGCGCCCGTGTGCTCGACCATTATGGGCCTCGGCGCCGTGCCGGGCGACCATCCGCTGTTTCTGGGCTTTGCGGGCATGCATGGCCGCAAGGCGGCCAACGTCGCCATCAGCGAGTGCGACGTGCTCTTTGCCATCGGCACGCGCTTTTCCGACCGCGTCGCGCTCGACCCGAAGAGCTTCGCCGCGAATGCGAAGATCATCCACCTCGACATCGACCGCGCCGAGATCGGCAAGAACGTTGCGGCCTACCGCCCGCTCATCGGCGACGCGAAGCAGGTGCTCACGCGCCTTCTGCCGCAGCTGCCGGCAGCCGAGCACGCGGCGTGGGTCGCGTCGCTCCGCGCCATCGTGACCGAGCCCGTGAACGAGACGGGCCGCTTTGAGCCGTTTGAGATTTTGCAGACCGTCGAGCGCGTGACGGACGGCGAGGCGACGATCGTCACGGACGTCGGCCAGCACCAGATGTGGTCGGCGCAGTTTTACACGTACCGCCGCCCGTGCCAGCTCATCACGTCCGGCGGCTTCGGCACGATGGGCTTCGGCTACGGCGCGGCCATGGGCGCGGCCGTCGGCGACCCGTCGAAGATCGTCGTCCACATGACGGGCGACGGGTGCTTCCGTATGAACTGCCACGAGCTGGCCACGAGCCAGCACTACGGCATCCCGGTCATCACCGTCGTGTTCGACAACGGCACGCTCGGCATGGTGCGCCAGTGGCAGACGCTGCTCTACAACAGCCGCTACAGTGCCACGACGCTCGACCGCGGGCCCGACTTTGTCAAGCTGGCCGAGGCCTACGGCCTGCCGGGCTACCGCGCGACGAACAAAGCCGAATTTGAACAGGCGCTCCGCGCCGCCATCGCCGGCGGGACGGCCGCCGTCATCGACTGCATGCTCTACATGGACGAGGTCGTCCGCCCGATGGTCCCGGGCGGCGCGCCGCTGACGGGCTTCATTCTCGAATAAGGAGGAGACGACAATGAACGAGAAATACCAGATTTTATCCGCGCTTGTGGAAAACAGCGCCGGCGTTTTGAGCCAGGTCTCGCGCATGTTCTCGCGCAAGGGCTTTAACATCATTTCCCTCGCCGTCGGCGAGACGGACGACCCGGCCGTCTCCCGCATGACGATCATCGTCCACACGGACGACGAGATGATCCAGCAGATCGCAAGCCAGCTGGGCAAGCTGCTGCCCGTCATCTCCGTCAAGGTCTTAAATAACGCCGAATCCGTCCGGCGCGAGCTCATCCTGGTCAAGCTGCGCGCCGAATCGCGCGAGACGCGCGACGAGATCATCCAGATCGTGTCCATTTTCCGCGCGAAGATCGTCGACGTCGGGGCGAAAACGCTCACGGTCGAGATCACGGGCGACCACGGAAAAGCCGTCGCGCTGCTTGACCTTCTGCGTGGATTTGGTATACTGGAGCTTGTCCGGACCGGCACGGTCGCGCTCGAGCGCGGCACGAGCTGCATGGAGCAGTAACAGAAGGGAAGCGCTTTCATTGGAGAATCAGGGGAACTACCGCATCCGCCCGGTGCGCCGCGCCGACGCGCCGGCGCTGCTGGAGATCTATCGGCCGTATGTGGAGCATACGGACATCAGCTTTGAGTACGAGACGCCGGACGTCGTGGAGTTTGCCTCGCGCATCGCGGCCATCGCGGAGGAATATCCGTACCTCGTCTGCGAGTGTGACGGCCGCCCGGTCGGCTACGCGTATGCGCACCGGCACATGGAGCGCGCGGCGTACGGCTGGAACGTCGAGACGACGATCTACCTCGCGGAGGACTGCCGCGGCCGCGGCATCGGCACGGCGCTCTACGGCGCGCTCATCGAGCTTTTGAAGATGCAGGGCATCAAGGCCGCCTACGCCTGCATCACGCAGCCGAACGACCGCAGCATGCACCTGCACGAAAAGCTCGGCTTCCAGACCGTCGGCATTTTCCCCGACGCGGGCTATAAGGCGGACGCCTGGCACGCCATCGGCTGGCTGCGCCTTGCCATCGGCAGCTATGACGGCGCGCCGATGCCCGTCATCCCGTATGAGGAGCTCGGCAGCGAGCAGGTGGACGCCGCGCTCGCGGCATACAGCGAAAAGCTGAATTAAGGCATAAAAAAGCCCCGGCGAAGCATCCGCTTCGCCGGGTTTTTGTTTTATACGAATTCTTCCGGCTCGGGCTCGGGCTCTATGACCGGCGTGCGGTCATAGACCGACGCGGTCGACGCCATGGCGTGCGCGGCAAACAGGCAGCACGCCGCGATGCTCAGCACGGCGCCCGCGCTGTACACCGCGAGCATCTGCTCGTACGAGAGCGCCGGGAACGGGACGCTGTACGTCTCCATCAGATTCGAGATCGTGTTGATGTTCATAAACGTCTCGGCCAGGCCGAGCGGGATATAATAGTAGAAGAAGCTGACATCGAGCCGGAACAGGCCGCCCTTCTGCCCGCGCGTCATGCGGCACGACTCGCGCAGCGCCTGCGACGGCAGGTATTCCGGATGGTCGGCCAGCACGAACGGCGCGAAGCGGTAGCGGTACGCCGCGATCAGGCCCGGCACGATGAACAGGCACGACCACAGCGCGATGTAGATCCCCGAGAGGATCGCGAGCACGAGCACGCGCCAGAGAAGGTGCAGGTCCATTTTCCGGTCGCGCTTTGCCACCCGCTGCCCGCGCGCGCGGCGGAGCATAAGCGACTTATAGAGAAATGCGAGCAGCACGCTGCCGAGGCTCACGGCGACGGAGAGAATGTAGAGCGCCGCGTTCGCCGCGTGGTACGCCGTGCGCAGCGAGCTGGCCCCGATGCCGCCCGTGCGGCCGGCGACGGCGCGGTCCAGCGCAAAATAGAGCAGATTGACGATCAGCGCCGCGGCCGTCGGCAGGCAGCAGCCGAGCAGCGTGTCCAAAAATGCGCCGCGGCTGTCTTTTCCCAGCGCCGCGCGCGCATCCGTGCGGATCTGGCGCACGTTCACCGGGCGCCACCTCCTGCCTTGACGCCGGAGATGAATTCGGCGGTGTCGGGCGCGCGGAAGAGCGCGCTGCCCGCGACGAGCACGTTCGCGCCGGCTTCGATGCACGTCTTTGCCGTCTCGAGGTTCACGCCGCCGTCGACCTCAAGCTCGCAGGCGGGGAAGTCCCGGTCGATGGCCTCGCGCAGCGCGCGCACCTTCGGCATCATGTCGGCCATGAACGACTGCCCGCCGAAGCCCGGCTCGACGGTCATGACGAGCACGAGGTCGCACAGCGGCAGAAGCTCCAATGCCGTCTCGACCGGCGTGCCCGGCTTGATGGACACGGCGGCGCGCGCGCCGTTTTCGCGGATGCGGCGCAGGGCGGCCTTCGTATTCTCCGGCGTGTCGGCCTCGGCGTGGACGGTGAGGATGTCCGCGCCCGCGCGGCAGAAATCGTCGACGTAGCGGATGGGCCGGTCGATCATGAGGTGCACGTCGAGCGGCGCTTCGGCGATCTTCTTGATGGCGGCCGTGACCGGGATGCCGATGGTGATGTTCGGCACGAACAGGCCGTCCATGACGTCGACGTGGATATAATCCGCGCCGGAGGCGACGACGTGGCGGATGTCGCGTTCTAAGTTCACGAAGTCGGCGGAAAGGATCGAAGGGGCAACTTTGATGGCCATGGCGATTTCCTCCTGAAAAAACGGTCGATTTTTGCACACCGCCGCGATGCGGCGCATAGGATTGGTTACGCGGCTGCAAATCGGCAGGGCGGGAGCTCTCATCCCACGCAGACCTGCCGATGGCTGCTTAAGATCCGTGGGCAAAGAGTCAGCTCTTTGCCCACGGGGAGAGAAGCCTCGCAGAGTTCCGCCGTCCGCAGACGGCGGAAAAATTCAGTTCGTTTTTTCCGGCGGCGTGTACGTCGGAAAAAACTCTTTACGCCCCGCAAGTGTGGGCTTTGCGTGTACGCAAAGCCTGCGCGCAGTCGGGGTGCAATCTCATCGGATCGAAAGGCGTGCCTTTCGATCCGGGCTTACCAGAGATCCGAGGCGCCGACGAGTCTGGGCGAGTAGCCCGCGTCGGCGAGGGCTTTCATAATGGCATCTTTATGTGCGTGGCCGAACGCCTCGAGCGTGACTTTGAGCTCGACGGCGCTCTGGCGGTTGATGGAGACGAACTGGTTGTGGTCGAGCTTGATGATGTTGCCCTGCTGGCCCGCGACGATCTGCGCCACGCGGACAAGCTCGCCCGGGCGGTCGGGCAGCTGGACGGAGAACGAGAACACGCGGCCGCGGTCGAAAAGCCCCATCTGGACGAGCGAGCTCATTGTGATGACGTCCATGTTGCCGCCGGAGAGGACGGAGACGACGTTTTTGCCCTTGCAGTCCAGGTGATTTAGCGCCGCGACGGTCAGAAGGCCGGAGTTTTCGACGATCATCTTGTGCTTTTCCATCATGTCGAGGAACGTCTCGACGAGCTCGCCGTCGTCGATGGTGATGATGTCGTCAACGTTCTTTTCCACATACGGCAGGACCTTGTCGCCAACCGTGCGGACGGCGACGCCGTCGGCGATCGTGTCGACTTTGTCGAGCGTCACGGGGTGGCCGGCCGCGACGGCGGCCTTCATGGACGCCGCGCCCGTCGGCTCGACGCCGATGACCTTGACGCCGGGGTTGAGCAATTTCGTCAGCGTGGACACGCCCGCGGCGAGGCCGCCGCCGCCGATGGGGACGAGGATGTAGTCCACGTCCGGCAGATCCTTGAAGATCTCGTAGGCGATCGTGCCCTGGCCCGTGGCGACGGCGAGGTCGTTGAACGGGTGGACGTACGTCAGGCCCTGCTCCTCGCTGAGCTTCTGCGCGACGGCGGCCGCGTCGTCGAAGCAGCTGCCCTCGAGCACGACCGTGGCGCCGTAGTCGCGCGTGTTGTTGACCTTGACGAGCGGCGTCGTCGTCGGCATGACGACCGTGGCGGCGATGCCGGCGTTGCGGGCGGCGAAGGCCACGCCCTGGGCGTGGTTGCCGGCCGAGGCCGTCACGAGGCCGCGGGCTTTTTCCTCGTCGGTGAGCGTGCTGATCTTGAAGCAGGCGCCGCGCACCTTGTACGCGCCGGTCAGCTGGAGGTTCTCGGGCTTCAGATAGACCTGATTGCCGGAGGACTTGGAAAAATAGGGGCTGTAGACGAGATTCGTATTGAGCAGGATCCCGCTGAGCAGGTCACGCGCCGCGCGGAAATCTTCAAGTGTCAGCATAAAAATCGCTCCTTTTGCAAAACGTGCAGTTTTCTATCTATAATAGTCCCCAACCGGTCTGCTTGTCAATTGAAAGGCCCGATATTCCTTGACTTGAAATGGCATCCGCGATACAATAGAATGCACAAAAAAGTGCGGGCGCGGCCCGCGGAAAGGACGGCGCGCGTGAGAAAATACCGCGAAACAAAAAAGCGCTCGGCCATCCCCGTTTGGGGCTTCGGCGCGGTGTGGCTCGTGTGGTGCCTGTTCGGGCCGATGTACCGGCTGTGGCACCTCGTGCTCTGCGCGGCGCTCTCGGCCGCGGCGTATGCGATTTTGTCGCTGAAATTTAAGCCGGAGACCGTCCGCGTCGAAGAGAGGATCGACACCGGCGACCCCGAGCTCGACGAGACGATCCGCCAGGGCCGCGAGGCCATGGCGAGTATGCGCCGGCTCAACGACGCCATCCCGGACCACGCGCTCTCGCAGCAGATCGACGAGCTGGAAAGCCTGACCGGCCGCATTTTCGGCGAGGTGGAAAACGACCCGAAAAAGCTGCCGCAGATCCGGCGGTTTCTGAACTACTATCTGCCGACGACCGTCACGCTGCTCGAGCGCTACGCGCACCTGCAGAGCGCGGGCGGCGGCGAAAACGTGGAGCAGGCGAAGGCGAAGATCCGCCAGATGATCGACCTGGTCGTCGTGGCGTTCCGCAAGCAGCTCGACGCGCTCTTTGCCAGCGAGGTCATGGACATCACGGCCGACGTGGCCGTCATGGAGCAGATGCTCGCCTCGCAGGGCATGACGGATAAAAAAGATTTCTGACACACCATTTAGTCTGTATGACGCAAAGGAGAATGGAACATGGATGAGAAAAACAAGATCCCGGAGCTGACGCTCACGCCCGACCTCGGCACGCCGCTGTCGGCGGAGATCAAGGAGGAGACGGCCGTCGCCGCACCCGCGCCGCAGGCCGGCCCCGAGATGGAGCGCCTGTCGCCGGAGGAGCAGGAGGCCGTCCGCGCGTTCGCCGAGAAGATCGACATCACGGACTCGAACATCGTCCTGCAGTACGGCGCCGGCGCGCAGAAGAACATCGCGGACTTCTCCGAGCACGCGCTCGAGTCCGTCCGCACGAAGGACATGGGCGAGATCGGCGACATGGTCACGGGCCTCATCACCGAGCTCAAGGGCTTTGACGCGCAGGAGGAGCAGAAGGGCCTTCGCGGCCTGTTCCGCAAGGCGACGAACTCCGTCGAGGGGCTCAAGCTGCGCTACAACAAGGTCGAGGCCAACGTCGACAAGATCGCCACGCAGCTCGAGGGCCATCAGATCACGCTCATGAAGGACGTGGCCCTGCTCGACCAGATGTACGACCGCAACCTGGAATACTACAAGCAGCTGACGATGTACATCCTCGCCGGCAAGCAGAAGCTCGAGCACGAGCGCGCCACGACGCTCGTCGAGCTGCGCAGAAAGGCGCAGGAGAGCGGCCTTGCCGAGGACGCGCAGGCGGCCAACGACTTTGAAAACCAGTGCGTGCGCTTTGAGAAGAAGCTGCACGACCTCGACCTCACGCGCGTCATCTCCATGCAGATGGCGCCGCAGATCCGCATGGTCCAGAACAACGACACGCTCATGAGCGAGAAGATCCAGACGTCGCTTGTCAACACCATCCCGCTCTGGAAGAGCCAGATGGTGCTCGCGCTCGGCATCCATCACTCGCAGCAGGCCATGGAGGCCCAGCGCGCCGTCACGGACATGACGAACGAGCTGCTCAAGAAAAACGCCGACATGCTCCACACCGCGACCGTCGAGACGGCCAAGGAGTCCGAGCGCGCCATCGTGGACATCGAGACGCTCCAGCACACGAACGAGCAGCTCATCTCCACGCTCGACGAGGTGCTCCAGATCCAGACCGAGGGCCGCCAGAAGCGCGCCGAGGCCGAGACGGAGCTGCGCAAGATCGAGGGCGAGCTGAAGCAGAAGCTCCTCGAAGTCCGTGGATAAGAGCCGGGAAAAGCAGCGCATCCGCGTGGAGGTCGTGCCGGACGCGGACGCGCCGGAGACGGGCAAAACGCCGTTTTGGAAAAACCACCGCGCGGCCGTTGCCGTCGTCGCGGCCGTGTGCGTTGTCATGACGGCCTTCGGCGCGCACCGGAGCGTGAATGCCCAGCGCAGCGCCGTCGAGCGCGCGTTTTATCAGGGCGCGGACGGCACGGGCTATTCCATCTCGCGCGTGCTGGACGACCGCGTGGAGTACGCGGGCTACCTCGTCAAGGTCGCGGGGCAGTACCCGGAGCTCGCGGACGCGGCCGACGCCGTGGCGCTTGCCGCGGGCGAGCTCCAGAGCGCCAAGGGCGCGGAGGCGAGCGGCGAGGCAAACCGCGCGCTGACGGACGCCGTGACGGCGCTCGACCTTGCCATGCAGTCGGCGGAGCTTGCGGAAAAAGACGAGCAGTACCGCTCGGAATACACGGCCGACCTGACCGGCTGCAACCTGAAGATCTCACACATGACGCCGGAGTATAACGACCTGGCGCGGCAGTTCAACGACGGGACGCTCGGCGCGTTCCCGCTCGGCACGCTCGCGCGGCTGACCGGCGTCAAGGCAGCGGAGGAATATCACGGATGAAAAGAAAACTTCCGGCGCTCATCGCGCTGGTATTGCTGCTCGCGCTGGCGCTTTGCGCCTGCTCGGGCGGCAGCGTCAAGACCGAATCGGTCGAGATCGTCTCGCCGTCGGCCAGCCTGTACGTCACGGACGACGCGGACATCCTGTCCGGCGACACGGAGCAGTATATCGTCGACCGCGTCGGGCGGCTCAAATCGGCCTGCGGCGGCGAGATCGCCGTCGTGACCATCGACTTTCTCACGGGCGGGCTCGACTCGGAGCAGTATGCCTACGAGATCATGAACCAGTGGGGCGTCGGCGACGCGCAGAAAAATAACGGCGTCGTTCTCCTGCTCGTGCCCGGCGAGGGCAAGGGCTGGATCACGGCCGGCTCCGGCATTGAGGATTCCCTGACGGACGGCAAGCTCGACAGCATTTTGAACACCTACCTCGGGGACGACTTCGACGCGGGCGAATATGACCGCGCGGCGGTCAATACCGTAAATGCCGTCCTCGACTGGTACGAGGGCTATTACGGCATCGACCTCGACCGCGTCTCCTCGGGCTCCGGCGCGCAGAATGTCAGCTTCGGCGGCGGACAGTCGTCGCACGCGAGCACGGCGGCCGTCGTTGTGGGCGGCGTGGCGTGGTCCTTGATGGCGATCGTGCGGATGATCGTCGGCATTGTTGTCATGATTGTGATCATCCGGCTGCTGTTTGCCGCGATGCGGCGGCCCGGGCTGTTCTTCTGCTTCGGCCCGCCGAGAGGGCCGAGAGGCCCGCGCCCGCCGCGCGGCGGCGGCTTCGGACCCGGGCCCGGACCGGGCGGTCACCACCCGCCGAGAGGCGGCGGGTTCGGCGGAGGCTCGCGTCCCGGCGGCTTTGGCGGCGGCGGAGGCGGCTTCGGCGGCGCAGGCCGCGGCGGAGGCGGAGGCTTCGGCGGCGGCAGCTTCGGCGGTGGCGGCGGCCACGGCGGCGGAGCGGGAAGAAGATAAAAAACTCGGCGCACCTGCGGGTGCGCCGAATTTTTTATCCGGTTTGGG
>CAVFYN010000043.1:0-5154 GCA_963626425.1 Bacteroidaceae bacterium
GCAACTACACCGAGCTCGTCCAGAAGAACATCGACACCGGCATGGGCCTCGAGCGCCTGGCCTGCGTGTGCCAGAACGTCGACTCGCTCTTTGACGTCGACACCGTCATGAACATCACCCACAAGGTCTCGGAGATCACGGGCGCGCACTACGGCGAGAGCCACAAGACCGACGTGTCGCTGCGCATCATCACCGACCACATCCGCTCGGCCACGTTCATGATCGGCGACGGCATCCTGCCGTCGAACGAGGGCCGCGGCTACGTCCTGCGCCGCCTGCTCCGCCGCGCCGCGCGCCACGGCAAGCTGCTCGGCGTGAACGATCCGTTCCTGTACAAGGTCTGCGACACCGTCATCCACGAAAACGCGACGGCCTACCCGGATCTCGTCGAGAAAAAGGACTATATCACCCGTGTCATCCGCGTCGAGGAGGAGAACTTCGGCCGCACGATCGACGCCGGCATGAAGATCTTCGCCGATATGCTCGCCTCGCACAAGGAAAAGGGCGAGACGGTGTTCTCCGGCGCGGACGCGTTCAAGCTGTATGACACGTACGGCTTCCCGATCGACCTGACCGTCGAAATGGCCGAGGACGAGGGCATGAGCGTCGACCAGGCCGCGTTCGACCAGAACATGAAAGAGCAGAAGGAGCGCGCGCGCGAGGCTCGCAAGGCGCTCGGCGACCTCGCCTGGGCCGGCATCGACCTCGGCCTGGACGACAACCACCCGACGGAGTTCACGGGCTATGACCAGCTCGAGGACGCCTGCTGCGTGCTGGCCATCGTCACCGACGGCGAGCCCGCCTCCACCGCGACGGAGGGCCACGACGCCATCATCGTCCTCGACCGCACGCCGCTCTACGGCGAGATGGGCGGCCAGGTCGCCGACCACGGCACGCTCACGACCGGCACGATGAAGTTCACCGTCACGGACGTCCAGCGCGACAAGGCCGGCAAGTTCCTGCACTACGGCAAGGTCGAATCCGGCTCCGTCTCCGTCGGCGAGACGGTCACGGCCATGGTCGACGGCGCGCGCCGTCAGGCCATCGCCCGCGCGCACTCGGCCACGCATCTGCTGCACGCCGCGCTGCGCCAGGTGCTCGGCTCGCACGTCCAGCAGGCCGGCTCGCTCGTGGAGCCGGATCACCTGCGCTTTGACTTCACGCACTTCTCCGCCATCACGGCCGAAGAGCTGGCCCAGGTCGAGGACCTCGTGTGCACGTGGGCGCTCGACGGCATGCCCATCTCGACGGAGGTCATGAGTGTCGACGACGCGAAGAAGCAGGGCGCGACCGCGCTGTTCGGCGAGAAGTACGGCGACGTCGTCCGCGTCGTTTCCATGGGCGACAAGTCCATGGAGCTGTGCGGCGGCACGCACCTGGACAACACCGCGAAGGTCGGCCTCATCCGCATCCTGTCCGAGAGCTCCATCGCCTCCGGCGTCCGCCGCATCGAGGCCATCACGGGCAAGGCCGTCCTCAAGGAGGTCAGCCGCCTCAACCACAGCATGCTCTCGCTGGCCGACACGCTCAAGACGAGCCCGGCCGAGCTGCTGCACAAGGCGCAGAGCCAGCTGCATGAGCTCAAGGAGTTGCGCCAGAGCGTCGAGAAAATGCGCTCGCGCCTGCTCGCGGGCGATGTCGAGCGGTTCCTGTTCGCCTCGAAGCAGGTCTCCGGTCTGCACATCATCACCGCGACGCTCAAGGGCCAGACGCCCGACGCGCTGCGCAAAATGGGCGACATGCTGCGCGACCGCGACGAGACGAGCGTCGCCGTGCTGGCCACGTTCACGGACGAGAAGATCACGTTCCACGCCTCCTGCGGCAAGCAGGCCGTCGCGCGCGGCATCAAGGCCGGCGACCTCATCCGTCAGGTGACGGCCATCACCGGCGGCTCCGGCGGCGGCAAGCCCGAGTCGGCCATGGGCGGCGGCAAGGACATCCTGAAGATCGACGACGCGCTTGCGACGATCGACGATTACGTCGCCGAGCACGCGAAGAACTAAGGAGGAAAGCCTCATGGACTGCGTATTCTGCGGCATCGCCGGGCATGAGATCCCGTCGAACATCATCTACGAGGACGAGCAGTGCTGCGCGTTTTACGACATCGAGCCGCTCGCCCCGAAGCACTTCCTCGTCGTGCCGAAAACCCACATTTCGTCCGTCGCGGAGCTGACGGAGGAAAATGCGGCCGTCGTCGCGCACATCTTCGCGGTCATCGCGAAGTTGACAGCCGAGCTCGGCTTCCCGGGCGGCTACCGCGTCGTGACGAACTGCGGCCCCGACGCCGGACAGACGGTGCAGCACCTGCACTTCCACGTCCTCGGCGGAAAAGAGCTCGGGTCGTTCAACTAAATCCGGTGCAAAACGCCCGCATCCGTCGGATGCGGGCGTTTTTTCAGTACGAAAATGCGCGCCGGTGTGCTAGAATAGAAGAAAAACGAGATTTGCGAGGCATACCATGAAACGACTGGTCATCGGAATTCTGGCGCACGTCGACTCCGGCAAGACGACGCTGTCCGAGGCGCTTTTATACCGCGCCGGCGCCATCCGCGCGCCCGGGCGCGTCGACCACGGCGACACCGTGCTCGACGCGGACGCCATCGAGCGCGAGCGCGGCATCACGATCTTTTCCAAAATGGCGGAATTTTCGCACGGCGAGACGGCCTTCACGCTGCTCGACACGCCGGGGCACGTCGATTTTTCCGCGGAGATGGAGCGCACGCTCTCCGCGCTCGACTATGCCGTGCTCGTCGTGAGCGGCACGGACGGCGTGCAGAGCCATACGGAGACGCTCTGGGCGCTGCTGCGGAGCTTTTCCATCCCGACGTTCGTGTTCGTGAACAAGATGGATTTGGACGGCGCGGACATAGGATGCGTCATGGGCTCACTCCGCGCGCGCTTCGGCGACGCGTGCGTCGACTTCACCGCGCCGCGGGACGACGCGTTTTATGAGCAGCTCGCGCTGTGCGGCGAGGAGCTCATGGAGCAGGTCTTAGAGTCCGGCCGGGCGGAGGACGCGGCCGTCCGCCGCGCCATTGCCGCGCGGCAGCTCGTGCCGTGCTTTTCCGGCTCGGCGCTGCGCGTTTCGGGCGTGGACGAGCTGCTCGGCGCGCTGGATACGCTCACGGACGAGCCGGAGCGAAAGCGCGGCTTCGCCGCGCGCGTTTTCAAGATCGCGGACGACGGCGGCACGCGCCTGACGTACCTAAAGCTCACGGGCGGGACGCTGCCGGTGCGCGGCGCCGTGAGCGGCACGGACGAGCGGGGGCAGGCTTGGACGGAGAAGGTCAACGCGCTTCGCGTCTACTCCGGCGAAAAATTCCGCACGATAGAGCGCGCGGAGCCCGGCATGGTCGTCGCGTGCACGGGCCTGACGCGCACCTACGCGGGCGAGGGCCTCGGCGAGGAGCCGGACGCGGAGCGGCCGCAGCTGCAGCCGGTTTTGACGTATGACGTCCTATTGCCCGACGGGACGGACGACCACACGGCGCTCGGCTTTTTCCGTCGGCTCGAGCAGGAGGATCCGCAGCTTCGCGTGCAGTACGACGCGCGCGCGCGCGTCATCCGCGTGAGCCTGATGGGCGAGGTGCAGCTCGAGGTGCTCCGCCGCGTCATGAAAGACCGCTTCGATCTGCCCGTGGAGTTCGCGGAGGGCAGCATCGTCTACCGCGAGACGATCGCGGAGCCCGTCGAGGGCATCGGCCACTATGAGCCGCTGCGCCACTATGCCGAGGTGCATCTGCTCCTCGAGCCCGGCGCGCGCGGCAGCGGGCTCGTCTTTGCGGCCGACTGCAGCGAGGACGACCTCGCGCGCAACTGGCAGCGGCTCATTTTGACGCACCTGGCCGAAAAAACGCACGTGGGCGTGCTGACCGGCTCACCCATCACGGACATGAAGATCACGCTCGTGGCCGGCCGCGCGCACGAAAAGCACACCGAGGGCGGCGACTTCCGCCAGGCGACGTACCGCGCCGTCCGGCAGGGGCTGCGCATGGCAAAAAGCGTCCTGCTCGAGCCGTGGTACGCCTACCGACTCGAGCTGCCGGCCGAGAACGTCGGCCGCGCGATGACGGACCTGCAGCGCATGGGCGGCCGGTGCGACGCGCCGGAGACGGCAGGGGAGACGGCCGTCCTGACCGGCGCCGCGCCCGTGCGCGCGCTGCGCGGCTATGCGGCGGACGTGGCCGCCTACACGCGCGGCCGCGGCCGGCTCGGCCTGCGCGTGCAGGGCTACGAGCCGTGCGCCGACCCGGAGGCGGTCATCGCCGAGATCGGCTACGACTGCGACGCGGATGTCGACAACACGGCCGACTCCGTTTTCTGCTCGCACGGCGCGGGCACGATCGTCCGCTATGACGAGGTCCCGTCCCGCGCGCAGGTCGACAGCGGCCTGCGCCTTGACCGCCCGGAGGATGAAGAAGCGGCCGCGCCCCGCCGCGCGGCGGATTATGTAAAGCTGCTCGCGACGGACGAAGAGCTCCTGAAGATCTTCGAGCGCACCTACGGCCCCGTCAAAAGCCGCCTGCGCGCCATGGAGCCCGCGAAAAAGCGCGATCCGGATAAGAAAAAGCCCTACCGCGCCGCGCCGCTGCCCGAGGGGCCGGAATACCTGCTCGTCGACGGGTACAACATCATTTTCGCGTGGGACGACCTGGCCAGGCTGGCGCGCAGCGACCTGCACGCCGCGCGGCAGCAGCTCATGGACATCCTGTGCAACTATCAGGGCTACCGCCAGTGCGAGCTCATTCTGGTGTTCGACGCGTACAAGGTCAAGGGCAATCCCGGCTCCGTCGAGCCGTACCACAACATCACGGTCGTCTACACGAAAGAGGCCGAGACGGCCGACAGTTACATCGAGCGCGTCACCCACGAGCTGCGCGGCCGCCGCCGCGTCCGCGTCGCGACGAGCGACGGGCTCGAGCAGGTCATCATCCTCGGCCACGGCGCCCTGCGCGTCTCCGCCCGCGCGTTCGGCGCAGAAGTCGAGCAGGTGCAGCGGGAGATCGGAAAGCTGCTGGGGAATTGAGGAAAACCGGCGGGGCTAAATCAGCAGCGTAGGGCGGGATGACCTCATCCCGCCGGAGGAACGCGGGTGATCACGGAGCGCGCCGAAAGAGAAGCACGCGCCCAAGCCTCCCCTGAAAGGGGAGGTGG
>CAVFYN010000044.1:0-2255 GCA_963626425.1 Bacteroidaceae bacterium
CGGAGTCGAAGGATCTGCCCAATTGCGGTAGTCTTTCGTCTATCTCCAGCGCCGGGATAAGGCGCGACCATACCGTAATTGGCAGACCCTTCGACTGCGCTCAGGGTGACAGGGCTAATTAGGCGCTGGCACGCAATCGGCTTACCGCAATCGGTAAGATTCCACGCCGCTTCGCGGCTCTGAATGACACGTTTTTTCTTGGCGCTGGTTCGCAACCGGTTCTCCGTAATCGGCAAGACCCTTCGGCTGCGCTCAGGGTGACAGGTCTGTTTTGACGCCGGCACGCAATTGGTCCACCCTCCCGAAAAATTCCCGCACCCCCTTGCAAAAGCACCCGCCGCTGCGTTATGATCGACTCAACGGAACAATTTGAAAGGAGACCGAACCATGAAAACTCTGATCGCTTATTTTTCCGCCAGCGGCGAGACCGCGCGTCTTGCAAAAACGCTTGCGTCCGTCACGGGCGGCGACCTGTTTGAGATCCGGCCGGAGACGGCCTACACCGCGGCCGACCTGAACTGGAACGACGAAAAAAGCCGCAGCACGCTCGAAATGCGCGACGAAAAAAGCCGCCCGGCCATCGCCGGGAAGGTCGCGGACATGGCGCAGTACGATACGGTGTTCGTCGGATTCCCCATCTGGTGGTACCAGGCGCCGCGCATCATCGAGACGTTTTTGGAGCAGTACGACTTCGCGGGCAAGACCGTCGTCCCGTTCGCGACGAGCGGCGGCAGCGGCATGGGAAAAACCGTTGAACTGCTCAAGCCCTGCTGCGCGGGCAGCACGAAGTGGCTCCCGGGCAAGCGCCTTTCCAGCGGCGAGAGCGCCGCGTCCGCCGGCAAGTGGGTCGAGAGCCTCGGCCTGTGAGGTGCGCGATGGAATACACGAAACTGGGCCGCACGGACATTGCAATCTCCAAGGTCTGCGTCGGCTGCATGAGCTTCGGCAAGGTCGGGACGATGCACGACTGGACGCTGGACGAAGATGCGACCGAGGCCGTCGTGCGCCGCGCCCTCGACCTCGGCATCAACTTTTTCGACACCGCCAACGGCTACTCCGCCGGGACGAGCGAGGAATACCTCGGCCGCGCGCTGAAAGCAAACGCCGCGCGCGACAAGGTCGTCATCGCGTCGAAGGTCTATTTCAACCCCGGCCGCCTCTCGCGCGAGGCCATTTCCCGCGAGCTCGACGGCAGCCTCAAACGGCTCGGGACGGACTATCTCGACCTCTACATCATCCACCGCTTCGATTACGAGACGCCCATCGAGGAGACGATGGAGGCGCTGAACGACGCCGTCCGCGCCGGCAAGGTCCGCGCGCTCGGCGCGTCGGCCATGTACGGCTATCAGTTCTACAACATTCAGCTTTGCGCCCGCGACCACGGCTGGGCGCGGTTTGAGGCCATGGAGAACCACTACAACCTGCTCTACCGCGAGGACGAGCGCGAGCTGATCCCGATCTGTAAACAGATGGGCGTGAGCCTCATGCCGTACAGCCCGCTCGCCGCGGGCCACCTGACGCGCCCGACGTGGAATACGGACACGCTGCGAAGCCGCACCGACCGCGTGGCCATGGGCAAATACGACCGCACGGAGGAGCAGGACCTGCACATTGTTTCGCGCGTGGCCGAGCTTGCGGAAAAATACGGCGTCCCGATGCAGCAGATCGCCCTCGCCTGGCACTGGGCCAAGGGCGTCGCCGCCCCGATCGTCGGCGCGACGAAGGCGAAGTATTTAGGCGACGCCGCGGACGCGCTGCGCGTGAAGCTCACGGAGGAGGACATCGCGTATCTCGAGGAGCCGTATGTCCCGCACCGCGTGGTCGGCGCGATCGACAAAAACCCGCCGCAGGGCGTGATGCTGCTCGATGAGAAGAAGTGAAAAATGCCGCAGCACCTTGGGAATTGGGTGCTGCGGCGTTTTTTTAAGTGAAAAGTGAATAGTGAATAGGTAAGAGGTGCACCAGAAAAAGGCGGGCATGACTTTCGTCATGCCCCCAAAAAACCGGGCTTCTGCCCGGCGCGCTTTGCGCGTCAATTCGGAGCGTCAGCGGAGAATTGCATAGGCGGAATTCATTTCCGCCGTTAAATGATAAAATAAAATCCAAATCAAAGGGCCCCATCCTCTTGGATGGGGCCCTTTGATTTGGTGCCGGTGGCGGGGGTCGAACCCGCACGGTGTCGCCACCACTGGATTTTGAGTCCGGCACGTCTGCCTATTCCATCACACCGGCATTACGCTTGATAAGTATATCAT
>CAVFYN010000045.1:0-6981 GCA_963626425.1 Bacteroidaceae bacterium
CATGGGCCACGGCGGGAAGACGGAGCGCAACGTCACGCTGCTTGACGCCGTGTGCATCGGCTGCGCGCAGGCCGTCGCCGTCGTGCCGGGCCTGTCGCGCTCGGGGACGACGATCTCCGCGGGGCTTGCCCGCGGGCTCGAGCGGCAGTTCGCCGTCCGCTTTTCGTTTTTGATGAGCATCCCGGCCGTGCTCGGCGCGAATATTTTGAGCCTCGTCGACGCCGCGAAGGCGGGCATCGACTGGAGCCTCGCGCCGATGTATCTTGTCGGCGTGCTCGTGGCCATGGTGAGCGGATACGCGTCCATCCGGCTTCTGAAATTCATTGCCGAGCGCAAGAGCTTCGGCGGCTTTGCCTACTACTGCTGGGGCGCGGGACTTGTGACGCTCATCCTGTCGCTCGTCGCGTAAGAACTGAATTTTACTTTACATAGGGGAAAGAGCAATGGCGCAAAAGACGACAAAATCCAGCCGCTCCGGGCAGACCGGCGCGAAAAAAAAGACGGGCGGCACGACGACGGGCCGCCCGTCCGGAAAGGCTGCGCAGACGGCGAAAAAGCCGCAGCCGATCCCTGGCGTGCGTCCCGTGCACCGCGAGGTCGGGGCGGTCATCTGCCTCGTGCTTGCCATTTTGACGGTGTTCGGCCTGTTCGGCATCGACGCGTGGCTCGTGCGCTGGGTGTGCCGCTTCGCGCGCGGGATGATCGGGTACGGATTCTACCTGCTGCCCGTGGCGCTCGTGCTCAATTTCGTCGTGCTGCTGCTCCACGGTGGCAAGCCCGTGCGCATGCGCGTGCTGTCGGCGTTCGGGCTTGTGATCGTCATCAGCGCGATCGTGCACGTGTTCGCGTGCGGCGTGGACTACAAATGGGGATTTTCCATGCTCGGCACGCTCTACCGCGGCGGGCGGGACATGGTCTGCGGCGGCCTGCTCGGCGGTCTGCTCGCCGAGGTGCTCATCGCGATGCTCTCGCGCGTCGGCGCGGCCATCGTGCTCATCCTGCTTGCGCTCGTGCTGCTCATTATGGCCATGAATATGACGGTCGTCAGCCTCATCCGCGCCATTGAAAACCGTCCGCGGCCCGAGCCGGAGGAGGACGAGGAGCCCGAGCCCGAGGTCGACACGGCCACGGCGCTCGTCAACAAGATGGCCTACCGCCACATCGAGCGCGTCGAGCGCCGCCGCGCCGCGGAGTTCGACCTCCCGGTCGACGACCCGCCGCTGCCCGTGACGGAGCCGAAGAAAAAAGAGACGCGCACCGCGCCCATCTCGCCGGACGAATTCCTCGAGAGCCGCATGGGAAAAAAGAAGAAGGCAAAGGCCGAACCGGAGCCCGAGATCGCCGACGAGCCGGTCCCCGCGCCCGCGCCGGAGCCCGAACCGGAGATCGCGCCGCAGCCGGCCCCGACGCCCATCCCGGCGCCGAAACCCGCGCCCGCTCCGATGCCGGAGCCGGAGCCGGAGCCCGAGCCCGTCCCGGATCCCGCGCCGGAGCATATCCCCGTCGTCATGCCCGAGCTGATCCTGCCGCAGCGCGACGAAAAGCCCGAGCAGGTCACGCGCGAGGAGGCGAGCGCCGCCGCCGCGGAGATCACCGAGCACATCGAGCGCGCGCAGGAGGCTGCGCCGGACGTGTACCATTTCCCGTCGTTCGACATCCTTTCGTCCGCCACGGGCGGCGCGGTCGACGCGACGGACGAGATGCGCGCGAACAAGGAGCGCCTCGACGCGACGCTGTCGAGCTTCGGCATCGACGCGCACATCATCAACGTCACGCGCGGCCCGTCCGTCACGCGCTATGAGCTTGAGCTCGACCGCGGCGTGAAGCTGTCCAAGGTCACGAATCTGGCCGACGACATCGCGTTGGCCCTCGGCGCGTCGGGCGTCCGCATTTCGGCCATCCCGGACAAGATCTCCATCGTCGGCATCGAGGTGCCGAACCGACAGGTGAGCACCGTATTTTTGCGCGAGGTGCTCGATTCGCCGGAATTTACGAACCACAAGTCCAAGGTGGCCTTTGCCATCGGCAAGGACATCGGCGGCAATCGCATCATCGGCGACATCGCCAAGCTGCCGCATATGCTCATCGCCGGCACGACCGGCTCGGGCAAATCCGTGTGCATGAACAGCCTGATCATCTCGCTGCTCTATAAGGCGCAGCCGGACGAGGTCAAGCTCATCATGGTCGACCCGAAAATGGTCGAGCTCGGCGTGTACAACGGCATCCCGCACCTGCTCATCCCGGTCGTGACCGACCCGAAGAAGGCCGCGGGCGCGCTGCAGTGGGCCGTGACGGAAATGATGCGGCGCTACCGCATGATGGCCGACGCCGGCGTGCGCGATCTCGACTCGTACAACGCCCTCGCGCGCACGCGCGACGACCTTGAGCCGATGCCGAAGGTCGTCGTCGTCATCGACGAGCTGGCCGACCTCATGCTCGTCGCGGCAAAAGAGGTCGAGGAATCCATCTGCCGCGTCGCCCAGATGGGCCGCGCGAGCGGCATGCACCTCGTCATCGCGACGCAGCGCCCGTCCGCGGACGTCATCACGGGCCTCATGAAGGCCAATATCCCGTCGCGCATCGCCTTTGCGGTCGCGTCGGCCATGGAGTCGCGCATCATTCTGGACGCGACGGGCGCGGAAAAGCTCGTCGGCAAGGGCGATATGCTCTACGCGCCGCTCGGCCAGGGCAAGCCGCAGCGCGTGCAGGGCTGCTTCATCACCGACAACGAGGTCCAGGCTGTCGTGGACGCCATCAAGGCCAACACGGCTGCGCAGTACTCCGACGAGGTCATGGCGCAGATCGAAAAGACCGCCAGCGAGACCGGCGCAAAGTCCGCCGGCGCCGCGGCCGACGTCGACACGGACAGCGGCTACGGCGACGAGCTGCTCCCGGCCGCCGTCGAGGTCATCCTGGAGACGGGCCAGGCGTCCGTGTCCATGCTCCAGCGCCGCTTGAAGCTCGGCTACGCCCGCGCGGCGCGCATCGTCGACGAGATGGAGGAAAAGGGCATCGTCGGCCCGTTCGAGGGCTCGAAGCCGCGTCAGCTGCTCATCACAAAAGAGCAGTGGGCCCAGATGCAGGGCCTCACCCCGGCGGAGGACCCGAATCCGCCCGTGGAAGAGGAGATCCCGTAAGCGCCGGCGTTCATAGTTCGTTCAAAAAACATTTTCAGGCGATTCATGAATTGTTCATAATCGCCCGGTATACTAAAATCAGAAATCAGGGAAACCGATGCCGCGGCAAGGCCGCGGATGTGCCGACGGGATCCCGGATTTCGCAGACATACCCTCTCTTTCTCCTTACAAGCAAAGTGGCAGTCCCGACCCCGGGGCTGCCATTTTGTATTGTGTGGAGTTTTTATTTTTGCGCCGATTTCGGCACGTGCAGCCGAGTCGAAGAATCTTGCCGATTACGGTAAGCCGATTGCGAACCAGAGGCAGAATAGAATGTCATTCAGAGCCGCGAAGCGGCGTGGAATCTTTCCGATTGCGGTAGTCCTGCGTTTACATCCAGCGCTGGAAATCGACGATACCATACCGCAACCGGCAAGACCCTTCGACTGCGCTCAGGGTGACAGGCCTATCGTTTTCGCTGGCACTGAATCGGTGCACCGTAATCGGCAAGATTCCACGGCCATTTCATGGCCTCTGAATGACATTCTATTTACTGCACGCCGCAATTGGCCTTTTGGGCGGATGCTATCCGCCCCCCTGCGGCTGCGATGCAAATCCTCCGCCGTGTCCTTCTGCAACCAATGTAAGATTGACAAACAAACGCATATCCTATAAAATGAATATACATTGCCATATGCAATTTTACAGGAAGTGAGGTTTTCAGATGAAAGTCAGTGAACTGCCCTATGAGCGCGTAAGCGTGGAGGAATTTGAGGCGGAGGCGAACCGCATCATCGACGCGGTGACGTCCGCGAAAACGGTGGACGACGTGCTTGCCGCGCGCGAGGCGTGCAAGGCGCTCACGGTGCGCTATTCCACGGCCGCGTCCCTTGCCTATATGCGCTACACGATCCACACCGACGACCCGTTCTACTGCGGGGAGAAGGACTACTACGACGAGATCAGCCCGCGCGTGGAGAACCTGATGCTCTCGTACAGCAAGGCCATGCTCGCTTCGCCCTTCCGGCCGGAGCTGGAGAAGGTCTTAAACCCCGTGCTCTTCCGCTCGTGGGAGGTCCAGCAGAAGTCCATGTCCCCGGACATCATCGAGGACATGATCGAGGAGAACAAGATCGTCACCGAGTACAGCCAGCTCATGGCCGGCATGGAGTTTGAGTTCCGCGGCGAGAAAATGCCGCGCGCCATGCTCATGAAGTACGGCAAGGAGGACGACCGCGAGACCCGCCGCGAGTGCTACGAGGTCCTCGGCCGGACGCTCAAGACCTACGCGCCGCAGCTCGACGACATCTACGACCGCCTCGTCCATGTGCGCGACCGCATGGCCAAGAAGATGGGCTACAAGAACTTCATCGAGCTCGGCTACTACCGCATGGGCCGCCTGTGCTACGACAAGGACATGGTCGAAGCGTTCCGCGAGAACGTCCTGACGGACATCGTCCCCGTCGTCGCGCGCCTGCGCACCGAGAACGCCAAGCGCCTCGGCGTCACGGACTACAAGCTCTACGACAACGATGTCATCATCCCCGGCGGCGACCCGAAGCCGTGCGACAAGGCCGGAATTTTCGCCGCTGCGAAGCAGATGTACCACGAGATGAGCCCCGAGACGGCCGCGTTCATCGACATGATGCTCGAGAACGAGGCGTTCGACGTCGACTCCCGCAAGCACAAGTGGGGCGGCGGGTACTGCACGGAGTTCGCGGCGTACCATCAGCCGTTCATCCTCGCGAACTTCAACGGCACGGCCGGCGACGTCGACGTCGTCACGCACGAGGCCGGGCACGCGCTCAACGCCTACCTGAACTTCGACAACCCCTACTCCGTCGAGCTCGGCTGCGGCGGCATGGAGACGGCCGAGACGCACTCGATGTCCATGGAGTTCTTCGCGTGGCCGCACATGGACAAATTCTTCGGCGAGAACGCCGACAAGTACCGCTATATGCACGCGCTCGATTCGTTCTCGTTCATCCCGTACGGCACGATCGTCGACGCGTTCCAGCACATCGTCTACGAGAACCCGGACATGACCCCGGCCGAGCGCAAGCAGGCGTGGAACGACCTTGAGGCGAAGTTCCGCCCGTGGATCTCGACCGAGGGCATGCCGTACCTCGAGGAGGGCACGCGCTGGCAGTATCAGATGCACATCTACGAGAGCCCGTTCTACTACATCGACTACGTGCTCGCGCAGACGGCCGCGTTCCAGTTCCTGCTCGCCTCGCGCAAGGACTACGACGACGCGTTCGCGCGCTACCTGCACCTGTCGAAGCAGGGCGGCTCTAAGGTCTTTACCGACCTGCTGGCCGAAGCCGGCCTCAAGAGCCCGTTCGAGCCGGGCGCGCTCAAGGACTTCGCGGTCCAGATCGAGGAAATGCTGAACGAAATCCGCGTGTAAACACGCTCAAACGGAACCCGCTTCGCTGGGCTTCCGTTTGAAGGGAATCGCACCCTGCCGCGCGCATAATTTGTGCGCCATGGGCGCACAAATTCCACACTTGCAGGGCGTAGCGTATTTTTTCCGACGCACATGTCGCCGGAAAAAATGATTCCGAATTGATTTCGCCGCTGCGGCGGCTCGCCGCTGCGGCGGCGAAACTCTGCGAGGCATTTATTCGATAAAAAAACTGCTGTGCCTTGCGGCACAGCAGTTTTTTTACTCGATCGGTTTGTTTTCCCCCATATCGCCGAAGCCATCGGGGGAGGCGCAGGTGGAGACGCGTTGGTAGACGCCGAGGCCGGCGACGGAGAACGCGCGGGTCTTGCCCTGGTATGAGCAGAGAATGTACGTCAGATCGCGGCCGGATCTGTCCGTCCCGCCGTCCGCGACGGTGATGACCGCGCCGTCCGGGAACGTGAGGACGACCTGCGGAAGATCCTCCGTTTTCGGGCGGAAGAAGCGGTAGACCATGTTCGCCTCGCGCGTGAGCGCGCCGGATATGTAGTGCAGGTTGCCCCGCGTCAGGGCGAACGAGCCGAGGTCGCTGTCCGCGCGGACATAGCCGGGGTCGAGCTGCGACCACGAGAGCATATGGACGTTGTTGAACTCCCGGACGAAGCCGCCGACGCGGTAGCGCTTATACAGCGGCAGGCTGATAAACAGAACGCCGGCCAGCAGCAGCGCGACGATCGGGATGACGATCTTTTTCATTCAGAATTCCTCATGTGAGAAGAAAAAGCCCATCCGGGGGATGGGCTTTTTCTGTTACTTGAACCAGACGAACACGCAGAAAAGGATGAACAGCAGAAATCCGACGGCAAACACGGCGCCGACGAGCAGCGTCGCGCCGAGGACGCCGCGCAGCAGCGCGCGCTGCTCGCCGCGGGTGAGCGGCTCGCGCGTGTCGGGGGCGGACGCCTCCTCCTCGCGCTTGCGCTTGGCCTCGCCGAGGTACCACGGCATGCCGTCGACGTTCATGTTCGCGACGGTGCGGCCGTCGTCCCAGTCGGGCAGCTCCTTTTCCTTTTTGCGGCGGCTCACGACGGGTCTTCCTCCGCGACGCGGCCCATGTCGTCATAGAGATGGCAGGCGACAAAGTGGCCGGGCTCGACCTCGCGGTAGGCGGGCGCCTCCTGCGAGCAGATGCCCATGCACTCCGAGCAGCGCGTGTGGAACTTGCAGCCCGAGGGCGGATTGGCCGGGGAGGGGATGGAGCCGGAGAGGATGATGCGGTTCATCTTCGCGTCCGGATCCGGCACGGGGATGGCGGAAAACAGCGCCTTCGTGTACGGATGGAGCGGGTTGGCAAACAGCGTGTCCGTGTCCGAATACTCGACCATAGAGCCGAGGTACATGACGCCGACGGTGTCGGAGATGTGCTGGACGACGGACAGGTCGTGCGAGATGAACAGG
>CAVFYN010000045.1:6991-14236 GCA_963626425.1 Bacteroidaceae bacterium
ACTCATGCGGGTAGCGGTCCTTGTGGTATTCCTGAAGGCCGCAGGCGCGCATGATGCGGCTGACGTAGTCGTCGACCTCGTCCTTGGGGACGATGCCGTGCTCGCGCACCGCCTCGCCGATGATCTCGCCGACGGGCAGGCGCGGCGACAGGCTCGAATACGGGTCCTGGAAGATGATCTGGATGCGCGGGCGCATTTTGCGCAGCTCCTCGCGGCTGAGCGAGAAGATGTCCACGCCGTCAAAGAGCACCTCGCCGGACGTCTTTTCCTGCAGGCGCAGCAGCGTGCGGCCCGTCGTGGACTTGCCGCAGCCGGACTCGCCGACGAGGCCCATGGTCGTGCCGCGCTTAATTTTGAACGAGACGTCGTCCACGGCCTTCACGTCGCCGATGTGCATTTTGAAGAAGCTCGACTTGATGGGGAAGTACTTCTTCAGGTGCCGGACCTCGAGCAGGTACTCGCTTTTTTCCTGTGGAGTCACATTCGTTTTTTCGCTCATCTTACAGATCCTCCACATTCACGGATTTCGGATAGCCGACGACCTCGCCCTCGTCCATGTAGCGGTAGCACGAGACCGAGTGCGTCTCGCTCAGGCGGATCTCCGGCGGATACTGGCCGGAGCAGGCCTCGACGCACTTGTCGCAGCGGTCGCGGAAGTAGCAGTAGTTCGGCATATTGACCGGGTTCGGCACGGAGCCGGGGATGTTGTAGAGCTCATCGACTTTCTTGTTGACGGCCGGCTTCGAGGCCATGAGGCCGAGCGTGTACGGATGGCACGGATGGTGGAAGATCTCCTCGCTCGTGCCCTTTTCGATGACGCGGCCGGCGTACATGACGACGACGTAGTCGGCCATCTGCGCGACGACGCCGAGGTCGTGCGTGATGAGCATGATGGAGCTGTTGACCTTGTCCTTCAGGTCGCGCAGCAGCTCGAGGATCTGCGCCTGGATCGTGACGTCAAGCGCGGTCGTCGGCTCGTCAGCGATGATGAGCTCCGGGCCGCAGGCGAGCGCGATGGCGATCATGATGCGCTGGCGCATGCCGCCGGAGAGCTCGTGCGGGTACATTTTGTACACGCCCTCTTTGTTGGCGATGCCGACCATCTCAAGCATCTCGAGCGTGCGGGCCTTGACGTCCTCCTTGCTCATATCGGGGTTGTGCAGCGCGATGACCTCGTCGACCTGCTTGCCGATGCGAAAGACCGGGTTCAGGCTCGTCATCGGCTCCTGAAAGATCATGGAGACCTTGTTGCCGCGGATGTGCTGCATCTCGCTCGTGGGGACGTTGACGATGTTGTACGCCGTGCCGTCGCCCTTGGCGAAGCGGATCTCGCCGCCGACAGTCTGGCCCTGCGGCCGCTGGAGCAGCTGCATGAGCGACAGCGATGTGACGGACTTGCCGCAGCCGGACTCGCCGACGACGCCGACGGTCGAGCAGCGGGGAATGTCGAAGCTGATGCCGTCGACGGCCTTGACCGTGCCGATGTCGGTGAAGAAGTACGTGCAGACGTTGTCGAATTCGACGATGTTGTTCTCGTCGCGCATTTTCGTGGTGTAGAGCGCCGGGTCATGGTTGGCCTTCTGGCGCTGCTTTTCCAGCTTGCGCGTCAGGTGACGGTTGAACCGGCTGATGCGCGCGGATTCGCGGCCGGAGATATACGAATCGCTCTTTTTCTTCTTGCTCATATTCCGCCACCTCCTTTACTGCTTCATTTTCGGATCGAATGCGTCGCGCAGACCGTCGCCGACGAAGTTGAAGGCGATGACGGTCAGGCAGATGAGGCAGCCGATCGGGATCCAGATATATGCGTAGCGGATGAGGTTCTCGTTCGAGGACGTGATGGAGTTGATCATCGTGCCCCAGGTGGCCAGCGGGTGCTTGACGCCGAGGCCGAGGAACGAGAGGGTCGACTCCGTGATGATGACGCTGCCGAGGCCCATGGTCGCGTTGACGATGAGCTGCGGCATGACGTTCGGGATGAGGTGCCGGAAGATGCGGCGGGACGTCGAGATGCCCGTGGCCTCGGCGGCGGTCATGAACTCCTGCTCGCGCAGCGAGAGGATCTGGCCGCGGACCAGGCGCGCGACGCCGGCCCAGCCGAGGAAGCCGAGGACGGCCATCATCCACACAAGGCGCATATACGAGCTCAGGCGGAGCGAATCGAAGAACGCGCCGAGGATGATGAGGATCGGCATGGACGGGATGCAGTAGAAAATATCGACCAGGCGCATGATGAGCGTATCGATCCAGCCGCCGAAGTAGCCGGCGATGCCGCCGAGCACGACGCCGAGCAGGCACTCTAAGATGACGACGACGAAGCCGACCATCAGCGAGACGCGGCCGCCGTACATCATGCGGGCGAGAACGTCCATGCCGTTGGCGTCCGTGCCGAAGATATGGTCGTGCGAGGACGTGCCGTAGATGTCGATGAGGTGCGTGAGCTGCTCGCAGTTGAGCACGTACTGGCCCGTTTTCGTCGTGACGGTGATCTCGGTGTCGAGATAGATGGGCTGGCCGTTTTCGTCGAGCGTCGGGTCGCCGTTTTCGTCGACCTCGGGCAGGGCGTAGGTGAACGAGGTCTTCGTCTGGCCGGCGTCGATCATCTCTTCAATGGCGGCCTGCGCGGCGGCCTTGAACTCGATGGGCAGGCTGTCCTCGCCGCTGTAGCGGCGGACGGCGAAGTCGCCGAGGAGCGCGACGGGCGCGCCGGCGGTCTCGTCCGTGAGCGTCCAGGTGTCGTTTTCCTCGCGGATGGAATACTGCGTGCCGCCGAGCTCGAACGAGCCGGTGCCGTACATGGCCAGCAGCGCCGCGGCGCGGATGTCGTCGGGGATCGTGCTGCCGGTCTCGTAGGCGTCAAAGACGAAGGGGGAGGCAACGGCGCCGATCTGCATATCGCCGACGGCGTAGACCGTCATACCGGCGTCGGAGCGGACGACGGCGTAGTCGCGGCCGGAGAACGTGAACAGGCCGCTGGCCTCTTCGGCGGCTTCTGCAAAGTCGTCGCCGAGGTTTTCGCCCGTGAACGTCAGGCCGTCGCCGCCGCCCTGCGTGATGTTGTAGGACATTTTGACGGAGCCTTTGGTGATGGAGTACTGCGCGCCGTCAAACGTGAAGCTCTCGGCGCCGGACTTCGCGGCGTCCGCGACGGCGGAGGCAAAGTCCTCGCCGAGGTCCGCGCCGGTGTACGTCATGGCACCGACGAGGCCGTTGTACGTGCCGACGTCCACGCTGACGCCCGCGCTCGCGACGACGGAGGCGTCGGCCGGGCCGACGGTATAGACGCGGTCGCCGAGCTTTTCAATGAGATAGACAACGTCGTCCGACCCGGTGAGGAGCGTCGCGGACTGACCGGCCGACTCGAGCTTTAAGATCGTGGAGTTGAGCTGGTTGAGGACGGTCTTGTCCACGGTGACGTCGGAGCCGCAGACATAGCTGATGTACTCCGTGCGCTGCGTCGCCGAGGCGTAGTCGACATTGAGATAGTCGTACTTGTAGAAGATCTCCGTCTGGCCGTAGGGGTAGACGAGCGGGCCGAGGAAGGAGAACACAAACATGAAGATCAGGATGCACGAGCCGACGATGGCCAGCTTGTTGCGCATGAAGCGCTTGAACACGAGCCGGCCGGGGCTCAGGACCTTGACGCGCTGGGTGTCGTCAAGGTGCATCGGCTCATTCTCGGCGCCGGACTGGCGCGCGGCCTCTTTCGCTTCGCGTGCTTTGAGGACTTCGTTGAAGTTTTTCTTTTCCATACGGACTCCTTCTCAGTTCACGCGGACGCGCGGGTCGACGACGGCGTAGAGAATGTCGGCGAGCAGGTTGCCCAGCAGCGTGAGGATCGAAATGAAGCTCAGATAGAACATCGTGAACGGGATATCGCCCGCGATCATCGCGTGGTACGACGCGAAGCCGATGCCCTGGATGGAGAACAGCGTCTCCGTGATGAGCGCGCCGGAGAACAGGCCCGGCAGGGAGCTGCCGAGGATGGTCACGATGGGAATGAGCGTATTGCGGAAGGCGTGATAGCCGATGACGCGCTTTTCGGAAAGACCCTTGGCGCGTGCGGTGCGGATATAGTCGGCGTTGAGCACCTCGAGCGTGTTCGTGCGCGTGTAGCGCATGAGGCTGCCGATGCCGACGATGACGAGCGTCAGAGCGGGCATGATGAAATGCTTGACCTCATCGAGGAAATAGGCCCACGTCCCGGCCTCCGCGGCCAGGCGGGCAGAGTGCATGCCGCCGATGTCCAGCCATCCCAATTTGACGGACAGGATCATCTTGAGCACGACCGCGACGAAGAACGTCGGCAGCGATATGCCCACGAGGGACACGACGGTGACGGTATAGTCGGTAATGGAGTATTGCTTTTTTGCCGCGATGACGCCGAGAGGGATCGCGATGAGCACCTCAAAGACGAACGCGACCAGGCCCAGCGCGAAGCTGTACCAGATGACGTCGTTGAATTTCTGCGTGACGGGAACGGTCCAGTACCAGCTGTCGCCGAAGTTGCCCTTCACCGCAGAGCCGAGCCACGTAAAGAAGCCCTGCACAAGTCCTTTGTCCATGCCGTACTGCGCATTGAGCTCTACGAGCCATTCCGCCGCGCTCTTCGAGCCGGGCTTCTGCGCCATTTCGCGCGCGACGGTCTCCATATAGCTCGTCGGCAGGCAGTACATGAGCGTGTAGACAATGAACATGACAAAGAACAGGATCAGCAGGCACAGCAGCAGTCGCTTGACCAGAAATTTTGCCATGAGATCACCACCATATCAAATTCAAAAGGCCGCCGCCGATGGGGTAGCAGCGGCGGCGGCCTTTTCATTGGTTTACAAAGCCGGGGAAGCGCTTAGTTCATTTCGATGTTCTGAACTTCGGCCAGCCAGCCGTAGTACGGCGTCAGATCCGTCGGGACGGAGTCGATGTTGACGCGCTCGGTCGACATGATGAACGCGTTCTGACGCTGATAGGTCGGGACCTCGCAGGCCCAGTCGAGGACGATGTCGAGCGCCTCTTTGTACACGCTCTTGCGGTAGGTCGTGTCGGAGGAGCGGCGGCCGTCCATGATGAGCTCGTTGAGGCGAGCGTCGTTGATGGCGTACTTGTTGGAGTCCGTGCCGCCCGCGCCGACGACGTTGTCGCCGTGGTAGACCTGGTACATATCCGGGTCCGGGGTGGCCTGCCACGCGGCGGCCCAGAAGGCGCACGTGCCGGCGTCAATGGCATCCCACAGCGTGGAGGAGTTGGAAAGGTCGGTGACCTGGAGGTCGATGCCGATGGTGGCCAGGGCCGTGGCGGTGTTCGTCACGATGCCGAAGGCCGGGTGATCGCCGACGCCGTCGGCCGGGATCTGGAACTCATAGGAGAGGGAAGCGCCCTCGGGAGCGGCCGTGAACTTGCCGGCGGCCTCATCCCACGTGTAGCCCGCGGCGATGAAGAAGCCCTTGGCGGCCTCGAGCGCAGCGGCGTAGCGCTCCTCGGGCGTCATGGAGTCGGTGTAGATGCTGTTGCCCTCGACGTCATGGGAGAACGCGGTCTCGTAGCCCTCGTCAGCCGGGCGCGGAGCGGCCCAGGACGTGTTGGAGATCGGGTACTGGATGACGGAGGCGAGCTCGCCGTAGTAGGAGTCGATGACGGTGTCGCGGTAGACGGAGAACAGCGTCGCAAAGCCCTTGCGCAGGTCCTTGGACTCCTGGCTGTCGGACACGCCGCCGACGCAGACGACATTGGCCTGGATGCCGATGTAGCCGTAGCCGAGGTTGTCGATGAGGTAGGTCGTAACGGCATCGCCGGTCAGCTCGCCGTTGGAGTTCTGCTCCTTGATGGTGGCGACGGTCGTCTTGTTCATGGACGGATCGGTGATGTCGAGGGAGCCGGAGTAGACGCCCGTGACCTTATCGGCCTCGTTCGTCTCCTTCAGGCGGAGGTACTTCGTCTTCGGCGCGCCGAGGAAGTAGCTGTCGTTGGCCTCGTAGTAGACGATGCCGTCCTTGTACTCGATGAACTTGTACGGACCGGCGCCCATCGGCTGGGTCGTCTTGGCCTTCACGCCGGACAGGTCGCCCTTCGGGAAGCCGAACTGGTTGTTGTCGTAGTCGTAGAGGGAGGTGTCGCCGTAGTAGTGCAGCGGCGAGACGTAGAACGTCATGTTGTAGATGGCCGTGGCGTCATACTCGGTCATGTGGATGCGCATGGAGTAGTCGCCGGTCTTCTGGATGCCTTCGATGTGGTCGGCGCTGTCGCCGGTCTGGACGGAGGCGGCAAGAGCCGGGTTCGTCTCGAGCAGGGTGTCGGCGATGAAGGAGCCGAGATCCGTGCCGGCGGACTCGCCGTTCAGGCCGTCCATGTCGTAGCCGTAGGCGGCGAAGATGTTGTTCCAGTAGTCCTCGGCGGTCGGGTAAACGCCGGAAGCGAAGTCGTAGACCTCACCGTTGGCGTCGGCAAACGTGCCGTCCTCGTTGACCTCGCCGAAGCCCCACATGACCATGCCGAACGCGGTCTGGAGCCCCTCGTTCGCGGCGACCTCGTCGGCCTCATGGCCGAACATGCTCGGCGCGTAGTCCATGTAGCTGCCGCAGACGTAGTCGACGATCTCCTGCGCGAACTTCGTGCCGGCCTCGGTGAGGGCGGTCTCGAACGCGGCGGCGTCGTCAGCGGTGTAGAACTGAGAAGCGCTCGTGTCGTTGCCCTCGGCCAGGTCGTTGAAGATGAGCGACCAGATGGTGCTCATGCCGGAGCGGTACTCCTCGATGCCCTCGATCGGCAGGGCGTACATCGTCGTCGCGCCGTCGTAGGACGGGTCGAGCAGGACGTACATCGAGAAGATGGCGTCGTCGATCGTGGCGGGCGTGCCGTCGGAGAAGGTGATGTCGTCGCGCATGGTCACGTCGTAGTCGACGGAGCCGTCCGGGTTCTGCGTGACGACGCAGTCGGCAATGCCGTAGTAAGTATAGTCGGTGCCGTTATAGTTGACCGTGTCACCCTCGATGCCGTTGAGAAGAACGGCGCCGGCGCGGTCGGAGGTGAGCAGCGTCACCTGCGTGAGCGCCTGCGCATCCTGGTCATACGCCGTCGTGGAGAAGAACGGGCTGAATTTCTGAGAGAAGTTGGCGTAGCCGACAACGAGCGTGTCGCCGCCCTCCGGGGCCGGCTCCTCGTCCGGGGTGTTGTCGGTGTTGTCCGCGTTGTCGCTCGGCGTATTGTCGCTGGGCGTGGTGTTGGTCTTCGTGTCCGAGTCGTCCTTGGAGC
>CAVFYN010000045.1:14246-14622 GCA_963626425.1 Bacteroidaceae bacterium
ATTTGTTGCTTTTCATGTTTATCCTCCTATTATAATATTTAATCCAACAGAAGCTCTGTCAAATCACTGGGGGGATGCGGCCTCCTGCGTGGCAAGCAGCGGGCGGAGCCGCAGGAGCGCGAGCGCGCAGACAAGCTGCGCGGCCACAAGGGCGAGGAAGGGGAGATCGTGCGCCGGGCGCAGCACGCTCCGCCGGAGCACGGCGGCCACGGCGGAGGCGGCGAGCGAGTACCCGGTCAGCACGCACAGCGCGGTCACGCAGCGCGCGATGCGGCGCGGGATCTTGTCGTTCTGCTCGCGCGTGAAGTAGTCCCGACGGGTCAGAAAGCCGCACGCGGCGGCACAGAGAAAGCAGTACGGAAGGAACGAACAAAAG
>CAVFYN010000045.1:14632-18328 GCA_963626425.1 Bacteroidaceae bacterium
CGCCCGCTCGGCGTCCGAGCACGTGAGGGTAAAACGCGGGCCGCGGTAGACCGCAACGGTTTTTGCGCGCCCATTCGGGCGCGGCTGCGTCTCGAGCCGGAAGTCGTCGGCGTACTTTTTGTAGGACATGAAAACCCTCTTTCCAAGGATGCGCAGAGGGTGGAAAACAATTCATTCTGTGAAATCTGAATAATCTCTCTGCATACTCTGCATGAAATTATAATTCATTACACTGCTTTAGTCAACTGTACAATTAAGTTATTTTGCGCAAAATGCGCCTTTTCAAAAAAATTTGGCCCGCGGTACAACCGACGGGCCAAAATTTTTGTTCAGAAGCCTAGCAGACAGCCGATCTGGTACACCGCAAACGAGATCGTGTACGCGCACAGAAGCTGCCACGCGATGGAGATGAGCGTCCACTTGAGGCTGTTCATCTCCTTGCGGATCGTGGACACGGCCGCGACGCACGGGACGTACAGCAGCACGAACACGAGAAACGACAGCGCCGAGAGCGGGCGGAAGCCCGTAAGCGCCGCGGCGATGGCCGTCGGGCCGTCGAGCGTCGAAAATCCGTAGAACAGCGCCATGGACGCCACGACGGCCTCCTTTGCGACAAGACCCGTCAGAAGCGACACCGACGCCATCCACGTCCCGAAGCCGAGCGGCCGGAAAATGGGCGCGATGGCCCCGCCGATCACGCCGAGCATGCTCGATTCGCTGCTTTGCACCATGTGGAAATGAAAATCGAAGTTCTGCATGAGCCAGAGCAGGATGCTCATGAGCAGGATGAGCGTGCCCGCGCGCACGAGAAAGCCGCGCACGCGCTCCCACACGTGGCGGGCGATGTTCGAGGCCGTCGGCATCCGGTACGGCGGCAGCTCGAGCACGAACGGCGCCGGCTCGCCGCGAAAGAGCGTCTTCCGGAACAGCACGCCGGACAAAATGCCCATGACGAGCCCGGCAACGTACAGCCCGAACACGACGAACATCGCGTATTTCCCGAAAAACGCTGAGGCGATGAGCCCGTACACCGGCAGCTTGGCCGAGCAGCTCATAAACGGGATGAGCAGGATCGTCATGCGGCGGTCGCGCTCGTTTTCCATCGTCCGCGCGCCCATGACGGCCGGGACGGAGCAGCCGAAGCCCATGAGCATCGGGATAAACGCCTTGCCCGACAGGCCGAAGCGGCGCAGCAGCCGGTCCATGATGAACGCCGCGCGCGAAAGATAGCCCGTGTCCTCGAGAAACGACAAAAACAGAAACAGCAGCGAGATCTGCGGCAGGAACGTCAGCACGCCGCCCACGCCGCCGATGATGCCGTCGACGACGAGGCTCACGATCCAGTCCGCCGCGCCGAGCGGGCCGGTCAGAAACGAGCGCACGGCGCCGGCGAAATATTTGTGGATGCCGACGTCGACGAGGTCGGACAGCTTCGAGCCGATGGGCCCGAACGTCACGGCGAACATAATGAACATCATAAGAAGAAACAGCGGGATGGCCGTGTATTTGCCGGTGACGATGCGGTCGATCTTCTCCGTCACGGTCGGCTCGTCCGCGCTGCGGCCGCGCGTGACGGACGCGGAGACGACGGACTCTATGTAGCGGTAGCGCGAGTCGGCCACGAGCGTCTCGCGGTCGCCGAGGTCGCTGGAGGCTTCGTATTCGGCGATGACGGCGCCGAGCGCTCGCTTTGTGTCCTCGTCCAGATCGAGCTTTCGCTCGACGAGCTCGTCGCCCTCGAGCAGCTTCACGGCAGCGAAGTGCGCCGGCAGGCCGACCTCGTAGGCGCGGTCGTGGATGCGCTCGCCGATGCGGTGGTGGATGGCGTGCGTGAAGTCGTCGTACAGGTCGTCCGGCTCGAGCGCGCAGCCGCGGTGCATCTGGATGTGCGCCTCGCGCAGCAGCTGCTCGACGTTTTCGCCCGTGCGGGCGACGATGGGGACGACGGGCATTCCGAGCTCGCGCGACAGGCGCTGCACGTCGATCTCGTCGCCGGCCTTGCGCGCCTCGTCCATGAAATTGAGCGCGAGCACCATCGGGATCTCCAGCTCGAGCAGCTGCGTCGTGAGGTAGAGATTGCGCTCCAAATTCGTCGCGTCTAAAATGTTGATGATGGCGTCCGGCTTTTCGTCGATGAGGACGGTGCGGGCGACGATCTCCTCCATGGAGTACGGCGAGAGCGAGTAGATGCCCGGCAGGTCGACGACCGTGATGTCGCGGCCGTCCAGCTTTGCCGTGCCCTCTTTTTTCTCGACCGTGACGCCCGGCCAGTTGCCGACGTACTGGTTCGACCCGGTCAGCGCGTTGAACAGCGTCGTCTTGCCGCAGTTCGGGTTGCCGGCCAGCGCGATCTTCATCGTGCGGCGGTCGTGCGCGCTTGGGTCGGGCAGGTGGGGGTGCGCCTCGAGCTCGTGCTCGTGGTCGAGCTCCATGCGGCGCAGCGTGTCGGGCGGGAGCGGCGCGCCGGGGTATTCCGTCTTTTTCGCCGCGCGCTTTTTCGGCGCGGGCTTGTCCGACAGCTCGATGCACGCCGCGTCCTCCTTGCGCAGCGACAGCTCGTATGAGCGCAGGTTGACCTCGATGGGGTCGCCGAGCGGCGCGATCCGGCGCACGGTGACGACCGTGCCGGGCGTGAGCCCCATGTCGACGAGCCGGCGCTTGACGGCCGGCTGGTGGCCGCCGACGGAGACGATCATCCCGCTCTGTCCCGGGCGGAGCGATTGCAGTGTTGACATTGTCTTTTTCTCCTAAAAGTATGATAAATCTAACTTTATCTCTAAAAAAACGCGGCCCGGTCAGGGGCCGCGTCTGAACTTACTTTGTGATCATGTCCGCCACGCGGTAGATGTCGCCCGCGCCGACGGTCAGCACGACGTCGCCGGGGCGCGCCGTCTTTTTTAAGAACGCGGCGATCTCGGGCAGCGTCTTGAAGAACTCCGCGCCGTCGATTTGATCGGCCAGGTCGCGCGCGGAGATGCCGAGCGTGTTCTGCTCGCGCGCGGCGTAGATTTCGCCGAGCACCGCGAGGTCGACCGTGCGCAGCTCGCGCACGAAATCGTCGAACAGCGCCTTCGTGCGCGTGTACGTGTGCGGCTGGAACGCGCAGATGATGCGCTCGTAACCCATGGAGCGCACGGCCTCGAGCGTCGCGTGCAGCCGCACGGCCTCGAGCGTCGCGTGCAGCTCGCCGGGGTGGTGGGCGTAGTCGTCGTAGACGTCCGCGCCGCCGCATTTGCCCTTGAACTGCAAGCGGCGGTCCGCGCCCGTGAACGCGCCGAGCGCCTCGCTCACCGCGCTGCCGCCCACGCCGAGCGACCAGCTGGCCGCCGCGGCCGCCAGGGCGTTGAGCGCATTGTGCCGCCCGATGACGCGCAGGTCGACGTGGCAGTATTTCTTGTCGCCGCAGTAGATGTCAAACGAGCTGTACCCGCGCGAGAAATCTCTCGGGAACACGGTGTTTTTCTCGTCGAAGCCGAACGTGATCATCGGCCGGTCGAGCCCCGCGAGGGCGGCCTGCGTGTTCTCGTCGTCGCCGTTCGCGATGACAAGGCCCGTCTTTTCCGGGACGAGCGATGCGAACTTGCGGAACGAGGCCTTGATCTCGCCGAGGTCCTTGAAAAAGTCCAGATGGTCGGCCTCGATGTTCAGCACGAGGGCGACGGTGGGGAAGAAGTTCAGAAACGAGTTGCAGTATTC
>CAVFYN010000045.1:18431-22286 GCA_963626425.1 Bacteroidaceae bacterium
CCATGACGATCGTGTCGCCGTTGCCGACGCGGTGGCCCGCGCCGAGCAGCGGCAGCGTGCCGCCGATCATAACGGTCGGGTCGAGGCCGGCCTGCAGGAAAATCTGCGTGATCATGGACGTCGTCGTCGTCTTGCCGTGCGTGCCGGAGACGCAGACGGCGTTTTTGTACTCGCGCATGATGACGCCCCACGCCTGCGCGCGCTCAAAGACGGGGATGCCCGCTGCGCGCGCGGCGGCGATCTCGGGGTTGTCGTTGTGGACGGCGGCCGTGCGGATGATGCAGTCCGCGCCCGCGATGTTCTCGGCGCGGTGGCCGATGGCGACGGGGATGCCGTTGCGCACGAGCTCCTCCGTCGAGACGGACGAATTCATGTCGGAGCCGGTGATCGTCAGCCCCTTGCCGCGCAGCACGAGCCCGAGCGGCCGCATGGACACGCCGCCGATGCCGATGAGATGAACGTGCTTTCCGGGCACGAGATACGATTCAATAAGAGCAGTCTCTTCAGAGGGCATGAAGATACCTCCAGATGATGATTTCACATGGTGGACGATTGCGCCCACACCGAATTTAGATTATAATACGTTTATTCCGATAAAACAAGTGTAAACTGTGCGCATGAAAATATGCGGAGGAGGCGGCCAGGTGGACATTCCGGAGGGCATTGCGGCCATTCTGGCCGCGCTTTCGCGCGCGGGGCATGGAGCGTACCTCGTCGGCGGGTGCGTGCGCGACGGGCTGCTCGGCCGGCCGGTGCACGACTGGGACATCACGACGGATGCGCGGCCGGATGAAATCCTGGCCGCGTTTGAAAAAGCCGTCCCGACCGGAGGGCGGCACGGGACGGTCACGGTTTTTTGCGGCGGAGAAAGCGCCGAGGTCACGCCGTTTCGCACGGAGAGCGGCTATTCCGACCACCGGCGGCCGGACGACGTGCGCTTTGTCGACTCGCTGGAGCAGGATCTCGCGCGCCGCGATTTTACGATCAACGCCATGGCCATGGACGCGTCCGGGCGCGTGACGGATCTGTTCGGCGGGCGTGACGACCTCGCGCGCGGCCGCATCCGCTGCGTCGGCGAGCCGGAGCGGCGGTTTTCCGAGGATGCGCTGCGGCTGCTGCGCGCGCTGCGGTTTTCCGCGCAGCTGGGCTTTGAAGTCGAGAGCGGGACGATGGCGGCCGTGCGCGCGTGCGCGATGTATGCCGCGGCGCTCTCGGCCGAGCGGGTGCGCGATGAGACGGAAAAGACGCTGCTCTCGCCGCGGCCGGGCGCGCTGAGCGGCATGGCGGCGCTCGGGCTGCTCGCGGCCGTCGGGATCGCGGCGCTGCCGGGGGCGGAGCGGCTGGGAGCGGTCCCGCCGGAGCGCGCGCTTCGCTGGGCCGCGCTCGCGGCGATTTGCCCGGAGGCGGACGGGGCGAAGCTCCGGCTGCCGCGGGACATCTGCCGCGCCATGCGCGCGGCTTCCGAATTGGGGACCGCGCCGCGCGGGGACGCGGAGCGCAAGGACGTGCTCGCGCGCTATGGCGAGACGGCCGTGCGCGCCGTGTGCTGCCTGGACGGCACGGAGGCGGAGCTTGAATGCGTGATAAAAAGCGGCGCGTGCATCTACCCGCGCGAGCTGGCCGTCACGGGGCGCGACATCCCGCAAACGGGCGCGGCCGCCGGGCGCTGCCTTGCCGCGCTGCTGTCTCACGTGCACCGGCACCCGGAGGACAACCGGCGCGGGATACTATTAGAAATAGCGGAAAAATGGGAGGACGGCTGAGCCGTCCTCCCAATCTTTTTACCGGATGAAGTTCGTGTGGTACGTCCGCTCAGCCTCCGGGGCCGGGACGCCGTTTTCGCGGCCGAGGGCGATGCAGCGCAGCAGCCACGCCATGTTGCGGCCGAGGTTGCGCATGGTCTGAAGGCCCTCTTCGTCCTTGAGCACGTCCTCGGCGCACGTGCCGTGGACCATGTTCCAGTACGTCGACGAGACGACGGGCATCTGCGCGATGGTGAAATACTTGTTCACCGCGTCGACGGACGCCGTCGTGCCCGCGCGGCGGGCCGAGGCGACGGCCGCGCCCGGCTTGTGGACGAACGCGGACGAGCCGCTGTAAAACGCGCGGTCGAGGAACGAGAAGAGCCGCCCGCTCGGGTGCGCGTAATAGACCGGCGTGCCGAACACGAAGCCGTCGGCTTCGCGTGCCTTTTCCACGAACGCGTTGACGGGGTCGTCGTCAAAGACGCACTTTCCGAGCTCGCGGCAGCGGCCGCAGGCGATGCAGTCGCGCAGCGGCGCGTTTCCGACCTGGATGATCTCCGTCTCGACGCCGGACGCCTCAAGCGTTTTCGCCACTTCGCTGAGCGCCGTAAACGTGCAGCCGTTCGGGTGCGAGCTGCCATTGACAAGCAGAACTTTCATTTTGGTTCCTCCTCCATATTAAAAGCGGTGTGATAGCCGCTCACGGTCACGTAGGCCACAAGCGCGCCCGTCTCGTCCGCGACGTCGACCTGGTAAAGGCACGTCGTGCGTCCGTCGCGGACGCAGCGGGCGCGGGCGGTGAGCGTTTTGCCCTGCGCGGCGGACAAAAACGTGATGTTCGCCGACTGCGAGACGGTCCCCATCGTCTCGGAGTTGGCGGCGACGGCGAAGCAGAAGTCCGCCAGCGTGAAGAGTAGCCCGCCCATCGGGCGGCCGAGGGAATTGAGGTGCTCCGGCCGGAGCTGTACGGTACACTCGGCCGTCTTTTCGCCGACGGCCGTGATCTCGACCCCGGCGGATTCCAGCGCGAAGCGGTCGCCGGAAAAGCGGGCCATGGCTTCGCTTGTCGTCATAGCGGTCCCTCCAGAAAAATGCGGAACGCGGTTGGCAGCGCGGCCTGCTCCGGCGTCTGCCAGAGAAAGCCGGGCGCTTCCTGCGCGCACGCAATATAATATCCGCGCAGCTTCCATGTGATGTGCGTGAAAATGTGCGTTTTGTCGGCCTGCTTCGACAGCGAGAGCGGGTGCGCGCCGAGCGCGGACGCCAGGTCGAGCGCCTGCTGCGCCGTGAGCGTGCCGGGCTCGTTCGGAAGCTCGTAGAGCCCCGCGAGCAGGCCGGTCTCCGGCCGCTTTTTCGTCGCGATGCGGCCGCCGCAGGACAAGATGAGCACGGTGCGCGCTTCCTCGCGCCGCGCTCGTTTCGGCTTTTTGACCGGGAATTTCATGGCCGTCCCGTGCGCATACGCGCCGCAGAAATCCCGCGCGGGGCAGGCCTCGCACCGCGGCGCGCCGTTCGGCACGCAGACCGTCGCGCCGAGCTCCATGAGCGCCTGCGTAAAATCGCCGCAGCGCCCGGCGGGGTAGACGGCGCGGAGCGCCTCCGTCACGGCCCGCTTCGTTGCGGGCGCGTCGACGGGCTCGGGAATTTCGCCGATGCGCGAGACGACGCGCAGCACGTTGCCGTCCACGGCCGGCTCCGGGAGGCCGAAGCAGATGGACGAGACGGCGCCGGCCGTATAGTCGCCGATGCCCGGCAGCGCGCGGATGGACGCGAAGCCGCGCGGGAACTGCCCGCCGTAGTCCGCCATCAGGATCTTCGCGCACTTTTGCAGATTGCGCATCCGCGTGTAATACCCGAGGCCCTCCCAGAGCTTTTGAAGCGTTGCCTCGTCGACATCCGCGAGCGACGCGATGTCCGGCAGCGCGGCGAGAAAGCGCGTATAGTAGCCCTTCACGGCCTCGACGCGCGTCTGCTGGAGCATGATCTCCGAGAGCCAGACGTGATAGGGTTCGCGGTCGCGCCGCCACGGCAGATCGCGTTTGTTTTGTTCGTACCAGCTGAGCAGGGGCGGGAGAAAATCCGGAGAGAGCGTCATGATGAAATCTTCCTC
>CAVFYN010000045.1:22296-35544 GCA_963626425.1 Bacteroidaceae bacterium
ATCCTGTTCCATGCGCGTCCTCCTTTTGCGGATAGCCCTATTTTAGAAAAGCCCGGCCGGTCTGTCAATGGCCGCGGGCGTGAACGAAGTGTAAATAATCGCCGATTCCCTTTGACAGAATGCGCGCAGACGATTAAACTGTAAAATAGAAAAATATGCTCACAGGGAGGAATCGCCATGGGCCACTTTGTGGAGTTTCAGCAGGTCGGAAAGACCTATACGATGGGCGAGGTGAAGATCCGTGCGCTGCACGACGTGTCGTTCACCGTCGAAAAAGGGGAGTTCTGCGTCATCGTCGGGCCGTCCGGCGCGGGCAAGACGACGCTGCTCAATATTCTGGGCGGCATGGACCGCCTGACGGAGGGCCGCGTGCTCATGGACGGCGAGGACGTCTCAGCCTACAATAAGCGCCAGCTGACGGCCTACCGCCGCTACGACGTCGGCTTCGTGTTCCAGTTTTATAACCTCATCGGCAGCCTGACGGCCATTGAAAATGTCGAGCTCGCCGCGCAGATCTGCCGCGAGCCGCTCGACCCCGTCGAGGTGCTCGAGCGCGTCGGCTTAAAAGACCGCGCGCTGAACTTCCCCTCGCAGCTGTCCGGCGGCGAGCAGCAGCGCGTGGCCATTGCGCGCGCGCTCGCGAAGAATCCGAAGCTGCTGCTGTGCGATGAGCCGACGGGCGCGCTGGACTATGTGACGGGCAAGGCTGTTTTGAAGCTGTTGCAGGACACGTGCCGCCAGACGGGCATGACCGTCATCATCATCACGCACAACAGCGCCCTGACCGCCATGGCCGACCGCGTCATCCGCATCGGCTCGGGCACGGTCGTGGAGGAGAAGAAAAACGAGAACGTCGTTCCCGTTGAGAACATCGAGTGGTGAGCCTATGCTGAAACGATCGCTTCTGCGGCAGATCCGGAGCAGCCTCGGCCGGTTTCTTGCCATCTTTTCCATCATCGCGCTCGGCGTCGGCTTCTTCGCCGGGCTGCGCGTGGCAAAGTCCGCCATGCTGAAGACGGCGGACGACTATCTCACAGAGCTGCATTTATACGATTTCCGCCTCATCAGCACGCTCGGCCTGACGGACGAGGACGTTTCAAAGCTCGCGACGATCGACGGCGTCTCGGGCGCTTACGGCTCGGTGAGCGCGGACGTGCTGTATGTCACGGGCGCGGGCTCGGACGCGGCGCTGCACGCGCATTCGCTCATTGACGGCGTCAACGGCGTCGACCTCGTTGCGGGGCGGCTGCCGGAGAAGGGCGACGAGTGCGTCGTCGACGCGCGGCTTTTCTCCGACGACCAGATCGGGCAGCAGCTCGAGCTGTCCGCGGACAATCCGGACGACACGCGCGCCATGTTTGCCTACGATTCCTATACGATCGTCGGCACGGCGAACGCGGCATATTACGTAAACTTCGAGCGCGGCTCGACGAGCCTCGGCGGCGGCAAGGTGTCCGGCTTCTGCTACCTGCTGCCGGACGGGTTCGACTCGGAATATTTTACGGAGGTCTTTCTGACGATCCCGTACGCGGGCGAGATCTACACGGACGCGTATGACGACACGGTCGACGCGCTCCGCCCGAAGGTCCAGCGCGCGCTGGACGACCGCGCGGCGCAGCGCTACGCCACCATCCGGGACGACGCCCTCTCCGAGATCGGCAAGGCGCAGGACGAGCTGGACGAAAACCGCGCCGAGTACGAGCAGAAGCGCTCCGACGCGCTCGCCGAGCTCGCCGACGCGAAGGCACAGCTCGACGACACGAAAGCGCAGCTCGACGACGCGCAGGCGGCCATCGACGGCGGCCGCGCGGATCTGGATGCCCAGCGGGCCGACCTCACGGCGCAGTTTGACGCCATGGAGCAGACGCTGACGGCCAGCAAAGATCAGCTCGACGCCGCGGCGGAGCAGCTGAATCAGGCGCAGGGGCTGTACGACAGCACGCTTGCCGTCATGCAGGGCGTGAACGCCGCGCTCGGGACGGCGTACTCGGAGCCGAGCGTGCTCATGGACGACGTCCTCGCGGGGACGGAGCCGGTCTATTCGGCCGTGAATGCCGCGATGACGAATGGCATCACGGCGCAGCAGTTCGCCGCCGCCTACAAAACGGCCGAGGCCGCCATCGGCGAGCCGCTCACGGCCGAGGCGCTTTTGTCCATGCAGTCCGGCTATAACGACGCCAAGGCACAGTACGATTCGGGCGTGAGCCAGCTTGCAAGTGCGCGCGCGGAGGCCGATGCGCAGTTTGAAGCGGCCGAGCAGCAGCTGTCCGACTCCGAAGCGGAGCTCTCCGATGGCTGGGCGCAGTACACGCAGGCGCTCGGCGAGTATGAATCGTCCTACGCCGACGCGCAGAATGAATTTTCCGACGCCGAGCAGCAGCTTGCCGACGCGCAGGCGGAGATCGACGACAACGCCGCGAAGCTGGACGACCTCGAAGAGCCGGTCACGTACGTGCTCGACCGCTCGACGAACATCGGCTACGCGTGCCTGGAAAACGACACGGGCATCGTCGAGGGCGTCTCGCGCGTGTTCCCGCTGTTTTTCTTCCTCGTCGCGGCGCTCGTGTGCGTGACGACGATGACGCGCATGGTCGACGAGCAGCGCACGCAGAACGGCGTGCTCAAGGCGCTCGGCTACGGCAACGCGGCCATCACGGGGCAGTACCTCGCCTACGCGGGCAGCGCGTCGGCCATCGGATGCGTCGCGGGCTTCCTGCTCGGCTCGCGCCTGATGCCGCTGGCGCTGTGGCAGGTGTACCACATCATGTATTCCATCGCGCGGCCCATCGCATTCGTGCTCGACTGGAGACTGTTCGCGCTGTGCACGGCGATGTATCTGCTGTGCGCGCTCGGCGCGACGTACCTCGTCTGCCGGCGGGATCTCAATTCGCCCGCGGCCGAGCTCATCCGCCCGAAGTCGCCGAAGTCGGGCAAACGCATTCTGATCGAGCGCGTGAAATTCATCTGGAAGCACGTCTCGTTCCTGCACAAGGTGTCCATCCGCAACATCCTGCGCTACAAAAAGCGCATGGTCATGATGATCCTCGGCATCGGCGGGTGCACGGCGCTGCTGCTCACGGGCTTCGGCATCCGGGACTCCATCGCGAACATCGTCGATTTCCAGTATGACGAGATCGAGCTCTACGACTGCGCTGTCACGTTCCAGCACGCGCCGAGCGACACCGAGCGCGCGGCCGTGGAAAATGCGTGCGGCGATGACGCGGCCGAGCTGCGCTACGTCCACGCGGGCAGCATGGAGCTCTCATCCGGCGGGCAGACAAAGACCGTGAACCTCATCGCCGCGGACGGCGCGCTGGACGGCTTCTGGGATCTGCACGCGGACGGCGCGCCCGTCGCGTGGCCGAATGCAGGGGAGGCCGTCATCAACAACCGCCTGGCCAAGACGTGCGGCATCGCCGCCGGCGACGAGATCACGCTGCGCGACTCGGAATATAATCCGCTGACCGTCACGGTCTCCGGCATTTTTGACAACTACATCTACGACTACGTCATCGTCTCGACGGAGACATACGCCGCCCAGCTCGGCGCGCCGGAGCAGAGCACGGCCTACGTCCTGGCCGCGGACGGCGCGGACGTACACGCGCTCGCGGCGAGCCTGCTCGGCGCGGACGACGTCGCGGCCGTGTCCGTGAACGCCGATATGCGCGAGCGCGTGGGCAATATGCTCAAGAGCCTGGACTACGTCGTGCTCATCGTCCTCGTGTGCGCTGGCGCGCTGGCGTTTATCGTGCTGTACAACCTGACGAACATCTCCATCACCGAGCGCCAGCGCGAGATCGCGACGCTCAAGGTGCTCGGCTTCTTCCCGAACGAGTCGGCGGCGTATGTGTTCCGCGAGAACTTCGTCCTGACGGGCATCAGCGCCCTGTGCGGCCTGCCGATGGGCGTGCTGCTGCACCGGTACGTCATGGCGCAGATCAAGATCAACTCCGTGAACTTCGTCTGCCGCATCGCGCCGGTGAGCTATCTCATCTCCGTCGCGCTGACGTTCGTGTTCGCGGCCGTCGTCGCGTTCTTCCTGTATTTCAAGCTCGAGCGCATCAATATGGCGGAGTCGCTCAAATCCATCGAGTAAAAAAACCGGCGCGCCGCGGATACCGCGGCGCGCCGAATGTTTTGTTTTTACGCCTCGAGCAGGGCGATGCCCTTTTCGATGCGGCGGAGCGTCTCTTCCTTGCCCAGGATCGCGGCGATCTCCGTCGCGCCGCCCGGCGTGGACTGCTTGCCCGACACGGCCACGCGGACCGGCCAGAGCACGACGCCGTTTTTGACGCCGAGCTTCTCGACGAGGCCGAGCAGCGCCTCGTGGATGGATTCGTTCGTCCACGTCTCCAGCGCGGAGAGGACCGGCAGCGCCTCGCGCAGCGTCGTGAGCGAGTTTTCCGGCGTCGTTTTCATCTTCTTGTGGACGTACATGGCCGGATCGTACTCCGGCAGGGCGTCGAAGAAGTCCACGCGCTCGGGAATGTCGGTCAGGACCTCGCAGCGCGGCTGCACGAGCGCGGCGACGGCGCGAAGGTCGATGGCCGGGTTCGAGATGGCCTTTTTCAGCTGCGGCTCAGCCGCGGCGTAGAACTTCTCCGGGTCCATGGCCTTGATATACTCCGTGTTCATCCAGCGCAGCTTCGCGATGTCGAACACGGCCGGGGACTTCGAGATGCCGTGGATGTCAAAGACGTCGACAAGCTCGGAAAGCGAGAAGATCTCCTGCTCGCCGCCCGGCGCCCAGCCGCACAGGGCGACGTAATTCAGCACGGCCTCGGGAAGATACCCTTCCGCGATGAGGTCCTCAAACGACGGGTCGCCGTGGCGCTTGGACATCTTGTGCTGCGCGTCGCGCATGACGGGGGAGCAGTGGACATACGTCGGGATCTCCCAGCCGAAGGCCTGATAGAGCAGGTTGTACTTCGGCGCGCTCGAAAGATATTCCGACCCGCGCACGACGTGCGTGATGCCCATGAGATGGTCGTCGATGACGTTGGCGAAGTTATACGTCGGCAGCCCGTCGGACTTGATGAGCACGTTCTCGTCGAGTTCCGCGTTCGGGACGGTGATGTCGCCGAAGATGGCGTCGGAGAACGTCGTCGTGCCCTCCGTGGGGATGACCTGACGGATGACGAATTCCTCGCCCGCGGCCAGCTTCGCGGCAATTTCGTCGGCGCTCAGCTGCGGGCAGGCGCACTTGTGCTTTTTGATCGTATTGCCGCCGACTGTCTCGGTGATCTCACCCTCGCCCGGGCGGCAGAAGCAGCGGTACGCGCCGCCTTTTTCGATGAGCAGGTCGGCGTATTTGACGTAGATGCCGCGCCGCTCGGTCTGGATGTACGGCCCGACGGGGCCGCCGACGTCCGGGCCCTCGTCCCAGTTAAGGCCGCAGGTCTTGAGCGTGCGGTAGATGATCTCCGTCGCGCCCTCGATAAAGCGCTCCTGATCGGTGTCCTCGATGCGCAGCAGAAATTTGCCGCCCTGGCTTCTGGCGATGAGCCAGGTGTAGAGCGCCGTGCGCAGATTGCCGATGTGCATATAGCCCGTCGGGCTGGGCGCAAAGCGCGTGCGGACCTCGCCGTGCGGGATGCGCTGTTCCATTTCCTCAAAGTAGTCCATTCCATGGCCTCCGAAAACTTGAATTGCCTTTACTATATATTTTATTGGGCGCATCTGTCAAGTTTTATTGCCAAGGGACGAAGAATATGATAAAATAACCGAGATTGAATTTTTGAAGGAAGGTCTTGCTGTTCATGGAAGAGAAAACACAGGAAGCCAAAAAAGTCATGCTTTCGGGCATTCAGCCCTCCGGCGATCTGCACCTGGGCAACTACCTCGGCGCGATCAAAAACTGGGTCGAGCGCACCGATGATTTCGATAATTACTACTTTATGGCCGATATGCACACCATCACCGTGCGGCAGAACCCGGCCGACCTGCGCCGCCGCACGCTCGAGCAGCTCGCGCAGTACATCGCCTGCGGCCTCGACCCGGAGAAGAACACGCTGTTCATCCAGTCGCACGTGCACGAGCACGCGGAGCTCGGCTGGGTGCTCAATTGCTACACCATGTTCGGCGAGCTCTCGCGCATGACGCAGTTCAAGGACAAGTCCGCCAAGCATCAGGACAACATCAACGGCGGCCTGTTTACCTATCCGTCGCTCATGGCGGCCGACATCCTGCTCTACCAGCCGGACTATGTCCCCGTCGGCGAGGACCAGAAGCAGCACGTCGAGCTCTGCCGCAACATCGTCCAGCGCTTCAACGGCCTCTACGGCGACGTGTTCAAAATGCCGGAGCCCTACATCCCGAAGGCCGGCGCGCGCGTCATGGGCCTGACGGACCCGACGGGCAAGATGTCCAAGTCCATCCCGGACGGCTGCGTGTTCCTCATGGAGCAGCCGGACTCCATCCGCCGCAAGTTCAAGCGCGCCATCACCGACTCGGACACCGAGCGCTGCGTGCACTACGACCCGGAAAACAAGCCCGGCGTGTCGAACCTCATGAGCATCTACTCCGCCGTCACCGGCAAGAGCTATGAGGACATCGAGCGCGAGTTCGACGGCCGCGGCTACGGCGACTTCAAGCCCGCTGTCGGCGACGCCGTCGTCGAGATGCTCGCGCCCATCCGCGAGGAGGCCACGCGCATCCTCGCCGACAAGGCGTATTTGCAGTCCGTCTATCAGGCGGGCGCGCAGAAGGCCTCCTATGTCGCGTCCAAGACGCTGCGCAAGGTCTATAAAAAGGTGGGCTTTGTCCCGGCCCGGTAAGGGAGTGTGAACCATGCCTGAGATCCAGACGATCGACAGCGGCGTTGTGATTTCGATCCTGCTCGCGCTCGTCGCGGCAGCCGTCGTGTCGTTCCTGGCGACGCCGCTCGTCAAGCAGCTCGCGCACAAGGTCGGCGCCATCGACGTCCCGCGCGACAACCGCCGGATGCACAAGGTGCCCATCCCGCGCCTCGGCGGTCTGGCCATCTTCATCGCGTTTATTTTCAGCGTCCTGCTCTTCGCGGACGTCGACCGGCAGATGCAGGGCATCCTGCTCGGCTCGGTCATCATCGTCGTGCTCGGCGTGCTCGACGACATCATGGCGCTCAAAGCGCTGCCGAAATTTTTCGTGCAGATCGCGGCCGCGGGCGTCGCGGTGTACTACGGCTGCCGCATCGAGTTCATCTCGAACCCGAACCTGTTCAGCTCGACGCTCTATGTCAGCCTGAAATGGCTCAGCGTACCCGTCACGATCATCTGGATCGTGGCCATCACGAACGCCGTGAACTTCATCGACGGGCTCGACGGCCTCGCCGTCGGCGTCTCGGCCATATCGACGGCGTCGCTGCTCGTCATCGCGCTCATGGTGTCCGAGAGCAACATCGCCATCATTCTGTCCGCGCTGCTCGGCGCGTGCCTCGGCTTTATCCCGTATAACTTCAACCCGGCCAAGATCTTTATGGGCGACACGGGGTCGACGTTTCTGGGGTACATTCTCGCGTGCCTGTCCATCCAGGGCCTGTTCAAAATGTACGCCATCATCTCGTTTGCCGTGCCGTTCCTCATCCTCGGCGTGCCGATCTTCGACATCTGCTTCGCGTTCCTGCGCCGCATCGCCAAAGGGCAGAATCCCATGGTCGCCGACCGCGGGCATGTCCATCACCGGCTCATCGACATGGGCTTCTCGCAGAAGCAGTCCGTGGCCATCACGTATCTCATCACGGCCATTTTGGGCCTCGCGGCCGTCGTGCTGACGAGCTCGGGCGAGGTGCGGGCCATGATCCTCATCGCCGCGGTGTTCATCGTCGGCGGCATCGGCATGAAAATGATCACGGACCACGCCGCGGAGCAGCAGAAGGCGCAGGACGGCGAAAAATCAGAGCAAACGCCGCCCGCGGAGCCGGAAGAACCTGAAAAAGAGGACGAAACACATGAACAAAGTTAAAGTCATGAGCGTGTTCGGCACGCGGCCGGAGGCCATCAAGATGGCGCCGCTCGTGCTCGAGCTGAAAAAGCGTGCGGGCATCGAGTCCATCTGCTGCGTCACGGCGCAGCACCGCGAAATGCTCGACTCCGTCATGGACATTTTTGACCTGAAGGCCGACTATGACCTCAACATCATGGAGCCGCGCCAGACGCTGACGACCATCACGACCAAGACGCTCACCGGCATGGAGCAGGTCATCGCGGAGGCGAAGCCGGACCTCATTCTGGTCCACGGCGACACGTCCACGACGTTCGCCGGTGCGCTCTCGGCGTTCTATCACCAGATCCCCGTCGGCCACGTCGAGGCGGGCCTTCGGACGTATGACCGCTACTCGCCGTTCCCCGAGGAGCTCAACCGCACGCTCGTCGGCGACATGGCGACGCTGCATTTTTCGCCGACGCGCGCCAACGCGGACAATCTGCGCCGCGAGGCCGTCATGGGCGACATTTTCATCACGGGCAACACGGTCGTCGACGCCATGCGCTACACCGTCCGCCCGGACTTCCGCTTCTCCTCGCCGGAGCTGGAAAACGTCGACTGGAGCAAGCGCGTCATCGTCATGACGTGCCACCGCCGCGAAAATTACGGCCAGCCCATGCACGACATCATGGAGGCCGTCAAGACCATCATGCTCGCGCATCCGGAGATCGAGCTCGTCTACCCCGTGCACCTGAGCCCCGTCGTGCGCGAATGCGCGTTCGGCATCCTGGGCGACGTGCCGGGCGTGCACCTCATTGACCCGCTGAACGTCGAGGAGATGCACAATCTCATCTCCCGCTGCCATTTCGTCCTGACGGACTCCGGCGGACTGCAGGAGGAGGCGCCGTCGCTCGGCAAGCCCGTGCTCGTGCTCCGCAAGGAGACCGAGCGCCCCGAGGCCGTCGAGGCCGGAACGGTGCGCCTGGCCGGCGTGGATAAGGACAACATCATCGCCATGACCGAGCAGCTTCTGACCGACGAGGAGATGTACCGCTCCATGGCGCACGCCGTCAATCCGTACGGCGACGGCCGCGCGTGCGAGCGCATCGCCGACGCCATCGAGTGGCGCTTCGGCCAGCGCACCGAGCGCCCGGCGGACTTTATCGCGAAATAAAAAAGAAGGAGGGTGGACACCATGGCAAACCGACCCGGCGGCCTGAGCACGCTGGCGCTTGCACTGGCGTCCGCCCTCCTGCTTGTTGGGCTGATCCTGGGCGCGTTTTTGCTGCTCTCCGGCTCGTCGGACCGCGCGGTCAGCACGCTGCCGGACGAGTCCATCGCCGCCGCGCCGCCGGACGGCGGCGACGTGGAGGAGGGCACATTTCTGACCGTCGGCCCGGAAAACGTGGCCGACGTCGTCGGCACGCTCGCGCGGCCCGCGTCTTACCATCAGACGCTGACGCTCCTGACCGCCTGGACGGACGAGAGCGCCGCGCGCACGGCGGAGATCTGGGTGAGCGGCGGCGTGACGCGCGCCGACATCATGGACGACACCGGCACGAAAAGCGTCCTGACGGACGGGGAGACGGCCTACGTCTGGTATTCGGACGAGGAGACGGCCGCGGAATTTGCCCTCGGCGAAAACCTGACGGCCGACAGCCTGACCGGCATCCCGACGTATGAGTCCATCCTGACGGCCGGGCCGGACACGATCGCGCAGGCGGGCTTCGTCCGCCTCGACGAGCAGGGAGGCCGCAGCTGCATCTTCGCCCAGCTCGAGTCCGATGGCTACGTCGACCGCTACTGGGTCGACGTTTCGACCGGCCTTCTCTGCCGCGCGACGACGAGCCGCAGCCAGACGCTCATCTACCAGCTGCGCGAGCAGCAGTGCGAGACGCTGCTTGCCACCGACGAGGCGTTTTCGGCCGCGTTCACGCTGCCGGACGGCACGCAGCCGTTCACGTCAGAGCAGTAAAAACGCCAGCGCGGCCAGCACGGCGACCGTGTCGCTCTCGCCGCCGTCGAGCAGCAGGAGCAGCACGATGGCCGCGAGCAGCAGATCGTCTCCCGCGATTTTTTGCGGCCTGCCGGGCGGCGGGCCGCTTTTTTGCGCCTGCGGCGGAGGCGGCGCGGGCCGCGGCTCCGGTTTCGGCTCCGGGCGCGGCGCGGGTCCCGGCTCCGGCGGCGGAGGGGGAGGCGGAGCGGGGCGCTCCGGCTCCGGCTCCACCTGGCGGCGGTACAGGCCGTCCGGCCCGCGGATGTAGCGCGTGTACATTCGTCAACCACCTCCGCTCTGATTTTCCAGCCCGCGCAGCGCCGCGCCCGCGATGTGCGCAAGGCGCGCCACGCGCGCGGCGCGGTCGAGCTTCTCGCGCTTTTCCGGCCGGACGAACGGCCGCAGCGCGTGAAATAACTCGTTTTCCCGCCCGCTGTCCGCGCCGGCCGACGCGACGGCCGAGAGCAGCGTGCGCACCATCGGATCGTCCGGCGGCGCGCCCTGCCCGGGCGGCGGAGGCGCGTCCGGCGCGTCCGCTCCGCCCTCCGGCGGCGGGCCGAGGCCGAGCGCGCGGGCCATGCCCATGACCTGCTCCATGGCCGCGGGATCGGACAAAAACGCGCCGAGCTTTTCCTCGAGTCCGTCCACGGCCATCCCTCCTAGCTCTGATTGATCCGCGCGATGAGCGCCTGTGCCTCGGGCGAGTTCATGATGGGCGACAGGATCGCCTCGGCCGCGGCCTGGTCGCCGCGTTTTATCGCCTCGCCCGCCTGACGGAGCGCGCCGCCGCCGTCGCGCATGAGAAGCGACAGCAGCTTCCGCCCGTCCGCCGTGCCGAGGACTCTTTGAATATTTTCCTGCGTGAACGAAAATCCGCCATATTCCATCCGCCTGACCTCCTGATCGCAGATAGTGCAGTCTATGCAGGCGGCGGCAGAAAGGTGATTTTATGAAGCTGCTCATTTTTTCCGATTCGCATGGCTCTCTGGATGCCATGCGCCGCATCGTGCGGCGCGAAGCGCCGGACCGCATCGTCCACCTCGGCGACTACGCATCCGACGCGCTCGCGCTCGCGCGCGATTTTCCGGAGCTGCCGGTCTCGTTCGTGCCCGGCAACTGTGACGGGTACACGCCGCAGCCGGATACGCTGGTAGAAACGTATGAGGGCGTGACGCTTTTTATGACGCACGGGTACCGCTACGGCGTCAAGCGCGACCTGCTGCACCTGAGCCTCGCCGCGCGGGCGTCCGGCGCGGCGGCCGCGCTGTTCGGGCACACGCACGTGCCGTTTCTGGAGCGGGACGGCGAGCTTTTGCTCCTCAACCCCGGCGCGTGTCAGGACCGCGGCGCGGCGCGCTACGCCGTCATGGAGCTTGCGGACGGGCGCATCGTATCGTGCGAACGGAAGGCGGAAAACGTCACAGGATGAGCACCATCGCCAGCGTGCTGATGAGCATGCACGCGCCGATGGCACACGTGACGGCCATCTCGAGCGCGGCGAGCGCGCGGCGCTGGCGGAAGCGCTTTTCGTTGCGCCGCTCATACGGCGTCAGGTCGAGCGCGGGGCGGGGCAGATAGGCGGACAGTTCGATGACGTTGTTCATGCTTGGGACCTCCTTGCTTTGTGCCTCCATTCTATGAAAAACGGTGTCCAATAATCCGGACAGTTTGCAACAAAAAACCTGCATGGCGCGCGCCATGCAGGTTTTTTCGTGTCGTTTATGCCGTTTCGAATGTCTCGGCTACTTGGACGAGCAGGTCCGGGATGGCCAGATGCTGCGGGCAGATGCGGGCGCACTGGCCGCAGCGGACACATTCGGACGCGCGGGCGCGGCCGTGCGTGTTGACGGAGTAATAGTAATTGCTGCTCCAGTCGTGGTATTTATGGAACGCGTTCAGGCACGAGAAAAGGTCCGGGATCGCGATGCCCATCGGGCAGCCGGGGACGCAGTAGCGGCAGCCGGTGCAGCCGATGGCGTCCTGCGCGTGGAGAATTTCGCGCACGCGCTCGATGGCGGCGCGCTCCGCGCCATTAAGCGGCTGCGGCGATGCCATCGTGGCGAGGTTGTCGGCCATCTGGCCGTCCGTGCTCATGCCGCTGAGGATCATTTTTACGCCGTCAAAGCCCGCGCAGTAGCGCAGCGCGTAGCTCGCAGGGCTGCCGCCGCCGAGGGCGGAGAGGACGGCCGCGGCCTCGTCCGGCAGGTCGGCCAGCGCGCCGCCCTTGACGGGCTCCATGACGAGCACGGGCTTTCCGAACTCGCGGCAGACGTCGTACACTGCGCCGGACTCGACGCTCGGGTTGTCGAAGTCGAGATAGTTGAGCTGAATCTGCACGACCTCGACCTCCGGGTGCTCGGTCAGGATGCGGCGGAGGACGTCGGGCTTGTCGTGGAACGAGATGCCGACGTGGCGGACCATGCCCGCGGCCTTGAGCTCCGCGGCGATCTCATAGGCGCGGAATTTCTGAAATTTCGCGTAGACCTCCGCCGTCTGCGAGTGCATGAGGTAGCAGTCGAAATAGTCAACGCCGCAGGCGGCAAGCTGCGTCTGAAAAACGCTGCGGATGTCCTCTTCAGAGTTAAAGCAGCTGCCCGAGAGCTTGTCCGTCAGGAAAAAGCGATCGCGCGGGTGGCGGCGGACGAGCGCTTCGCGGATGGCCGTCTCGCTCTTTCCGGAAAGGTACACGTGCGCCGTGTCAAAATAGTTGAATCCCGCGTCCAGATACGCGTCGACCATGCGGGAGAATTCCGCAAGGTCGACCTCGCCCTCCGGGCCGCCGATCATCGGAAGGCGCATGCAGCCGAAGCCGAGCTTTGCGGTCATTTTACCGCCTCCCAGGTCTCGTCGCCCCACGCGCGGGCGAGGGCGACGGCCTTTTTCCAGCGGGCGTAGAGCGCGTCGCGCGGGCCCTGGGCCATTTCGGGCGAAAAGACGCGCTCTGCCTTGCGGATGCGGTCAAGCTCTTCTTCGCCGCTCCACACGCCGGCCGCGAGTCCTGCGAGGTACGCCGCGCCGAGCGCCGTCGTCTCGACGTTTTCCGGGCGGTTGACGGGGATGCCGAGCTGGTCGGACTGGAACTGCATCATAAAGTCGCTCACGCACGCGCCGCCGTCGACGCGCAGCTCGGAAATGGGGACGCCGGTGTCGAGGTTCATCGTGCGCACAAGGTCCGTGACCTCGTAGGCGATGGACTCGAGCACGGCGCGGCAGAGCGCGCCCTTGCCCGCGCCGCGCGTCAGGCCGAAGAAGCTGCCGCGCGCGCCCGTGTCCCAGTACGGCGCGCCGAGGCCCGTGAACGCCGGGACGAAGAACACGCCCTGGTTGTCCGGCACGGACTCGGCCAGAAT
>CAVFYN010000045.1:35554-40121 GCA_963626425.1 Bacteroidaceae bacterium
ATATCGCATTCGTGCGCCGTGCCGATGATGCCCGCGCCGTCGCGCAGCCACTGGAAGGCGGAGCCGGCGTTGAACGCGCTGCCCTCGAGAACATACGTCGTCTTGCCGCCGATGGACCAGCCGACGGTGGATAGCAGGCCGTTTGCCGAACGGACGCGCTTTTCGCCGATGTTCATCAGCGTGAAGCAGCCGGTTCCATATGTGTTTTTCACCATGCCGGGGGCAAAGCACGCCTGGCCGAACAGGGCGGCCTGCTGGTCGCCCGCCGCGCCGCAGATCGGGATGCCCGCAAGCGGCGCGAGGCCGCCGAGGCCGGGCGCGACCGTGCCGTAGACCTCGCTGTTGCCGACGGGCTGCGGCAGCATGCACAGCGGGATGTCCAGCGCGCGGCAGATCTCCTCGTCCCACGTCAGGCGCGCGACGTCAAAGAGCATCGTGCGCGAGGCGTTGGAGTAGTCCGTCACGTGCGCTTTCCCGCCCGTCAGGTTCCAGATGAGCCAGGATTCGACCGTGCCGAACAGGATTTCGCCGCGCCGCGCGCGGGCGCGGAGCGCCGGGTCGCGGTCGAGCAGCCATTTGATCTTCGTGCCGGAGAAGTACGGGTCGATGATGAGGCCCGTCTTGTCGTGGATGTACTCGCGCAGGCCGTCGCGCTCTAATTTCTCGCAGATGTCCGCCGTGCGGCGGCACTGCCAGACGATGGCGTTGCAGACGGGCTTGCCCGTCTCGCGGTCCCACAGGATCGTCGTCTCGCGCTGGTTCGTGATGCCGATGCAGGCGATGTCCGTCGGCGACAGGCCGCTTTTTTCAAACGCCTCGGCCGCGGCGAGCATCTGCGTGGACAAGATCTCCGCCGGGTCGTGCTCCACCCAGCCTGGCTGGGGATAGATCTGCTCGAGCGGGTACTGGCCCTTCGTGACGATGGAGCCGCCGCGGTCAAAAATGATGGCGCGCGAGCTCGTCGTGCCCTGATCGAGTGCGAGGACGTAGCCGTCCATTTGATCACTTCCTTGTAAAATCTCTTCTTTATAGTTTGCTGCAAATGCGCTATAATGTCAATAAGAAATAAAGGAGGCATGATCCATGACAGAGTTCTACCTCGATTCCAACGGAAAGGGCCGCATCCGCTGCGGCCTGTGGCAGCCGGAGGGGCAGCCGCGCGCCATCGTCCAGATCGTCCACGGCATCGCCGAGCACATCGGCCGGTATGACGAGTTCGCGCGCTTTCTGACGGCGCACGGCTTCCTCGTCGCGGCGGAGGACCACATGGGCCACGGAAAGTCCGTGTCGGACGACACGGTGCAGGGCTATTTCTACGGCGGCTGGGACGCGGCCGTCGCGGACGTGTACGCGCTCACGCGCCATGTGCAGGCGGAGTATCCCGGCGTGCCGTATTTCATCCTCGGCCACAGCATGGGCTCGTTCCTGACGCGCACGTATCTGTTCCAGTACCCGGAGGCCGGCCTTCGCGGCGCGGTCATTTCCGGCACGGGCTGGCAGAGCCCGGCGGCGCTGTCGCTCGGCCTTGCCATCTGCCGCGGCGAGGCGAAAAAACTCGGCGAGACGAACAGCAGCCCGCTCATCCAGAAGCTCATCTTCGGGGCGTACAACAAGCAGTTCCCGGACGCGCGGACGGAGAACGACTGGATCTGCACCGTGCCCGAGGTCGTCGACGCCTACGAGGCCGACCCCATGTGCGGCTTCAAGCCGTCCATCGGCCTGGCGCGCGAGATGCTGCTCGGCATCCGCATGATCCAGCAGAAGGAGAATCTGGCGAAAATGCCGAAGGATCTGCCCGTGTTCTTCTTCGCCGGGGCGCACGACCCCGTCGGCGCGAGCGGCAAGGGCGTCCGCCGCGCGGAGGAGGCGTTCAAAAAGGCCGGGATGCGGGACGTCTCGTGCCGCATCTACCCCGACGGGCGCCACGAGATGCTCAACGAGGCGAACAAGGAAGAGGTCTTTGACGACGTTTTGAGCTGGCTGGAGGCCAAACTCTAAAAGTCCGGTTTATGGGACACCGCCTGTGCTATCCTGTACTTAGATTCAGGAAAGCAGGTGGCATACATGCAGGTAAAGCTCCGTTATGTCGGCGGTCACGTCGAGGCGTATGACGCGGCCGGGCGGTTTTTGTTCTCGGCCGATTCGATGCCGGAGGCCTACGCGATGCTGGAGGAAGCATGAGAAATTTCAAGGCCGTGCTCTGCTATGACGGCGCGCGCTACCGCGGCTGGCAGAAGCAGGGGAACACGGCAAACACGATACAGTCGCGCGTCGAGCAGACGCTCTCGCGCATATTGGGCCAGCCCATCGAGGCCGCGGGCAGCGGCCGGACGGACGCCGGGACGCACGCGCTGGGGCAGGTCATATCCTTCCGCGCGCAGACGGATCTTTCGGCGGAGGAGCTTTTACGGCAGCTTCGCGCCGCGCTCCCGCGCGACATCGGCGCGGTGTCGCTGGCCGACGCTCCGCCGCGGTTTCACGCGCGGCTGAGCGCGGCGGGGAAGCGGTACCGCTACCGCATCTGGAACGCCGACGCGCCGTGCGTTTTTGAGCGGAATTACGTCTGGATCGTGCCGGACGAGTTGGACATACAGGCCATGCGCGCCGCGGCAAACCTGCTCACCGGGACGCACGACTATGCGGCGTTCTGCACGCAGCACAGCAAGAAAAAATCGACGGTGCGGACGGTGACGGAGATCGCCATAACGCGCGAGGGCTGCGAAGTGCGGCTCGATTTTACGGGCGACGGCTTTCTTTACAACATGGTGCGCATCTTGACCGGGACGCTCGTCCAGGTCGGCCGCGGCGAGCGGACGCCGGAGGACGCTGCGCGCGCGCTTTCCTCGCTCGACCGCGCGCAGGCCGGGCCGACGGCCCCGGCGCAGGGGCTGTGCCTGATGGAGGTATTCTATTGAACATTCAGATCTTCGGAAAAAGCAAATCGTTCGACACGAAAAAGGCCGAGCGCTGGTTCAAAGAGCGCGGCATCAAATTCCAGTCCATCGACCTCGTGAAATACGGCATGAGCGGCGGCGAGTTCGACAGCGTGCTCCGCGCCGTCGGCGGCGTGGAGGCGCTCATCGACTATGACGCCAAGTCGCCGGACATCGACCTGATCCGGTACCTGGCCGACGACGCGGCCAAGGAGGACAAGCTCTTCGACGACCCGCGCCTCATGCGCGCGCCGATCGTGAGAAACGGCAAGCAGGCGACCGTCGGGTATTGCCCGGACGTCTGGGAGACATGGAAATAAGAAAAACCGGTTCCACTTCCGTGGAACCGGTTTTTTTTACTGCTTTTTGATATACCGCGCGATCGTCTCGATGACATTCTGCGGGTCGAGCGGCTTTGTGAGGTGCTCGTTCATGCCGGCCTCGCGGCTTTTTTCGATGTCGTCCAAAAACGCATTGGCCGTCATGGCGAAAATGGGGACGGTCCTGGCGTCCGGGCGGTCCATGGCGCGGATGGCGCGCGTGGCGTCGTAGCCGTTCATGATGGGCATCATGATGTCCATGAGCACGGCGTCGATCTCGCCCGGGGCGGACGCGGCGAAGCGGTCGACGGCCTCGCGGCCGTTGCGCGCGGCGATGACGCGGACGTGGTGCAGCTCGAGGAAGAACTGCGCGATCTCGGTGTTGAGCGCGTTGTCCTCGGCCAGCAGGACGCACGCGCCGGTCAGGTCGACGGGCTCAACGCGCTCCGTGGCCTCCTCCTGCGGCAGGCTCGGCCGCCTTTTGCGGCAGACTGTGGTCGACGCGCAGCGGCAGGCGGACGCGGAACTCCGTGCCGACGCCCTCCGTGCTCTCAAAGGCGATGGTGCCGCCCATGCGCTCGACGAGTCCCTTGACGATGGACAGGCCGAGGCCGGAGCCGTCGTAGTGCGTGCGGGCGTCGTTTTTGCCCTCCTGCGAGAACGGCTCGAACGCGCGCTTTTGAAATTCCGGGCTCATGCCGATGCCGGTGTCGCGGCAGACGAACTCGAATTCGGCCGTCTCGCCGTCGCACATCAGCTCGTGCGTCCAGACGATGACCTTGCCGCCGGCGCGGTTATATTTCACGGCGTTGCTCGCGAGGTTGAGCAGCACCTGCTTTAGGTGGACGGGGCTGCCGATGAGGCGCGGGTGGTCGATGCGGCGCTCGGTCTCGTCGATGATGAACGACAGGCCGTGCTCGATGGCCTGCATCTCGCTGACGGTGTTCGCCTCGTGGAGCAGCTCGGGCAGGTCGAACGGCCGCTCCTCGAGCACGACGGCGCCGGACTCGAGCTTGTTCATGTCCAGCACGGAGTTGACGAGCGAGAGCAGATAGCCCGACGCCTCCCAGATCTTCTCGCGGCACTCGCGCTGCTTGGCCTTGTCGTCCTCGCAGAGGTTCGCGATCTCGATCATGCCGCGGATGCCGTTGATCGGCGTGCGGATGTCGTGGCTCATGCGGCGCAGAAAGTCCGTTTTCGACAGGCTGGCGCGCTGCGCCTCCTCGGCCGTGCGGGCCAGGCGCTCTTCGTATTCGCGCTCCTGCACCTTCTGGTCGTTGATGATCTGGATGGTGTACAGCGCGCGGGTGACGC
>CAVFYN010000046.1:0-3028 GCA_963626425.1 Bacteroidaceae bacterium
ACCCCCGACCTGCTGATTACAAATCAGCTGCTCTACCAACTGAGCTATACCAGCACGCTCAAAAAGCAAGATTGATTATATTAAATCCGCGGCAAAAAGTCAAGCCCATTTTTGAAATTTCTATCATTTCCCGCGCGCGGGCGGCATAGACTGCCGGGAGGTGATGAAATCCATGACCGAGATGGCCATCCACGTCGTGTCGCCGGGGCAGACGCTCTACGCCATCGCGCGGGAATACGGCGTCGCGCCCGGCATTCTCGCGCGGATCAACGGGCTTTACGAGCCGTACCGCCTTGCGGTCGGGCAGAGCCTGCTGATCTTATTTCCGGAGGAACTCTACACCGTCCGCGCGGGCGACACGCTCTTTTCCGTCGCGAAGGATACCGGAATTTCCGTCACGGAGCTCTACCAGCGAAACCCGAACCTCGGCGGGCGGCCGGGGATCTATCCGGGGCAGGTGCTCGTCCTGCGCTACCGCGGCGCGCCGGCACGCGCGGCGCTCGTGACGGGCTACGCGTATCCATTCGTCGACGAGGAAACGCTGCGCGGTATTTTGCCGTATGCGACGTATCTTGCGCCGTTCACGTACGGCTTCACGCCGGCGGGCGCGCTCGTCGATCTCGAGGACGAGGCGCTCGTCTATCTTGCGCACCGGTATCAGGCCGGGGCGCTGCTGCACCTGTCCACGCTGACGGAGTCGGGCGGGTTCTCGTCGGAGCTTGCCACGGCCGTGCTCGGCGATGCGGCCGCGCGCGGCGCGCTCGAGGACGCGGCCACCTTGCAGATGGTGCAGGGCGGGTACGACGGCGTGGACGTCGACTTTGAGTACCTCGGCGCGGAGAACGCGGATGCTTACGCCGCGTTCGTCGCCGGCCTTCGCGCGCGGGTGAACGCGCTCGGCGGCGTCCTCATCGCGGCGGCCGCGCCGAAATCGTCGCGCGATCAGGCGGGCATTTTGTACGAGGGGCACGACTACGCCCTGCTCGGCGCGGCGGCGGACGCCGTGCTCGTGATGACGTACGAGTGGGGCTACACGTACGGCCCGCCGATGGCCGTCGCGCCGCTGGGCTCGGTGCGCCGCGTGCTGGAATTTGCGAAAACGGAGATGCCGCCGGAGAAGATCCTGATGGGCTTTCCGAACTACGCCTACGACTGGACGCTGCCGTACCACGCGGGCGAGTCCCGCGCAAGGTCCATCGGCAACGAGGACGCGGTGCGCCTCGCGGTTGAGGTCGGCGCGGAAATCAAATACGACGAGACGAGCGCGACGCCGTATTTTCACTATACGAAAGACGGCGCCGTGCACGAGGTCTGGTTCGAGGACGCGCGCAGCTCGCTTGCGAAGCTCTCGCTCATTTCCGAGCTCGGCCTGCTCGGCGTCGGATACTGGAATTTCATGCGGCCGTTCCGGCAGAATTTCTCGGTCTTGCAGGCGCTCTATCGGATCCGAAAGTTTGCGTAAAAATCGTGCGTGAACGAACTTTTTCTTTGACAGCGGCCGCGCGGGCTGGTACAATTGTCGGTATGGAACCAATGGGAATCGCCCGCGTTTGTGCAAAAACACGGGCCACGCAAAGGAGAAACGACCAATGGAGGAAAATAAACACGCCCGGATGCTCGTTGAGCACGGCCTCATCCCCGGCCATACGCTCAGCCCCAATGAGCCGGGCATGGAGAACAGCTCGTCCATCATCCCCGAGGATCTGCGCATGAATCCGAACTGCCCGTGCCCGACGCGCACGTGCCCGCTGCACGGCTTCTGCGACTACTGCTCGCAGCATCACGCGGAGCTCAACCGCGCCCTCGGCGTGCTCGGCCTCGGCGAGCACTGCCACTTCCACCACTGCAAGCAGGACGCCCTCGCCGAGCGCTACGGCGAGGAAGAGGCCCGCGCCATGGCCCGCAGGGTCGGCGAGGATATGGTCGCCGCCGCGAAGGCCAACCGCGAAAAGGAGGGGCGCGCATGAACATCGGCTCCATCGGCTACGGCCGCAAGCTCTATGACCCGAAAAGCGGCATCGAGTTCCGCATCGCCGCGCAGGATCACTACGGCCCCGGCATCACGACGCTGCTATGCAAGCACGTCATCGGCGTCCGCGCCCTCGACGCGGCCGAGCCGGGCAAAAAGCGGCGCTACCCCTACGAATCGACCGACCGTTTCGGAAACAACAACTACATTCTGAGCAATCTGCACCGGTACTTAAATTCCGACGAGGAGCGCTGGTACACGCCCGCGCACGAGCTCGACACGCCGCCCGCGGCGGAGAATCTCCGCTACGGCGAGCACTCGTATGACGCCGAGCCGGGCTTTCTGACGCGCCTCGGCGCGGCATTGAAAGACGCGCTCGTGGAAACGGACATCCCCGTCCTGGTCCGCACCGGCCGCGGGCAGGGCGAGCTGCAAACGGTCCGCGCCGCCGTGTTCCTCCCCAGCCGCACGGAGATGAACAAGGGCGATGAGCTCGGCATCGCAGAAGGAAAGCCGCTTCCCATTTTCTATGACCACTACATCTTCAAAGCCACCCCGAGTGCCGACCAATTAGAGCGCTACGGCCGCAGCTGGAACCCCGAGGAGCCGGAGAAAAACCTCTTTTTCGACCAGGCCCAGCTCTACGACCCGAAGTTCGGCTGGTGGTACTACCTCCGCACGCCGAGCACGCTCTACGCCTTCATGCAGCGCGTGTACAGCCCGTACGGCGCGCTGTCGTACACATACGCCAACAACGACGTCGTCGGATTGCGCCCGCTTTTAAACGTGCGCAGCGATCTGCAGGTGTACGACGTCGGGGTGGAGGAACCGTATTACCGGATCGGATGAGAATAAAAACCGCCCGGCCGCTTGCGCGGCCGGGCGGTTTTGCGCGCGCGGTGGATTTTTGGCGCGCAGTCGTAGGGGCGGATAGCATCCGCCCGCCGGTTTCCCGACGCGGCGCGTGTTATGCGTAGGGCGGGATGGCCCCATCCCGCCGGAGGGACGCGGGGAAATAGGACACCGCGGCAAGGCCTCCCCTGAAAGGGGAGGTGGCAC
>CAVFYN010000047.1:0-2860 GCA_963626425.1 Bacteroidaceae bacterium
AGCAAGTACAGTTGTCCTTGCTGCTGTTGGTGTCGGTACAGCTATGCTGGGTGGAAAATTTGACATCAAACTCCCTGTGAAAAAATAAGGGAAAGAAAAAGAGCTATCTGACTTCATTTTGAAATCAGATAGCTCTTTTTTGCGAATAATGAAATTCTGTTGCCAAATCGTTGCCACGAGTGGCATCAAGGCTCAAAATGTCCAGTGTTTACGGGCTTTTTTCGACCTCTGAAATTATTCCCACTCGATCGTAGCCGGCGGTTTGCTGGTGATATCGTAAACGATGCGGTTGATGGACTTGACCTCGTTGACGATGCGGACGGAGATGCGGTCGAGGACGTCGTAGGGGATGCGGGCCCAGTCGGCGGTCATGAAGTCGGTCGTTGTGACGCCGCGGAGGGCGAGGGTGTAGTCGTACGTGCGGCCGTCGCCCATGACGCCGACGGAGCGCATGCTCGTCAGGACGGCGAAATACTGGTTGATGCCGTAGGCAAGGCCGGCCTTGTCGATCTCGTCGCGGAAGATATAGTCCGCGTCGCGCAGGATGTCGAGCTTTTCCTTCGTGATCTCGCCGATGACGCGGATGGCCAGGCCGGGGCCCGGGAACGGCTGGCGCATGACGAGATACTCCGGCAGGCCGAGCTCGCGGCCGAGCGCGCGGACCTCGTCCTTGAACAGCAGACGCAGCGGCTCGATGATCTCCTTGAAGTCCACGAAGTCCGGCAGGCCGCCGACGTTGTGGTGGCTCTTGATCGTGGCGGCGTCGCCGAGGCCGGACTCGATGACGTCCGGGTAGATCGTGCCCTGGGCGAGGTAGTCGACCTTGCCGATCTTCTTGCCCTCTTCCTCAAAGACGCGGATGAACTCCTCGCCGATGATCTTGCGCTTGGCCTCCGGCTCCGTCACGCCGGCCAGGCGGTCCAAAAAGCGCTTTTCGGCGTCGACGCGGACGAAGTTGATGTCCCATTTCGAGAACGCGGCCTCGACCTCGTCGCCCTCGTTCTTGCGCATGAGGCCGTGGTCGACGAACACGCACGTGAGCTGATTGCCGACGGCCTCGGCGAACAGCGCCGCGGCGACGGACGAATCAACGCCGCCGGAGAGCGCAAGCAGGACCTTGCCGTCGCCGGCCTTCTCGCGGACGGCGGCGATGGCCGTCTTGCAGTAGTCGCCCATCGTCCAGTCGCCCTTGGCGTGGCAGACCTCGTAGAGGAAGTTGTGCAGCATCTGCTGGCCGAACTCCGTGTGGTTGACCTCCGGGTGATACTGCACGCCGTAGAACCCGCGCGCCTCGTCGGCGATGGCGGCCGTCGGGCAGGCGTCCGTGTGCGCCATGAGACGGAAGCCGTCCGGGACCTTCTCGAGATAGTCGCCGTGGCTCATCCACGTGACGCTCGTCTCCGGCAGGCCGCGGAACAGGGCGCAGGTCGTGTCAAAATACGTTTTCGTCTTGCCGTACTCGCGCGCCGTCGCCGCCGACGCGGCCGTGACGCGGCCGCCGAGCGTGTGGGCGATGAGCTGGCAGCCGTAGCAGATGCCGAGCACGGGGACGCCCCAAGTGAAAATTTCCGGGTCGACGTGCGGCGCGCTCGGGTCATAGACGCTGTTCGGGCCGCCGGTGAAGATGATGCCGATGGGATTCATGGCGCGAAGGTCGGCAAGCGGCGTCGTGTACGGCTTGACCTCGCAGTAGACGTTGCATTCGCGCACGCGGCGCGCGATGAGCTGGTTGTACTGTCCGCCGAAGTCGAGGACAATGACAGTTTCATGCTGCATATCGTTTTCTCCCTTACAGTTTCGTGACGTCGATGGCCTGAAGCTCGCGGCTTCTGCCCTGCCGGCGCGCGGTCACGATGGCGCGCGCCGTGTCGATGGCGGTGATGCAGGGGATGCTGCGCTCGGAGCACATGCGGCGGATCTTCCAGCCGTCACCGTCGGCCTTTTTGCCGCGGCTGGGCGTGTTGATGACCATGTCGGCCATGCCGATGGAGACCATGTCGCCAATGGTCGGGCTCTCCTCGCCGATGCGGTTGACCTTCTGGCAGTGGACGCCGTTTTCGGTCAGGTAGCGGCAGGTGCCCTCCGTGCCGTAGAGGTGGACGCCGAGCTCCTCGAGGCTGCGGGCGATGGACAGCGCCTCGCCCTTGTCCTCGTTGTTGACGGTCATGATGACGTTCGAGCCGGCCTTCGGCAGCTCCATGCCCGCGCCCTTGAACGCCTTGAGCAGCGCCTGCGGGAAGAGCGTGTCGATGCCGAGCACCTCGCCCGTCGACTTCATCTCCGGCCCGAGGCCCATGTCGACGTCCGTGAGCTTCTGGAACGAGAACACGGGCATCTTGACGGCGTAGTGGTCCGCGGCCGGGTGCAGGCCCGTGCCGTAGCCCAGGTCGCGCAGCTTTTCGCCGAGCATGACGCGCGTGGCCAGCTCGATGATCGGCACGCCCGTGACCTTCGTGATATACGGGATCGTGCGCGACGAGCGCGGGTTGACCTCGATGACGTAGACCTTGTCGTTGTAGATGACGAACTGGATGTTGACCAGGCCGACGACGTGCAGGGCCGTGGCGAGCCGGCGGGTGTAATCCGTCAGGATCTCCTGATGCTTCGGCTCGATGTTCAGCGGCGGGTAGACGGAGATGGAGTCGCCGGAGTGGATGCCCGCGCGCTCGAGATGCTCCATGATGCCGGGGATGAGGATGTCCTCGCCGTCGCACACGGCGTCGACCTCGACCTCGCGGCCCATGAGGTACTTGTCCACGAGGATGGGGTGCTCCTGCTCGACCATGTTGATGATGCCCATATACTCGCGGATGTCTTTTTCGTTGTAGGCGATCTCCATGCCCTGGCCGCCGAGAACGTA
>CAVFYN010000048.1:0-21845 GCA_963626425.1 Bacteroidaceae bacterium
ACCTTGCCCTCGCCGATGAAGCTGTGCGGATCGGGCGCGCGGCGGTTCTGCAGCATCCGGCCGCAGCACGTGCCGCCGGCCGTCTCAAGCAGGGCCTCGAGCTCGTCGAGCGTCTGCTCCGTCGCGGTCTCCTCCTTCGTGAACACGTCGGCGTTCAGCCCGACGAGCACGGCCCGTTCAATTTTCACAGGGGCGACGTCCATATGTGCGCCCTCCTTTCTGGTATCGGAATCGTCAAAAATGACGCTGTATTTTGCAGCAAATTGCTTTTTTCTATCCCTTCGCTGGCGCGAAGGGATAGAAAAAAGCCCGCACCGATCGCGGTGCGGGCTTTGCATCTTACTTCAGGCCGTACTTCTTGTTGAAGCGCTCGACCTTGCCGCCGGTGTCAACCAGCTTCTGCTTGCCGGTGAAGAAGGGGTGGCACTTCGAGCAGATCTCAACCTTGATGTCCTTCACGGTCGAACCGGTCTCGATGACATTGCCGCAGGCACAGCGGATGGTGGTCTGCTGGTAGTTGGGATGGATACCCTCTTTCATTTCTTTCACCTCTTCCTTGCGTTTCGTAAAAGCGCGATACGCGCATTGTCAATTCATTCGCCATAGCATCATAGCATAGCGCAGCGCGATTTGCAAGTGTTTTTTCTAATTTCCTGTTCTACCCTTGATTGACGAGGGCAAACACGGTTTTTCGGGGCCAAAATCGCGTCCAGCGTCGTTTTCCTCATTGGCGGGCGACAGCCCGCCTGCTTCGTCAGCCTTGCTGGGCCACGATTTTCGCTCCCGAAAAACTCCGAAGGACTTTCCAGCGAGGAAAAATCGGCGCTGGCAAGGAAGAGGACGACGGTGGGCTGGCGCCCACCTAGGACGATGACGCAGTCCAGCGGTGACTTTTTGCCGCTGGAAAGCGTGCTTGCCCTCGTCAATCAAGGGTACCATCCTTATAATACACGCGGACGCGCGATGCCGCGCCGCATTCGGGCGCGCGCTCGGAAAACAGGCCGTAGAGGTCCGCCGCGCGGCGCTCGAGTTCGCCGTACTCCGCGTCCGGCGGGGCGTCGCCGGCGTTGATGAGCGTTACGCGGCCCGCTTCGCGCGCGCGGCGGAGCACGGCGCGGCCCAGGTCGTCAAACGCGAGCGCGCGGACGTAGGGCGCGGGCGACAGGAGCATTTTTTCGTCGATGCCGAGGTAGGCACAGAGCAACAGGCGCTGCAGGCGCGTTCGCGCATAGCGGCGCGAGAGGGAGCGGTCGATGATCTCCTCGACGCTCTGCGCGCTGCGGGCGTTTTTCATGACCTTGCTCCACAGGCCCTCCGAGCCGAACGGGACGGACTGCCACTGCGCATCATCCATCGCGCGAAGGCGCGCGAGCATGGCGCGCTCGCCGAACTTCACGTCGTGCACGGCCGCGCCGGAAAAGCACGCGGCCGCCTCCGGCGGGACGAGCGCCGCGATGGACTCGCCGCGCAATATGGCCGCGCGCACGGCCGTGGCCGACGGCTCGGCCGGGTCGGCTCCGCCGTGATAGTCGCCCGCGCGGGTGAGCGCGAGCGGGCGGACGGCGCTGCCTAAGTTTTGCAGCGCTTTGCAGTATTCGACCGCGAGGATATTGTTCGGTTTTTTCAAAAGCGCGCCGCGCCCCGTCATCGTCTGCACGGCCCGCTCGCGCGCCGCGGCAAACGGCAGCCCGCGCGAAAGCTCGTCCCGCAGCAGCGCCGAAAACCGCTCCGAGCGCAGCGCGGACGCAAGGTCCCACAGCGCGTCCGCGTCGCCGCACTCGCAGCCGAACGAGAGCGCATCCACCGCGCCGAGCGCATCTATAATTTCCACCGCGCCCGCGCCGAACCCTTCCGCCGAGCGCAGGCAGTACGTCACCGGCAGCTCGAGCACGAGGCTCGCGCCGCACGCTATGGCCGCCCTGGCCCGCACGGTGCGGTCAAAGATCGCGGGCGCGCCGCGCTGGACGAAGTCGCCGCTCATGACGCACACGACGGCCGCGTCCTGTCCCAGCGCCGCGCGCGTGAGCCGGATCTGCCGCAGGTGGCCGTTGTGAAACGGGTTGTATTCGCACACGATTGCCGCTGTTGCCATAAATCCAGCCCCTCGAAAAACGAATTTTTTGTAGATTACCAGTTGTCCTTTTGGGAAAACTATACTAGAATAGATGAAGCGTATGTATCGTACCACATTTTTGGAACGAAAACAAATCAATTAGGAGTGACAACTAACATGAACGTTCTGGTTATCAACGCCGGCAGCTCGTCTCTGAAGTACCAGCTGATGGATCCGGATACCAACACCGTCTACGCCAAGGGCCTTTGCGAGCGCATCGGCATCGACGGCCGTCTGACCCACAAGATCCCGTCCCGCGGCTACAACGAGAGCTTTGACATCGCCATGCCGACGCATGCCGAGGCCATCCAGGCCGTCCTCGACGCGCTGCTCGACAGCGAGCACGGCGTCATCAAGTCCGTTTCCGAGATCGACGCCGTCGGCCACCGCGTCGTCCACGGCGGCGAGGCGTTCGCCTCCTCCGTCAAGATCGACGACACCGTCATGAAGGCCATCGAGGAGTGCAACCCGCTCGCCCCGCTGCACAACCCGGCCAACATCATCGGCATCCAGGCCTGCCAGAAGGTCATGCCGGGCGTCCCGATGGTCGCCGTGTTCGACACCGCGTTCCATCAGACCATGCCGCCCGTCGCGTACACCTACGCGCTGCCGAAGGAGTACTACGAGAAGGATAAGGTCCGCCGCTACGGCTTCCACGGCACCTCCCACCGCTATGTCACCGAGCGCGCCGCCGCGATGCTCGGCCGCCCGATCGAGGAGCTCAAGCTCATCTCCTGCCACCTCGGCAACGGCTCGTCCGTCACGGCCGTCGACCACGGCAAGAGCGTTGACACCTCCATGGGCTTCACCCCGCTGGCCGGTCTGCCGATGGGCACCCGCTCCGGCGACCTCGACGCGGGCATCCTTGAGTACCTCATGGGCCGCTACAACATGAACATCACCGAGATGGTCAGCATCCTCAACAAGAAGTCCGGCGTTCTCGGCGTCTCCGGCGTCTCGTCCGACTTCCGCGACCTCGACGAGGCCGCCGCGCAGGGCAACGAGCAGGCCGCCCTCGCCGTGAAGATGTTCGAGTACGGCGTCAAGAAGTATATCGGCGCTTACGCGGCCGCCATGGGCGGCGTTGACGCCATCATCTTCACCGCCGGCATCGGCGAGAACTCCGCCGACATGCGTGTGAACATGGTCGAAGGCCTCGAGTTCATGGGCGTGAAGATCGACGTCGAGAAGAACAACTGCCGCGGCAAGGAGATCGACGTCTCCGCCGAGGGCAGCAAGGTCCACGTCCTCGTCATCCCGACCGACGAGGAACTGATGATTGCCAAAGATACCGCCGCGCTCGTCTGATTTCTCCGCGTTCAAAGCCTCCGCAGCTTCGGCTGCGGAGGCTTTTTGCAATTTTATTTGTCTCATCTTGCAGTTTTGAGTACAAAGTGGTACGATATAAGAAAAAGAAAGGCGGTGGGGCACATGACGCGCAGGCGGAAGCTGCATCTGGGCGCGAACGGGCGGGCGATCCTGCTGTTCGAGCTGGTGTACAAGGCCGTGTCGCTCGCCGTGCTCACGCCGCTTTTTTACGCGCTGACGGCGCTCGCGCTGCGCGCTTACGGGACGAGCTACCTGTCCGCGGCGAACTTCCTGCCGTTTCTGCGCGCGCCGGCGACGATCGCGCTGGCGCTCGTTCTGCTGCTCGCGGCGGCATTTCAGATCGCGTACGATCTGTCGGCCGTGCTCTACGGGCTCGACTGCTCGCGCCGCGGCGTGAAAACGAATCTGTACGACGTCGCGCGCACGGGGCTGCACCGGACGGGGCACCTGCTGCGCCATGGCGCGCCGCTGCTGGTGTATCTGCTGCTCATCCTGCCGCTGCTCAGCTTCGGCACGACGGCGGGGCTCGGCAGCGTGCTGAGCCTGCCGGACATTTCGGGCTGGCTGCTCGGCCGGCACAAGGCGCTTCGCGTCGCGGTGAAGCTGCTGCGCGTGCCGCAGTATCTCGGCGGGCTTCTGTGCATTTACGCGCTGCATTTCGCCTGCCTGACCGGCACGGGCGTGCGCGAGAGCCTGCGCGGCAGCTTTCATCTTGTCCGGCGCCATCCGCTCTCGACGGCCGCGGCCATCGCGGCGTGGAACGCCGTGTACCTCGCGCTCTACACGCTCACGGGCGCGCTCGGCATCGCGATCGCGCGCATGATCTGCGGCGCGTTTTTGAACGTTGAGCTGCTCTACGCCGTCACGCTGTCGTTCTCGGTGACGTTCCTCGTCGTGCTGACGGTGCTGTTTCTGTGCATGACGGTCCCGGCGTCGCTGGCCGTCATCAGCGGGCTGTTCTACCGCTTCGGGCGGAAGGACGGCATGCCGCCGCTGCCCGCGGCCGAGCCGCCGCGCGACATCGCGCCGGAAAAGCGCGTCCGCGCGCGCCGCGCGCTTGCCGCCGTGGGCGTTTTGAGCGTGTTTGCGTGCTTTGTCTACGTCAACGCCGTGCGCGCGGGAACGATCGGCCTGTCGCCGTCCGTGACGGTCACGGCGCACCGCGGCGACTCGCTGCACTACCCTGAAAACACGCTCTACGCGTTCCAGGGCGCCGTCGACCTCGGCGCGGACTGCATCGAGCTCGACGTTCAGCAGACGCGCGACGGCGTGCTCATCGTCCAGCACGATCCGTCCATGCGCCGCACGACGGGGCTGAAAAAGAATGTCTGGGAGCTGGACTACGCCGACATTCGCGACCTCGACTGCGGCAGCTGGTTCAGCAAGGAATTCTCCGACGCGCGCATCCCGACGCTCGCCGAGACCATCGAATTTGCGAAGGACGCGGACGTGCGGCTGAACATCGAGCTCAAGCCGACGGGCCACGAGGTGGACTTCGCCGCGTCCGTCGCCGCGCTCATCGAGGAAATGGACTTCACGGACCGCTGCATCGTGACGAGCATGTCCTACGACACGCTCACGGAGCTCAAGGAGGCCGACCCCGACCTCACGACGGCCTACGTCATGTCCGTCGCCTACGGCCGCGTGACGGACCTTGTCAGCGCGGACGAATTTTCCGTCCGCTCGAGCTTCGTCACCCGCCCGCTCGCCTGGCGCATCCACTCGCAGGACAAGCTCCTGCACGTCTGGACGGTCAACACGGAGGGCGCCATCGAGAAAATGCTCGACCTCGGCGCGGACGATCTCATCACGGACAACGTCGTCCTGGCGCAGGAGCTCGTGGCCGAGCAGCGCTCCGGCGACCTCATCCGGAGCTACGTCGCCCGCATCACCGGCCGCAGCGACGCCGATCCGACTTCATAATTTTTACTTGACATCAGCGGATTTTCCCGTATGATAGTGTCAGCTATAAAATGAATCCGGCGGACAAGCCGGGGCGGAGGAATCAAACATGCTGGAAAAAATCATTGCGTATCTGGCCGAGCAGTTGGACATCGACCCCGAAACGCTGAGCGCCGAAACGACGTTTGAAAGTCTGGATCTCGACTCGCTCGACCTCGTCGAGATGGTCGTGGAGCTCGAAGCCGAGACGGGCATTGAGCTGCCCGAGCTCGAGGCCAAGGAGATCGAAACGCTGGGCGACCTGGCCCGCGTCATTGAGCCGAAACTTTAAACAAAAGCGGAGAGCCGAATTTCGGCTCTCCGTATTTTTTGCAAAAACTGTTGTCAAACGGCCCGCTTTCGTGTACAATATACTTTGCCTGTCGCAGCTTCGGCCCGCGGCAAGGCCGCACTAGTCGGGGAGTCAGCGGTGCCCTGTCGCCTGCAATCCGCTGCAGCAGGGATGAATCCCCGTCCGAGGGCGTACGTTGTGTCGTCTGACCCGCGTAAGCGGCGATGAGGAATCGGTCTTGCGCAACGGGGACCCGTGAACCATGTCAGGCGGGGAACCGAGCAGCATTAAGCGGAAATTCTCGTGTGCCGCGAGGTCGCCGCTTCCGAGCTGGCTGCGCGGGTAACGGATGTAGCGTACGTTCAGAGGCGGGTGTGCGGTCTTGCCGTGGGCCGAAGTGCTATCCATCTGCATTTTTTGCCGGGAGGTGGCCGAACGATGTATCAGGCGCTCTATCGCAAATACCGTCCGCAGACGTTTGACGAGGTCGTCGGCCAGCAGGCCGTCACGCAGACGCTCAAAAATCAGTTTCTGGCCGACCGGCTGAGCCACGCCTATCTCTTCACCGGCTCGCGCGGCACGGGCAAGACGTCGTGCGCGCGCATTCTGGCCAAGGTCGTCAACTGCGAAAATCCGCAGGGCGGCAACCCCTGCAACGCCTGCGCCGCCTGCCGGAGCATCGACGCGGGATCGTGCATGGACGTGCTCGAGATCGACGCGGCGTCGAATAACGGCGTCGACAACGTCCGCTCGCTGCGCGACGAGGCCATCTACCCGCCGGCAGAGGTCAAAAAACGCGTTTATATCATCGACGAGGTGCACATGCTCTCCGGCGCGGCGTTCAACGCCCTGCTCAAGACGATCGAGGAGCCGCCGGCGCACCTTCTGTTCATCCTGGCCACGACGGAGCTGCACAAGGTCCCGGCCACGATCCTCTCGCGCTGCCAGCGGTTCTCGTTCCGCCGCCTGACGCAGGAGGACATCGGCGCGCGGCTCAATTTCGTGGCGTATCAGGAGCATATCGACATTGATTCCGGCGCGCTGCGCCTGCTCGCCCGCCTGGGCGACGGCGCGATGCGCGACGGATTGAGCCTGCTCGACCAGTGCGCCGCCGCGGCCGCGGGCCCCGTGACGGAGCAGACCGTCGCGGATGTGCTCGGCCTGGCCGGCACGCAGAAAACGGCCGAGCTCATGGGCTGCATCGCAGACCACGACGCCGCGGGCGCGCTTTCCATCTTCACGGCGCTCTACGCCGGCGGCAAGGACATCAGCGCGATGGCGGACGAACTATCCTCGCTCGCGCGCGATCTTCTCATGCTCAAGACCGCGCCCGAGGGCGGGCTCGGCCTGCTCTCCGGCGTGAGCACGGAGGGCGAAGCGAAGGCGCTCCTGCCGCGCTTTACGGGCGCGGAGCTGCTGCGCATCGTCTCGCTTCTGCAGCAGACGACGGGCGGCTTCGCCCGCTCTGTCAACCGGCGCATCGACTTTGAGCTGTGCCTGATGCAGCTGTGCTCGCCCGCGTTATCTTCCGATCCCGCGTCGCTCTCGGCGCGCATCAGCCGCGTGGAGGACGCGATCAAATCCGGCCGCATCACGGTCGCCGCACAAAAATCCGCGCCGTCCGGCGACGACGATCCGCCGCCCTGGGACGACGCCGACGCCCCGCCCGACCCGAACGAGCCGCCCGCGCCCGCGCCGAAAAAGAGCGCGGCGCCGCCGGAGCAGCCCGAGACGGACGCGATGTGGCCCGAGCTCATGGCCCGCGTCAAGGAGACGGCCGGCCCGGAGCTTGCGCTCTACGGCGGGACGCTGACCGGCGCGGTGCAGGGCGACGTTCTGACGCTCACCGTCGCCTCCGCGCTCATGCAGCAGCAGCTCGAGCGGGACAAGCTCCCCGCGCTCTTCGCCGAAACGGCGTCGGCCATGCTCGGCCGGCCCGTGCGCGCGCAGGTCAAGGTCCGCGGCGCGAAAACGGGCGCCGGGCGCGACCCATTTGACGATCTCGTCAGCCGGGGCGGAAAATATTCCGGCCTCGTTGACATCCAATAAAAAATACGACGTTCAGGAGTGATCTTACTATGGCAAAAGGCGGTTTCCGCGGCGGCCCCATGGGCGGCGGCATGAACATGAACATGATCAAGCAGGCGCAGAAAATGCAGCAGGATATGCTCAAGATGCAGGAGGAGATGGAGACGAAGCTCTACTCCGCCACGGCCGGCGGCGGCGTTGTCGAGGCGCAGGTCAACGGCAAGCATGAGCTCAAGACGCTCACCATTGACCCCGAGGCCGTCGATCCGGACGACGTCGAGATGCTGCAGGATCTCATCATCGCGGCCGTGAACGAGGCCATGCGCTCGGCCGAGGCCGACGCCGCCGCGTCCATGAGCAAGCTCACGGGCGGCCTGAATCTGGGCGGCCTGCTGTAATGAATGCGTTTCCCGCCGCGCTCGAGCGTCTGGCCGAGCAGTTCGCGCGCCTGCCCGGCATCGGCAGCAAGACGGCGCAGCGTCTGGCGTTTTTCGTCCTCGGCCTGCCCGAGGAGCAGGCGCAGGCGTTCGCCGACGCCATCGTGGACGCCAAGCGCACCGTCAAGACGTGCCCGGTCTGCCAGAACCTGACCGACCAGGCGCTGTGCCCCATCTGCGCGGACGACCGGCGCGACCATTCGACCATCTGCGTCGTGGCCGAGCCGCGCGACGTCATCGCCATGGAGCGCGCGCGCGAGTACCGCGGCGTGTACCATGTGCTCCACGGCGTCATCTCGCCGCTCAACCAGGTCGGCCCGGACGATCTGCGCATCCGCGAGCTGCTCTCCCGCGTGCAGGAGGGCGGCGTGCGCGAGGTCATCATGGCCACGAACCCGGACACGGAGGGCGAGGCCACGGCCATGTACTTATCGCGCCTTCTCCGCCCGCTGGACGTGAAGGTGACGCGGCTGGCCTACGGCATCCCCGTCGGCAGCCAGCTCGAGTACGCCGACGAGGTCACGCTGCTGCGCGCGCTTGAGGGCCGGCAGGAATTCTAGTCCATCCGCAGCGCCGGGCCGCCATGCGGTCGGCGCTGCTTTTATCGCAGGAGGTTTTAATTATGGAAAGTATTGAAGTCCGCCTGTACCGGGAGCCCGACATCCCGGACATGGTGCGCATCTGGAACGAGGTCGTCTGCGACGGCATCGCCTACCCACAGGAGGCGGAGCTGACGGAGCAGTCCGGCCGCGAATTTTTCGCGCAGCAGTCGGCCGCCGCCGTCGCCGTGCAGGGCGATGAAGTGCTCGGGCTGTACATTCTCCACCCGAACAACGTCGGCCGCTGCGGCCACATCGCAAACGCGAGCTACGCCGTCGCAGGCTCGGCCCGCGGCAAGCACATCGGTGAAAAGCTCGTGCTCGACAGCGTCGCGCGGCTTTCCTCCTGCGGCTTCCGCGGCTTGCAGTTCAACGCCGTCGTCGCCACGAACGTCCACGCCCGCCACCTCTACGAGCGCTGCGGCTTCCGCCTCGTCGGCACCATCCCCGGCGGCTTCCGCATGGACGACCACTACGAGGACATCTGCATCTACTACATCGACGCGAAATAAGCGCGCAAGCAAAAAAATGCCCCTCCCGGCTGCCGGGAGGGGCATTTTTTCACCAGGTCAGCGACTGCTCGACGAGCTCGGGGCTTTCCGGGCGGCCGATCATGGGGGCGGCGCGGTCGAGCGCGCGCAGGGCGGCCATGTCATCGTCTGTCAGGGCGAAGTCGAAAATATCGAGATTTTCGCGGATGCGCTCGGGGCGGACGGACTTGGGGATGACGCTCACGCCGTCCTGCACCGTGCGGCGCAGCAGGATCTGCGCGGGCGTCTTGCCGTACTGCTCCGCAAGGGCGCGGACGGCGGGCTCTTCGAACATCCCGTTCGCCTTGCCCTGCCCGAGCGGCGCGTAGGCCATGTGCGCCGCGCCGTACCGCTTCTCCCAGCGGTGCTCGGCCTGCCGCTGGCAGTAGAGGTGCGTCTCGATCTGGTTGACGGCCGGGCGCGCGCCGCCGTAGGCGCACAGGTCGATGAGCCGGTCCGGCTCGAAGTTGGAGACGCCGATGGCGCGCACCTTTCCCTCGCGGCAAAGCGCCGCGAGATCGCGCCACGCGCCGTAATAATCCGCGAACGGCCAGTGCAGCAGCACGAGGTCGAGATAGTCCGTGCCGAGATGCTCCAGCGACTGCCCGACCGTCTCCCACGCGTGCGCATACGACTTGTAGTTGACCTTCGTGACGAGGAACAGCTCCCCGCGGTCGATGCCGGACGCGCGGATGCCGCGGCCGACGTCGGCCTCGTTGCCGTAGGCCTCCGCCGTGTCGATGAGGCGGTATCCCGCGCCGATGGCCGCCGCGACGGCGTCCGCACACGCGTCGCCCGTCATCTGAAACGTGCCGAAGCCGAGCATGGGCATCTCCACGCCCGGCGCAATGGTCTGATAAAGCATGATCCTTCCTCCGTTTGCGCTTGATTTTCTCCGATTTGGGATGGTACAATGAGCATAACAGGTTCGAGTTACTCGAAGTCAAGCACTTTTTTCGATTTTGGAGGCGTCCACATGGAATACACGATCGGCCAGATGGCCGCGCGCTTCGGCGTGACGGAGCACACGCTGCGCTATTACACGGATCTCGGCCTTCTCCCCTGCCGCCGCGGCGCGGGCGGGCGGCGCGTGTTCACGGAGGAGTCCGTGAACTGGATGCAGGGCATCGTCTGCCTGCGCGGGTGCGGCTTTTCGATGGAGGACATTCGGCGCTACTGCGAGCTGTGCCGCGCGGAGGAGTCCGGCGAGAATCTGGCGGCGCGCTATGAGATGATCGTCCGCGCGCGATCCGACGCGTACCGCCGCCTTGCGCAGGCGAAGGCCACGGCGGAATATCTCGACGAAAAGGTCCGCCACTACGAGGACATTCTCTCCGGCCTGACACCGGACGACAGCGACCCCGGCCGCTGGACGCCCGGCACGCGCCCCGCCGCGCACGAAAAGCAGGGCTGAAAAAACTCCCGACCCCAGGACAGGGTCGGGAGTTTTTTTACCCAAACAGCAGATGCAGCCCGAGGCCGGCCGCGCCGCAGCAGACCATGACGAGGATGGGGCTCGGCTTCCATTTGCGCAGGACGAAAAACGCGGCGGCGAACAGCGCGATGCCGATCCAGTCGAGCGCGGCGAGCGCCATGGCCTGCCCGCCGAAGGCGACGGTCTGCAAAATGGACAGCCCCGCCGCGGCGATGAGCGCGACGACGGCCGGGCGCAGCGTCGAGAGCACGCTCTGCAGCGCGTCGACCGTCTTGTACTTATAATAAATGTACGCCAGCAGCGACGCGATGAAACACGAGGGCAGGATGCACCCGAACGTCGCGACGATGGCGCCGGGGATGCCCGCGATCTGGATGCCGACGAACGTGGCCGAGTTGACCGTGATGGGGCCGGGCGTCATTTCGGCGATGGTGATGAGGTCCGTGAACTGGCTCATCGTCAGCCATCCGTAGTGCCCGACGACCTGGCTGCGGATGAGCGGCATGGCTGCGTAGCCGCCGCCGATGCTGAACATGCCGACCTGGATGAAGCTCCAGAACAATTGCAGGTAGATCACGCCCGCGCGCCCCCTTTCTTCCGGCGGTAGAGCTCGAGCAAAATGCCCGCCGCGATGGCCGCGAGGATGATAAAGATGACGTTGACGTCGAACACGACCGTCGCGGCGAACGCCGCGGCCATGATGACCCACAGGATCTTCCGCTTCTGTTTGCGCACGCCGACGATGAGGTCGCACACGACGTCGAAAATGACGGCCGCGACGCCCGCCTGCATCCCGCGCAGCACGAGGGCGACGTAGCGGTTGGCCGCAAACGCCTCGTAGCAGTACGAAATGGCCGTCAGGATGACCATGGGCGGCAGGATCGTCCCGACCACGGCGACGAGCATCCCCGCAAAGCCCGCGACGCGCCAGCCGACCAGGATGGCCACGTTCACGGCGATCGCGCCCGGCGACGACTGCGCGAGCGCCGCGAGGTCGAGCATCTCCGTCTCGTCGATCCAGTGCATCTCGTCGACAAATTTCTTTTTCATGAACGTCACAATGACAAAGCCGCCGCCGAATGTGAACGCGCTGATGTACAGCGTCGTAAGAAACAGCTTCCACAGCGTGCGGCCCCGGCTCTCCGGCATAAGACCACCTCTCTCTTTCAGACCCGTTTACAATAGCACTTGCGTCCGCATTTGTAAAACGCTATAATTTTATTGATTCCATATCAATTTCGGTATGCTGGAGGGCGCCATGACCATCCGTCACCTGCGCATTTTCGTGCGCGTTTACCAATTGCAGAGCATCACGCAGGCGGCAGGCGACCTGCACCTGACGCAGCCGGCCGTCAGCCGCGCGATCGCAGAGCTGGAGCGGCACTACGGCCTGCGCCTTTTTGAGCGCATGAACCACCGGCTCTACCGCACGGCCGCGGCCGACGAATTCTACGCCTCGGCGCTGCACATCGTCGACTCGTTCGACCGGCTCGAGCAGGGCGCGCGGAGCCTTGAGGCCGCGGGGACGCTGCGCGTCGGCGCGAGCCTGACGCTCGGGAGCCTGTTCCTGCCGGACGTGCTGCGGGGTTTTCAGGCCGCGCACCCGGATGTCACCGTGCGCGTGACGGTGTCGAACGCCGCGGCGCTCACGCGTGCGCTGCTCGACGACGAGCTCGACCTCGCGCTCATCGAGGGCGCGGTGAACGAGCCGCATCTGCGCGCGGAGCTCCTGCGGCGCGACCGGATGCAGCTCATCGTCCCGCCCGGGCACGCGCTTTTGCAAAAGCCGCGCATCGTGCTGACCGACGTGCTCGCCTGCCCGCTGCTGCTGCGCGAGAGCGGCAGCGCCGGCCGCGCGTTTTTAGACGGCGTGTTCGCCTCCCGCGGCGCGGCCGTCTCGCCCGCGTGGGAGAGCGCGAGCACGCAGGCACTCATCCGCGCCGTCGCCGCCGGGCTCGGCGTGTCCATCCTGCCCGGCCAGCTCGTCGAGCGCGCCGTCGCGAGCGGTACGGTCGCCGCGGCGGAAATCGCGGACGTCTCGCTCACGCGCGAGAATTTCATCGTCTGCCACCGCGAAAAATACTTAACGCGCGCGGCGCGGGCGCTCATCGGCGCGTTCCACGCGGCCGCGGGATAAAAAATCCGCCCGGCAAGCGCTTGCCGGGCGGTCTCTTTTGTAAAAATCAGTCGCGGTTTTCGGCGAGGAAGTACAGCGCCATCGTGCCCGGGCCGGAGTGCGACCCGATGACGGGGCCGATGGGGAAGATCTTCACGTCCGCAACGTGCAGGCGGCTTTTCACCTGCTCGGCGACGTAGTTGGCCTCATCTTCGCAGTCGCCGTGCGAGATGAACACGGTCTGGCTCGCGGGGTCGATGGCCGTTTTCTCCATGTGGTCGACGAGCGCGTTCAGCGACGCCTTGCGGCCGCGCGTCTTGCCGACGTTGATGAGGTGGCCCTCGTCGTCGACGTGCAGGACGGGCTTGATGCCGAGCACCGTGCCGACGACGGCCGTCGTGGCCGAGACGCGGCCGCCGCGCTTGAGAAAGTGCAGATCTTCGACCGTGAACCAGTGCGCAAGATGCAGCTTGTTGGCCTCGAGCCAGTCGCGGACCTCCTCCATGGACGCGCCCGCGTTCTTGCGCGTGGCCGCGTGGTAGACGAGCAGGCCCTCGCCGGAGGATGCGCACAGCGAGTCGACGACGTACACCTTGCGCTCCGGATAGCGCTCGGACAGATCCTCCGCCGCCATGGTCGCGGCGTGGTACGTCGAGCTCAGGCCGGACGAGAACGCAAGCACGAGCAGGTCCTTGCCGTCCTGCAGAAATGGCTCCATCGCGGCCGTCCACTCGTTCGGGTTGATGGCCGCCGTCGTGGCCATCGCGCCGCCGCGCAGGCGGGCGTAGAACTCGCCAGTCGCAAGCTCGCGGCCGTCGAGCCAGTTTTCATAGGTGTGATCTTCGATCGTAAATTTCAGCGGGACATAGGCCACGCCCAGCTCCCGGACAAACTCCTCAGACAGGTCGCAGCAGGAATCCGTCAAAATGACATACTCTCCCATAGTGAGCATCCTCCTTCTCGAACTGGCCCCATTTTACCACAACTGTTCCGTCTTGTAAATAAGATTTGGTTTTTAATATCATATTTGGCGGTCATCCGGCCGACATTCCAGTCCGTTCCCATCAAAATTTCCCTTGCAATGCGGCCGCGCCGGGCCTATAATAAGCGGAAACGGAAAAAGGGGGCCGCGCCATGACCGCGCTTCTGCTCAAACTGTTCCTCGGCGGGCGCGACCCGTCCGACGCCGCCGCGCGCGCCCGCTGCGGCAAGCTGGCCGGCGTTGTCGGCATCGTGTGCAACGTGCTTTTGTGCGCGGCAAAGCTCGTCGTCGGCACGCTCTCGGGCAGCATCTCCATTTCGGCCGACGCGGTGAACAACCTGTCCGACGCGTCGAGCTCCGTCGTGACGCTGCTCGGCTTCAGGCTGGCCGAAAAGCCGGCCGACCGCGACCATCCCTACGGTCACGCGCGCATGGAGTACATCTCCGGCCTCATCGTCGCCGGGCTCATCCTCGTCATCGGCGCGCAGCTGGCGCGGTCGTCGTTTGACCGCATTCTGCACCCGCAGCCCATCGAGTTTTCGGCCGCGCTCGTCGTCGTGCTGGCGCTGTCCATCGCCGTGAAGCTGTGGATGATGGCGTTCAACCGGACCGTCGGGAAAAAGATCGACTCCGAGACGCTGCTTGCCACGGCGGCCGACAGCCGCAACGACGTCATCACGACCTCCGCCGTCCTGGCCGCGTGCGTGTTCTGCTATTTCACCGACCTCGCCGTCGACGGCTACGCGGGCCTTGCCGTCGCGGTGTTCATCCTCGTCTCCGGCGTCGGCATCGCGCGCGACACGATCAGTCCCCTGCTCGGCACGCAGCCCGACCCGGACGTCCTGCGCGCCATCACGACGGAGATCCTCGCGCACGATAAAATTCTCGGCGTACACGACCTCATGCTGCACGACTACGGCCCCGGCCGCCGCTTCGGCAGCGTCCACGTCGAGATGGACTGCCGCGAGGACCCGCTCGCGTGCCATGAGATCATCGACGGCATCGAGCGCGAATTTCACGACGAGCACAACCTCGAGCTCGTCATCCACTACGACCCCATCGTCACGGACGACGAGGAGCTGACGCGCCTGCGCTCGTTCGTGCAGCAGACGTGCGAGGCCATCGACCCGCGGCTTTCCATCCACGACTTCCGCATCGTGCGCGGGTATGAGCGCACGAATCTCATTTTCGACCTCGTCGTGCCGTTTGAGCTGCAGACGCAGAAAAACCGCATCGGCTGGGAGCTCGAGACGCGCATCCGCGAGCAGGACGCGCGCTATAACCCCGTCATCACGTTCGACGAGGACACGTTCAACCCGTGAAAGGAGACGCCATGGACGAGCAGGAATTTCTCATTGAAGCATTTGAACAGGACGAGCCCGCGCTGCGCCGCCTTCCCGTCCCCGGCGGCCGGGGCGACCGCGCGCGCGTGCTGCGCTCCTACATGAACGTCGCGGACTTCGCGCCCGGCGGCGATTTTGTCCGCGTGCAGGACGCGTTTTTGTCCCGGCAGCGCGAAGCGCGCGGCGTCGTGGATGCCGAAACGCTGCCGCGCGCGCCGATCGATGACCGTCTTAGCCTCTGGCAGGGCGACATCACGCGGCTCCGGTGCGACGCCATCGTCAACGCCGCCAACTCCGCCCTGCTCGGCTGCCGCGCGCCGTGCCACAGCTGCATCGACAACGCCATCCACACCGCCGCCGGCATGCAGCTGCGCGAGGCGTGCCGCGCCATCATCCGCGCGCAGGGCCACGAGGAGCCGACCGGCCGCGCGCAGATCACGCCGGGATTCAACCTCCCCGCCCGCTTCGTGCTGCACACCGTCGGCCCCATCATCTCCGGCCCGCTGACGGAGCAGGACCGCGCGCTGCTCGCCTCGTGCTACCGCGCGTGCCTGCAAAAAGCCGCGGAAAACGGCCTGCGCTCCGTCGCGTTCTGCTGCATCTCGACCGGCGTGTTCCGCTTCCCGGCCGACATCGCCGCGCGCATCGCGGTCGACACCGTCCGCGCCGAGCTGGACGCCGGAAGCTCCGTCGACCACGTCATTTTTGACGTATTCGGCGACCGGGACTACGCAATTTACGCCCCGCTTTTAGGGCTCTGACCCGCCGCCAAAACCGCCTGCCGACGCAGGCGGTTTTTTTCATGCCTCCGCGAGCGCGAGCGTCAGGATGCCCAGGTTGTTCTCGTAAATTTCGCCGAGCTGCGCGATCGGCAGCGGGTTTTCGCCCTCGCCGCACTCGATGGTGTAGCCGGGGCGGTTGAACTCCTGAATGAAATAGTCCTTGTACCCCGCAAAGCCGGACGCGTAGGGCGTATCCTCGAGCGCGTAGCCGCTCACGGCGGCAAATTTCCGCCCGATCTGCTCGCCGCGCGGCGGCTCGATGCCGGCAAAGCGCCAGTAGATGACGCGCCCCTGCGTGTGGTACGAGAGCGTGAGATCCGGCTGCACAGCCTGCGTGTAGGCGTAGAGCGCCGCGGACTCCGGCTCCGAGAGTGCGGCCGGGCCGACGAAGTCGCGCGGGCCGGGGCGCGTGTAGCCCTGCTCGAATTTGATCTCGCGCGCCTGCTCCCACCCGGCCGGGTACTGCAAGTTGAGGTCGACGCCCGCCAGATTCGCCTTCCACCCGTCCGGAAACGGGATGTCGGGGTAGTTCTCCGCAAGCTTCGCGGCCGCGGCCGTCTCCGCCTCCGTCGCCGCGCCGAGCACGAGGTCGACGCCGTCCGGATTCACCATGGGCATAAAGCTGAGCGTCGTGCGCGCGAGCAGCGCCCGCGCATCCTGCCCAAAAATGGAGCCGCCCGCGACATAGGCCGCGCAGAGCTGCTCGAAAAATTTCAGCGTCACGCTCGTCGTGATAAACTCGTTTGCGTGGTGCGACGCGTTGTAGAGCGCCCGCCGCGCGCCCGTCCCCGCTCGCAGCATCCAGAGCCTTCGCCCCGCGCGCGAGTAGCCGATCGAGTCGGCCCGCACGAACGGATAGCGCGCGATGAGCCCGCGCACGATGATCTCCAGCAGCCCGCTCGTCACCGCGATGTCGTCCGGCACGAGCGAAAACCCGAACGGCACGACGAGCAGCGACCCGACCCGCAGATTTTCCGGCCGCGCCCGCGGATTGGCCGCCGCAACGGCCGCGGCCGTCGTGCCGTACTCGCGCGCAAGATGATAAAACGTGTCCCCGCGCCGCACCCGCACGATCTGATACCCGAGCGCGTAGGGTGCCAGCGCCTCCCGCGTCCGCGCGTCTACCTCCCCCGTCGCCGCGATCCCCTCGCGCGCCTGAAACTCCGAAATATCTCCCGCGCCCGCCCGCCGCAGCGCCAACTCCGTGACCCGATCCATCGTCATCCCTCCCGCCGTCAGTGTATGCCGGCCGGGCACGTCTTGACAGCGTTTTGTTTTATCGTATATACTAAGTACGAAAACGAAGCGCAGAAAGGAGCGATCCGGAATGAAAAAACGACGCTTGTCCGCCGCGCTGCTGGCGATTTTGCTTCTGCTGCCGCTTGCCGCATGCGCCGCGCAGGGCGAAGCGGCGCGCGCCGACGAGCTGACCGCGTCCGTTACTGCGCAGGAGCTTGACACCGTGGAGCCCACGGCCGAGCAGTCCGCGGCGATGATGGAATTCGGGCTGTCGCTCCTGCGGGAGGGCTTTACGGGCGGGAATTCGCTCATTTCGCCCGTCAGTCTGCTGCTTGCGCTCGGCATGACGGACGCGTTCAGCGCGGACGACGCGGACTTTTCCGGGATCTCGCGCGCGGGCGCGGCGGCCGCGGTGATTATGGGAGAAACCGGCACGATGATACCCGAGGAGCGCAAAACCGTCATTCTCGATCGGCCGTTTGTCTATCTCATTCTCGACACAAAATATACCACGCCCGTCTTTCTCGGCGTTCTCATGGACCCCGGCGAATAAAAAGCGCTCCCGGCGGCACAGTCTCTGTGCGCCGGGAGCGTTTTTCCATATGGACCGGTCAGCCGAAATTCCGGAGGATCAGGATGAGATCCTGAATGTCGACGGTACCGCTGCCGTCCACGTCGCACCGGCTGGCGGAGCTGCTGTCCGAAGCGGCGGCGCGGTAGAACATCTGGCCGAATGTGATGTCGAGCAGGTCGACGACGCCGTCGCCGTTGACGTCATAGCCGGGCGCGGCGCCGATGGCCGTCTCGGCGCGGGCGGTTTTGATGCCGGAGCTCAGATAGACGGCGTTGCCGTCGCCGTCATAGCCGCAGACGGTCACGCCGGTGAGCGTGACGCCGAGGCTGCCGCTCTCGGCCTCCGCCGCCATGGTCAGCGTCGCCAGCTCTGTCAGCTGCGTGCGGGTCAGCGTGCCGCCCGCGCCCTTGTCCAGATAGCTGAGCACGAGCACGCCCTCATTGCCGCTCCACTGGACGCCGAGCGACGTGAAGCCGTTTTTCGCGGCGACCGTGCCGCCGGTGAGGCCGGTGTCGCGCTCAAACGTGAACGCAACGGTCGTGACACCCGTCATCTGCTCGAGCTGGAACGAGAACGGGACCGCGCTGCCGCTTTCCGCGCGGCCGGGCACGGACAGGGACGCGAGCGCCTTGCCCTGCTCGGCGGCCGTGACCGTCACAGCGCAGCCGGCCGTCAGGCCGTTGACCGTCTTTGCCGTGATGACGGCCGTGCCGGCCTTTTTCGCCGTGAGGCGGCCGGATGCGTCCACGGAGACGACGCCGTCGTCCGAGCTCGACCACGTCACGGTGCGGTTCGAGGCATTTTCCGGCAGGACCGTCGCGCTGAGCGCAGCCTCGCTGCCGGCGGTCATGGAGATCTGCTGGCGGTCGAGCGTCACGGACGTCGGCCGGACGACCGAAGCTGCGGACAGAGAGTACCAGTCGGAGACGTACTGGTTGTCGGCGTAGTCGGCGATGGCGATCTTCGCCTGCGTCAGGCCGGTGAACGCCGCATCGCTCAGGTCGAATTCCACGGTCGTCTGCGCGCCGGGCTCCGACTCGTTCGGATTGATCCAGCCGGTGAGCGGCGAATTTCCGACGGTGGCAGCCACGGCCTGGACATAGTGGTTGTCCGCGACGGTGACGCGCCAGACGGCCCCGTCGATCTCGCTGCTGATGACCTCCGGCTTTACGTTGTCGATGGTCAGCGGGAAGGAGACGGACTGCGTCCTGCCCGCAACGGAGCCGGTGACGGTGTAGGTATACTGCCCGTCCGGCAGAAGTTCGTTCCACTCGTCGACGGGCGTAAAGCCCTTGTCGGCCATGGGCGTGTAAAACGCCTGATCCATGGAGTGGCTCTTGCTGACCTGCTGCATCGTCTCGGAATAGACGAGGTCTCCGTTTTCATCCGAGACGGAGAACGTCAGTGTATCGGCTGAGCGCAGCAGGGCGCACACGGCCGTGACGTGCTGGCTCGTGTCGCTCGTGATGGCGATCTTGTTCTCGTCAAACAGGCTGTACGCCGCGCCGTAAAGCGGCGTTCCGAGTTCGTATCCGCCGCCGGTGCGGTTATCGAACACGCCGAGCCACATATCCGTGACATTCGGCGCTTCGCCGCTGTACGCCGTGGCGTCAAAGAGCGGCGCGGCCGCCCAGTCGCCGTAGAAGCCCATGTACGGAAGGCTCAGCGGCACGCTGTCGCCGGCCGTCGGCGTCAGGGTCACGAAGCCCTCGACGAAGATGCCGTTCGGGAAATCGCGCTTCAGGTTGGCCTTCCCGGCGTCGGTCAGCGTCAGCGAAACGGTCACGGTCTGCGCGCTCTGGCCGAGCGTCACGGTCTGCGGCGCGCTGAGCGTATACTCCTCCGCCGTCAGCGGGCGGGACTGCTGGGCGATGTAGCTTTTTCCGCCGTCTTCCACGACAGACTCGGTCAGGACGCTGACAGAGACGCTGTAGGTGATGTCCTCCGCGCCGCGCAGGCGGGCGGCCTTGAAGGAGAACGACCACGTGCCGTCCGTGCTGGCGCCGGTCTCGGCCTTCGGGCGGCCGCCGTCCGCGCCGGTGAGATACGCGTTCGCCGCCGTCGCGCGGTCAAGCCGGGCAAGGCCCGCACCCTGCTTGCGCGGAGAGGCCTGGCTGCCGTTTTCGTCGAGGACGGGGACGGCCGTGCTCATGAGCAGGTTCTCGATGAGCGCGCTGCGCGCCTGTGTGGTCATATTGATGCCATCGAGCTGCTCGTTGACATACTGGCCCATGATGGCCGCCGCACCCGCCATATGGGGCGCGGCCATGGACGTGCCGCTCAGTGAACCATAGGAATTGTTTTTCAGCGTGGAATAAATATTGCCGCCGGGCGCCGTGATCTCGGGCTTGAGCTTCAGATCCGGCGTGACGCCCCAGGACGAGAAGTCGCTCATCCGGCCGCTGGCCGCATCGGTGAACTGCCCAACGTAGTCAGCGGACGCCGTCAGCGTCTTGTCCGCCGCATTCACCATGGTGATGCCGTCGGCCCGGCTGATGAAGACGCAGGGGATCTTGTGATCCGTGGCGATGCTGACGAGCTCGCCGGCAACATTGTCATAGATGATGGCCGCGACTGCGCCGGCTGCTGCGGCGTTGGCCTCCTTCTGCTGGAACGAGAGCGGATCGCCGCCCTCCTCGCCGCCGCGCTCGATGAGGGCGATCTTGCCCTTCACCTCGGCGGGGAAGTCGTTTTTCCCGCCGACGCCGCAGACGACGTAGGCGTAGTTTCCGGAAAGGCTCCCGAATTTCGCCTCACCCGCTTCCTCGGCGGAGTCCTCATAGGCGATGCTCGCAGCGCCGACCATGAAGTAGGGCAGCGTGCTGTTGGTGTTGTTCACGCTTGCGACGGACATCGCCGCAGCATACGTCGACGGCGAGCCGACCGTGCCGTTGTCCGGGTTTTCCGCATAGGGCAGGTCGTTCCCTGACGCGCCGTCATAGGCAGAGCTGTAATCGTTGCCCGCGGCGCACATCAGATTGATGCCCGCGTCCTTTACGCGCTGGTAGACGGCGTTCATGCTCTTCGACGATGCGGACGAGAAGCCCGCCGTGCTGCCGAGGCTCATGTTGATGACGTCCGCGCCGAGCTTCACCGCGTCGTCGAGCGCGGCGAGGATGTCGTTGTCATACGCGCCGGTGCCCTCGTCGTCAAAGACCTTCATGATCATCAGCTGCGCGTCCGGCGCGACGCCGGTGACGGTGCCGCCGGAATTCGCGCCCACAATGCCCGCGACGTGCGTGCCGTGGTAGTGGCCGGAGACGCCGGTGTCACGGCCGCGATAGTCAAAGGCGTAGGGGATCTTGCTTGAGTGATAGACCGATTTTGCGCTGAGCGTGCCGATGGTCAGGCTGTTTTTCGCAATGAGATCGGCGATGTCGCTCATGCTGTACTTCGGGCTGTTGACCTGGCCCTGGAACGCCTCGTGGTCGAGCTCGAGGCCCGTGTCGAGGATGGCGACGACGGTCCCCTTGCCGGTGTAGCCGTTCGTGTTCACGGCCGTGCCGCCGATCATGGCCGAGCTGTCGGCCAGGAGCAGATCGGCCGCCAACGGCTCGACGAGCGGGTGGCACTCTTCAACGAACGCGTCCTTGACGCCGTCCGTCTCGCGGATGGCCTCCAGATCGCCGTAAGTGACCGTCGCGGCAAAACCGTTCAGGACGGCGCTGTACGTCCGTTCGACCTCCAGCTCCACGCCGCTGCGCTCGATCTCGCGGATGACGCTTCTGCGCCGGGCCGTCAGGACGGCCTCGCGGCGCTGGGCCTGCGAGGAGATCAGATAGTCCCCGGCGCTCTCAAACGACTGCACGGCCGGAACGTCGGCGAGCAGCGGCGCATCGTCGAGCTCGACGATGATGCGCACTTCGTCCGCCTCGCAAAAGCCGCTGTCCGCGCTCTGCTCTTCTTTTTGAAAAATGGCGTAGGGATCTTCACCCGCGCCGGGCTGTGCGGCGAGGGTGGGAATGCAAAGTTGCACAGACGCGATGGCCGCCAGCACGGCGGCGCCCAGCCTGCGCAGAGATTTCAATGTCATACTACGACCTCATGCTTTCCTTCGTAAATCTGTCTTATGAGGAAGCACGGTCCGTGGATGCTATTATGGCAG
>CAVFYN010000049.1:0-6234 GCA_963626425.1 Bacteroidaceae bacterium
GCGTCCTGCACTTTCACGTTTTTGATGTTCAGACTTTCCATGACCATTCCTGGGGCAGGCGATCTCGACGCGGCGGTTGAGGTTGCGCGTCATGAGGTCGGCCGAGGAGATGTAGACGGCGGCGTCGTCGCCGCGGCCGAAGAGGTATATGCGCGCGTGCTCAAGATAGCGGCCGACGATGCTCGTGATGTGGATGTTCTCCGTGTCGCCCGGGATGCCGGGCAGGATGCAGCAGATGCCGCGGACGATGAGCTGGACCTCCACGCCCGCGCGGGACGCCGCGCGCAGACGGTCGATGACCTCGCGCTCGGTGACGGAGTTGACCTTGATGCAGATATAGCCCGCCGCGCCGAGGGCGATCTGCCGGTCGATCTGGCGCAGCAGCATGGCCTTGATGCCGTAGGGCGAGATGCACAGCTCGCGGTACTCGCCCTCGAGGTCGTTGACGAGCATATTGCGGAAGAACGCCGCCGCGTCCGCGCCGATGCCGCCGTCGGCGGTCATAAGGCTCAGGTCGGTGTACATGGCGTTCGTTTTTTCGTTGTAGTTTCCGGTGCCGACCTGCGTGATGTAGCTCGTGCGGCCGCGGCTTCGCAGCGTGATCAGGCAGATCTTGCTGTGGCACTTGAAGCCGTCCATGCCGTAGATGACCTGGCAGCCGGCCTCCTCGAGCAGCTTGGACCAGGCGAGGTTGTTCGCCTCGTCAAAGCGGGCGCGCAGCTCCATGAGCACGAGCACCTCCTTGCCGTTTTCGGCTGCGCGGCAGAGGATGTGCGCCACGCGCGACGACGAGGCGAGGCGGTAGATCGTGATTTTGATGGACAGCACGTCCGGACTCTCCGCCGCCTCGGAGAGCAGCGTGAGAAACGGCTCGACGGAGTCGTAGGGATAGTGCAGCAGCTCGTCGCGCCGCTGCACCTGCGCCAGAATGCTCTGGTCGCGCCGCAGATCCTCCGGCCAGCGGCCGGCGTACGGGCGGTAGAGCAGCGGCGCGCTCGCCGTTTTCGGCAGCGCGTCGATGAACGCGTAAATGCTCTTCGGGTCGAGCGGGCACGGGTCGACGAATACCTGCCGCGGCTCGACCTGCACGAGGCGCTCGAGCGCGCGGACAAATTCGGGGGAGACGGTGCAGCCAAGCTCGAGCCGCACGACGGACAGATAGTCGCGCCGTTTGAGCAGGTCGGCGATGCGGCGGCGGAAATCCTCCTCCGTGTCCTCGAATTTGTCCTCGTCGAAGCTGAGGTCGGCGTTTCGCGTGACGCAGAGCATGCAGCTCTCCTTGGCTGTGTACGCGCCGAACAGCGTCGGCGCCCAGAGCAGCAGGATGTTCTCAAGCCGGATGCACCGCCCGCCGCCGAGCGGGACGATGCGCGCGGCCGCGTTCGGAAGCGGCACGATGCCGATGCTGCCGCGCTGCTTTTTGTCCTCGAGCAGCACGGCTGCGTACAGCCGCTTGCTCGTCAGGTGCGGCACGGGATGGTGCGGGCCGATGATGATCGGGGAGAGGATGGGCAGCAGCTCCGACCTGAAATACTGCCCCACGCGCTTGCGCTCGGCGGCCGTCAGGTCCTCCGGGGCGACGTCCTCGATGCCGTGCTCGCGCAGCGCGTCCCGGACGGAGGCGTAGATGCGCGCCTTTTTCGCGATGAGGCCGGGGACGGTGCGGTAGATGCGGTCGAGCTGCTCGCTCGGCGTCATGCCGGTCTTGTTGTCGATCTCGTCGGGCGAGATGTGGGCGATGTCGAACAGGCTGCCGACGCGCACCATGAAAAATTCGTCGAGGTTGCTTGTGAAAATGGAGATGAACTTCAGCCGCTCGAGCGCGGGGACGCCGGGATCGGCGGCCTCCTCGAGCACGCGCTCGTTAAAGCGCAGCCAGCTCAGCTCCCGGCTTTGGGTGTAGCGGTATCGCTCGCGAGCGGGCGCAGTATGGTTTGACATAAATATCCTTCCCGAACGCCGTAGCTGCTGAATACGAGCTCGTCGGCGTCAAATCGTTTCATGATGTGCTGCAGGATGAGCAGCCCCGGAATGAGCGTGTGGATGCGGTCGGGCTCAAGGCGGAGGATGAGGTCGGTCGCCTGACGGTCGGCGCGGCAGAGCACGGCGGCGAGCGATTCAAGCTGCGCGCGCGTGATGCTGCGGCTGTCCTCCGGCAGATGGCCGAGCTTTTTGGCGAGCTTCCAGACGGCGCGCGCCGTGCCGCCGACGCAGATGAGCGGCGAGCGGCGCTTGCGCGTCAGCGCGCCGCTGTGGTCGAGCTCGGCGTCCAGCACGGACTCGATGCGCCGGAGCGAGCCCGGCCCCGGCAGGATCTTTTTCACGCAGCGGCGGTACAGGCTCAGCGAGCCGACCGGGAAGCTGACGGATTCGAGCACGCGGCCGTCCTCGAACGTGACGACCTCCGTGCTCGCGCCGCCGATGTCGACGAACGCGCCGCCCGTCAGGTCGAGGTCGTACATGGCGCCGGTGTAGCCGAGCAGTGCTTCCTCCTCGCCGCTGAGGATCTGGACGTCGAAGCCGGTTGCTGCGCGGATCTCGCAGAGCGCCTGCTCCGGGTTTTCGATGTTGCGCAGCGAGGCGGTCGCGAACACGGCCGCGTCGCGGATGCCGAGCAGCTCGAGCGTCTGGGAAAAGTCCAAAAGCGCGTCGCACGCGCGTGCGATGCCGTCCGGCGAGAGCACGCCGTGGTCGACATAGCCGGCGAGGCCGGCCATGTGCTTTTCGCGGAAGAGAATTTTGAAGCCCTGATCGCCGACCTCATAGAGCGTCAGGCGGATGGAGTTTGAGCCGATGTCGATGACAGCCTGCTTCATCGCGCGCCCGCGCGGCGCGCGGCGGTGTCGGTTTTTCGCATGGAGCGGTCCCTCATTTCTGTGCTGCGGCCGTGCGGCCGGTTTTCTTTATCTTGCCCAGTATAGCGTGCGCGGGTTAAATCTGTGCCGGGCGGAACGTTAAGGTGCGGTAAAGTCCGGCGTGCGGGCGTAAAAAAATGACGAAAAACCGGTCGGTTTTTCGTCATTTTGGTGTTTACAGGATGCAAAGCGGCGGGCCGTCGAGAAACAGCGTCCGGTCCGAGAGCGCGGCGAGCTCGTCGGGGCTGTGCGTGATGAGGACGACGGGCTTTTTCTCCGCGGCTGCGCGGATGAGGGGATAGAGCCGCTCGCGAAGGGCGCCGTCGATGCCGGTGAACGGCTCATCCAGGATGAGCAGGCGGGATGGGTACGCCAGCGCGCGGGCGAGGGCGACGCGGCGGCGCATTCCGCCGCTGAGCGCGTCCGGGCGCGCGTCCGCCTCCGATTCCAGGCCGACGGCCACGAGAAATTCCCGCGCGCATTCCCGGTCACAGACGGCCGCGACGTTGCCGAGGGCGCTCAGCCAGGGAAGCAGGCGGTCCTCCTGAAACAGCATCGCCGCATCGCCGGGCGCGATGCCGGAAATGTCGCCCGAATCGGGCCGGATCAGCCCGGCCAGCACGCGCGCGAGCGTCGTTTTCCCGCAGCCGGACGGGCCGGACAGGCCGAGGATGCCCGACTCCGGCAGGGCGAGCGAAAACCGCTCGAGCACGCGCTTTTCGCCGAAGCGGACCGAGACGTCGTCAAGACGGATCATGGCGCACCTCCCGCACGGCAAATTGCAGCAGCTTTTCAAACGCAAGGCTCAGCGCGATGACGACGAGCGTCCACGCGAACAGCTGCTCGGTCTCCAGATAGATCTTCGCGTTGTAAAGATGCGCGCCGATGCTGAAATTCGGTTGACATAAGACTTCTGCTGCAACGCCTGCCTTCCAGCCCATGCCGACGGCGGAGAGCACCGCCGCGCGAAAGTACGGCAGGACGGACGGAACGTAAATAAGCCGCAGCGTCCTGCGCCGCCCGAAGCGGTAGCACCGCGCAAGCTCCAGCAGGCCGCCGTCCACGGCCGCGATGCCCGCGCGGACGTTGCCCCAGACGACGGGCAGCACGACGATGCACGAGATGACGGCCGGCAGCACAGCCGAGCGCAGCCACAAAAGCGCCAGCACGATGAACGACGCGACCGGCACCGTCCGCATGAGGCGGACGGCCGGGGAGAAGAGCGTGTCGCACAGGGGGCTGGCCGCTGTGAGCGCGGCGAGGAGCACGCCGAGCACCGTCCCGGCCGCAAAGCCGGTCAGAACGCGCGCGAGCGAGAGCGCGACGCTCTTCCAGAACGCCGCCTCGGGCAGGAGACCCCACAGCGTCCGCGCGACCGTGACCGGCCCGGGCAGCAGAAGCGAAAGGCCGACAGCCATGGACGACAGCTGCCACACGGCCAGCCAGAACGCGAGCGCGAGCGCCGCGCGAAACGGCTTATTCGCCCAGATAGTACAGCGCCGCGTCCGGGACGGAGCCGCCGACGGCCTGCGGGTTGAAGTCGAACAGGACATTGAAGTAGCCCTCCACGGTCGGCTGCATGTCGGAGCCCGTGATGCAGCAAAGGTTTGCGTTCGGAAGCGCCTTGGCGGCGATGGCGTCGCTCGGGACGATGCCCTCCGCGGCGATGATCTCGGCGGCGTCGTCCGCCGTGAGGATATAGTCGACGGACGCGGCGTATTCCTCGAGGAAGCGCGCGACGTTCTCCGGATGCGCCGCGGCGAACTCCGCGCGGACGGCGAGGCAGCCCATGACGAGCTGCGTCTGGCCGCCGGAGGCCTCCTCCCAGGCCTTGTTCAGGTCCATGACGACGGTGTAATCCGCGTTTTTCGTCTGCGCGACCGTCGCGTTCGGCTCGGGCAGCATGGCGTAGTCGCACTCGCCGGCGGCGACCTTGGCCAGCACCTCGTCCACGGCGGAGCAGAACTCGATCTGCACGTCCTCGCCGACGGTCAGGCCCGCGGCCTCGAGAACGTAGGTCAGGATATACTCCGGGTTCGCGCCCTGGCCGAACGTCGTGATCGTCGCGCCGCGAAGGTCGGCGACGGTTGCGGGGACGGGGGACTCGAGCGCGCCGTTCTGGAGCAGGTAGAGCGTGCCGAGCGTGTTGAGCGCGAGCATCTGGATGCCGCCCTCGGTCTTGTTGTACGCGACGGCGGCCGTGTTCGTCGGCAGGGCGGCGATGTCGTAGTCGCCCGCGATGAGCTTGGCAAGGACGGCGGACGTGTCGGAGTCGACGGTGAAGTTGTAGTTGTTGGCGACCTCGCCGTTTAAGTCATTTTTCGAGTCGGCCATGAGCTTGGCCATGCCCATGCCGGTCGGTCCTTTGAGAACGGCGACGTTCATGTCGACGGGCTCGTAGGGATCCTCGGCCGGGGCCTCGGGTTCCGGTTCGGGCTCGGCGGGCGTCTCGGGCGCTACCGGCTCGGGATCGGCGTCGGGCGTCTCGGGCTCTGCGGCAGCGTCGGACGACGTGTCCGCCGGGGCGGGATCGGGCGTTTCGGCCTTGCCGTCTGACGCGCAGCCCGCAACGGCGAGCAGCAGCATGGCGGCGATGAGCAGCAGGGATAAGAACTTTTTCATTTGGGTTACCTCACTTTCAGATCTGACGCAGAAGCGCCGTGTCCTGGATCCAGAGATCCTTGTTCTGCATGGTGACCGCGCCGGAATTCACGAGCGAATCGAGCGCGCGGTAGAGCGACGCGCGGCCGATGTTCAGCGAATTGGCGAGCGACGACATACTCGTCGACGAGAGCGGGCACAAAAGCCCGACGTCCGTCGGCTGCGCGTGCTCCAGGATCCAGTGCGCCAGCCGTTTTTCGGCCGATCCGGCGGACAGGCTCGCGATCTTCTCATTGAGAAACAGGATTCGGCCGGACTGGTAGCGGATATAGTTTTCCGCGATCGCGAAATCATATCGCATGAGCTGCAGCAGCAGCGACTCCGGGAAGAAGATCGCGCGGCAGGCCGTCATGGCCGTCAGGACGGTCGCGTACGTCGGCGAATCGTTGAACAGCGCGGCCGCGCCGAAGTAAGACCCCGGCATAAGCGTGCTGATGTGCAGCCCGCGGCCGTCGTCGGTCTCCTTGCGGACGGCGACCTTGCCGGAGAGCAGGACGCAGAACGCGCGCTCAAAATGCGTGCCGGAGAAGATGACAGAGCCGCGCGCAAAGCTGCGCCGCTCCGTCCGCGCGTCCTGAAGGGCGGTGTTGAGCGTGTCCGGGCGCGTGCCCTGAAAGAGAAACGAGCGCGCAAGCAGGTGGCGCTCATCGGCGGTGACCATCATGGTGCATCCATCCTGTCTGTCTCAAATGAGACGATATTACCGTTAGTATAGCAC
>CAVFYN010000050.1:0-10534 GCA_963626425.1 Bacteroidaceae bacterium
AGACGATCTTCGCCCTCGCGCAGGCCATCGGCAAGGAGCCGGTCACCGTCGCCGAGGCGCCGGGCTTCGTCGTCAACAAGATCCTCATCCCGATGATCAACGAAGCGTGCGACCTCGTCTACACCGGCGTCGCCACGGCCGAGGACGTCGACAAGGCCATGCAGCTCGGCGCGAACCACCCGATGGGCCCGCTCCACCTGGGCGACCTCGTCGGCCTGGACGTGTGCCTTGCCATCATGGATACGCTCTATGCCGAGACGCACGACAGCAAATACCGCGCCTCGCTTCTCATGCGCAAGCTCGTCCGCGCCGGCCACCTCGGCCGCAAGACCGGCCGCGGCTTCTTCGACTATACCTGATTCTTCATATCTGCATTTATTTGAGGAGGATTCACCATGGATTTTAATCTCTCGAAGCAGGAGGAGCTGCTGCTTCAGATGTACCGCTCCTTCGCCGAAAACGAGGTCAAGCCGCTGGCGCAGGAGGTCGACGAGGAGGAGCGCTTCCCCGTCGAGACCGTGCAGAAAATGGCCAAGAACGGCATGATGGGCATCTACATGCCGCGCGAATACGGCGGCCAGGGCGCGACGTACTTAAGCTATGTCATGGCCGTGGAGGAACTGAGCAAAGTCTGCGGCACGACGGGCGTCGTCCTCTCGGCGCACACGTCGCTCTGCTGCAACCCGATCCTCGACTACGGCACGGAGGAGCAGAAGAAAAAGTACCTGCCGAAGCTCTGCTCCGGCGAGTATCTCGGCGCGTTCGGCCTCACCGAGCCCGGCGCCGGCACGGACGCGCAGGGCCAGCAGACCCGCGCCGTGCTGGAAGATGACCACTGGGTCTTAAACGGCTCGAAGATCTTCATCACGAACGCCGGCTACGCCAACGTGTTCATCATCTTCGCCATCACCGGCATGACGACGGACAAGAAGGGCCGCCCGAGCAAGGAGATCTCCGCGTTCATCGTCGAGCGCGACTTCCCCGGCTTCTCCGTCGGCAAGCACGAGAAGAAAATGGGCATCCGCGGCTCGTCCACGTGCGAGCTCATCATGGAAAACTGCATCGTCCCGAAGGAGAATCTCCTCGGCAAGCAGGGCAAGGGCTTCTCCATCGCCATGAACACGCTCAACGGCGGCCGCATCGGCATCGCCGCGCAGGCGCTCGGCATCGCCGAGGGCGCGATCGAAGAGACCGTCGCCTACACGAAGGAGCGCCGCCAGTTCGGCAAGACGATCTTCCAGCAGCAGAACACGCAGTTCCAGCTGGCCGACATGCAGACGAAGGCCGACGCGGCCAAGTGGCTCGTCTACCACGCCGCCATGACGAAGCAGTCCGGCAAGCCCTACAACGTCGAGGCCGCCAAGGCCAAGCTCTTCGCCGCCGAGGCCGCCATGGAGATCACGACGAAGGCCGTCCAGCTGTTCGGCGGCTACGGCTACACGCGTGAATATCCGGTCGAGCGCATGATGCGCGACGCGAAGATCACCGAGATCTACGAGGGCACGAGCGAGGTCCAGCGCATGGTCATCGCCGGCTCGCTGTAACGGGAGGAACCAACATGAAAATCATTGTCTGCATGAAGCAGGTCCCCGACACCACGGAGGTGCGGCTCGACCCTGTCACCAATACGCTCATCCGCACCGGCATCCCCAGCATCATCAACCCGGACGACAAGGCCGGCATCGAGGCCGCGCTCGAGATCCGCGAGAAAGTCCCCGGCACGACCGTCACCGTCATCTCCATGGGCCTTCCGAGCGTGGACATCGCGCTGCGCGAGGCGCTGGCCATGGGCTGCGACGACGCCATCCTCCTCACCGACCGCAAGCTCGGCGGCGCGGACACGTGGGCGACGTCCTCGTCCATCGCGGGCGCGCTCAAGCATCTTGAGTACGACCTCATCATCTGCGGCCGCCAGGCCATCGACGGCGACACGGCGCAGGTCGGCCCGCAGATTGCCGAGCACCTCGGCATCCCGCAGGTGTCCTACGTTGAGGAGATTTCCGAGATCGCGGACGACCACCTCGTCGTCCGCCGCCAGTTCGAGGACCGCTACCAGATGATCGAGGTCGCGTTCCCCTGCCTCATCACGACGCTCTCCGAGCTCAACAAGCCCCGCTACATGACCGTCGGCGGCTGCTTTGACGCGTACGAAAAAGAAGTGCGCATCATGACGTATGCCGACATCGCCGACGTCGTCGACGAGAGCAACATCGGCCTGAAGGGCTCGCCGACGAACGTCGTCAAGTCCATGAGCAAGCAGGGCAAGGGCCAGGGCGAGATCCTCAAGGATCTGACCGCCGACGAAGCGGCCGCCGCCATCGTCGAGCGCCTCGCCGCGCGCCATCTCATCTGAGGGAGGATACGAACAATGAGCAAAAACGTTTTTGTTTTCTGCGAGCAGCGCGACGGCCAGATCCAGAAGGTCACGCTCGAGCTGCTCGGCAAGGCCCGCGAGCTGGCCGACGCGCTCGGCCAGGAGGTCGTTGCCGTCCTGCCCGGCTATGAGATCGAGGGCAAGGCGAACGACCTCATCGCGCACGGCGCGGACGAGGTCGTCATCGCGGACGATCCCCTGCTGGCTGAATATTCCACCGAGCCGTATGCGCAGGTCATGTACGCCGCCATTTCACAGCTCGACCCCGACGTCGTGCTCTACGGCGCGACGAGCATCGGCCGCGACCTGGCCCCGCGCGTGTCCGCGCGCGTGCACACCGGCCTGACGGCCGACTGCACCGGCCTTGAGATCGACGACGTCAAAAAAGACGGCAAGGACTTCCCGAACCAGCTCAAAATGACCCGCCCGGCCTTCGGCGGCAACATCATGGCCACGATCGTCTGCACGGATCACCGCCCGCAGATGGCCACCGTCCGCCCCGGCGTCATGCAGGCGCTCGAGCGCGACGACGCGCGCACCGGCCGCGTCACGAAGCTGGACGTTAAGCTGTCCAACAACGTCAAGATCCTTGAGACCGTCAAATCCACGCGCAAATCGGCCGACATCACCGAGGCGAAGATCCTCGTCTCCGGCGGCCGCGGCCTCGGCTCCGCGGACAAATTCGCGTCCCTGCACGCGCTCGCCGACGCGCTCGGCGGCGACGTCTCGGCCTCCCGCGCCTGCGTGGACGCCGGCTGGATCGAAAAAGACCGCCAGGTCGGCCAGACGGGCAAGACCGTCCGCCCGGACGTGTACATCGCCTGCGGCATCTCCGGCGCTATCCAGCACGTCGCCGGCATGGAGGGCTCGGACTACATCATCGCCATCAACAAGAGCGCCGACGCCCCCATTTTCGAGACCGCCGACCTCGGCATCGTCGGCGACGTCAACGCCGTCGTCCCGAAGCTGACGGACGCCATCAACAAGTATAAGGCGGCGAAGGATACGCTCTGATCCGCTGTCACCAAAAAACGCAGCCGCCCCGCAGCATACAGCCGCGGGGCGGTTTTTTTGCGCGCAGATGCAAGGGCTGTACGCCGTAGGGCGGGATGACCTCATCCTGCCGGAAGAACGCGTCAAAAAAGGAAGCCGCGCCAAAGCCTCCCCTGTGTAAGGGGAGGTGGCACGCCGTTAGGCGTGCCGGAGGGGTTGGCGGGACGATGTATCGAATTTCCGATGGCGCACTACCGCGCCCTTGACCTCCAACCCCTCAGTCAGCTTCGCTGACAGCTCCCCTTGCACAGGGGAGCCATGGCGCGTACCGCAATCGGCGCATGCGTAGTAGTTTTGCCTCGACGGTTGTCGCAGGATTGGCACGATGCAAAAACGTCGCACGCCTGCCCTTGTTTCGGAGGGAGGGGTGCCGGGGAGGGGCGGCTTTGTGAAAAGCCCCTCCCCGGCTCGCGTTTTCTTGGGTACTTCTTTTGGCGAGACAAAAGAAGTACCCCGCCGGAGGCATAAACAGACCGATTGCGGCGGCAGCTGCCGAATAAAACGTGTCATGTCTTCGCGAAGCGTCAGCGGAGTCGAATGATCTGCCCGATTACGGTAGTCTTTCGTTCTGTTCCGGCGCTGGATATAAGCGCGACTTCTCCGCAATCGGAAAGATTCCCCCATTCGGGGACGATGCCACGCCGCTGCGCGGCTCTGAATGACATTCTGTTTTAGCGCTGGATCGCAATCGGCTTACCGTAATCGGCAAGACCCTTCGGCTTCGCTCAGGGTGACAGGTCTATTGGGGCGCTGGTTCGCAATCGGCCACGCGGGCGACCGCGAGGGTCGCCCCTACGGGTGCATTCCATTCACAAACTCTTCTGCATAATCAGAGCCTACACCCCCTCTGTCGGCGCCCCGCCCGCAAAAAACCGCCGCCCTCCATACGGAGGGCGGCGGTATTCGCATTTTTTAAGATGCGCGGCAGGCTTTTACGCCTCGACCGGGTGCATGAACTGCAGGTGGTCGTTGCCGTTCTGGCCGATGACGAAGCCGGTGATGTCGTTGGCGGTCAGGATGTAGTTGACGCCGTTGCAGATGCCGATGGTGTAGTGCTCATCGAACACCTTCTGGGCGATGCGGGTGTAGGCGTCCTTGATCTCGGCGTCATCAATGGAGCTGTAGATGATGTCGCAGAGGTCCATGATCTCCTGATCCTGCAGGCCGCAGCCGCCGCCGGCGCTGGCGTAGCTGATGCGGCCGTCCCAAGCCTGAACGGCCTGGCCGACGTCGATGAAGCGGCCGGACTGGGTCATGAAGACCTGGCTCTCACCGGCGTAGATGATGTTGAAGTAGTCAGACAGCTCCGGAGAGTTGATCTCCATGTTGATGCCGACCTCGAGGAACTGGGCCTGGAGGTACTCGGCGACCTGCTTGAGCGCGTCGTCCGGCTCGAGGGTCAGCGTGAAGGAGAAGCCATCCGGGCAGCCGGCGGCCGCGAGGTATTCCTTGGCCTTGTCGACGTCAACGGCGCGGTCCGGATCGAGGTTCGGGACGTACCAGCTGGCGGTCGTGGCGCAGAAGATCTCCGTCGTCTCGGAGTAGCCGCCGTACATGATCTGAGCGCAGACGACCGGGTCGATGAGTTCGTAGATGGCGGAGCGGAGGTTCACGTCGTTGAAGAGCATACCCTCGGCGCAGTTGAACGCGGGGCCGACGCAGCGGCTGCTCTCCTTGCCGACGACGGTCAGCTCGGTGCTGCCGACGAAGCCGGCGCAGTCAGAGTAGCCGAGGCCGAGCGCCATGTCGACGTTGCCGGACTGGACCGCCATAACGCGGGAGGCGCTGTCGGAGATCCAGGACAGCTTGATGTACTGATAGTAACCGCCGGCGGACTCGAGGTCCTTGCCCCAGTAGTTCTCGTTGCGCTCGAGCAGGACGTACTGGCCGGGGACCCACTCTTTGAAGTTGTAGCGGCCGTAGTTGCACTGCGGGTTGAGCGAAGCGGCCTGCAGGCCGCCGAGGGCCTCGACGTCAGCCTGGGAGACGATGTAGGTCTCGGTGAAGGCGCGGAAGATGTCCGGGTTGGACTTCGACAGGCCGATGACGATGGTGTACTTGTCCTCGACCGAGCTCTCGGCCGCGCTGAAGTACGTGGCGAAGTTCGCCGCGCCGCCGTTCTCCTCGCCGACCTGGAGGTTCCACAGAACGTCGTCAGCGGTCAGCTCGTTGCCGCCGTAGGACATGACGCCCTCGCGGAGCTTGATGCGGATGTGGAGGTTGTCGACCCACTCGTAGCTCTCGGCGAGCATCGGGACGATCTCGCTGTTCTGGTCATACTCGAACAGCGCGCTGTGGACGAGACGGACGATGTTGAAGTCCGGCTTCGTCATGACGTTGTACTCGTAGACGAGGCAGACGGGCTCGGCGTTCATCGCGACGTTGAGGGTCGTGTCATACGTCCAGATGGAGCTGTCCATGTTCTCCCACGTCTCGCCGGTCTGAGCGAAGACCTGGTCGGCCGCGGGCTTGTCGGACTCGCCGCCGGCGTTGTCGGAGTCGGTCTTGCCGGAGTCAGTCGTGCCGGTATTGCCGCCGCTCGGCGCGGTGTCGTTCGTCGTGCCGGCGCCGTCGGAAGTCGTGCCGTCGTCCTTGCTCCCGCAGGAGGCAACGGACAGGACCATGAGAAGCGCAAGAAGCAGGCAAAATACTTTCTTCAGTGTCGTTTTCATTGATCTTTCCCTCTTTTCATTCATGTCAGGTTGGCGGACTTGCGTGCTGGGGCAAATTTGCAGCCGGGCTCTCCACCTCCTTTGATGGAAGGATGGCCCGCGGAGCGGGCCGGGGTTCAGGAGGCTTACGCCTCCGCTTTGACCAGATGGCAGGCGACGAGATGGCCGGGCCGGACCTCGCGCAGCTCCGGCTCGCAGGCGAGGCACTGCTCGCACGCGTGCGGGCAGCGGTCGGCGAAGCGGCACTGCGGCTTCGGGTCGATGGGGCTCGTGAGCTCGCCCTTCATCAGCGTGACCGTGCGGTCCTTTTTCAGCTTCGGCTCAAGAACGGCGCCGAGCAGCGCCTGCGAATACGGATGGAGCGTGTTGTTGAACAGCTCGTCCGACTTGCACTTTTCCACGACGCGGCCGAGGTACATGACGCAGATCTCATCGGAGATGTAGCGGACGACGGACAGGTCGTGCGTGATGAACATGTACGTGAGCTTCTTCTCCTGCTGCAGATCCTCGAGCAGGTTGATAACCTGCGCCTGGATGGAGACGTCGAGCGCGGAGACCGGCTCGTCGCAGACGATGAACTCCGGGTTGAGCGCGAGCGCGCGGGCGATGCCGACGCGCTGGCGGCGGCCGCCGTCGAGCTCGTGCGGGAACGAGTGCGCGTAGCGCTGCGCGATGCCGACGGTGTCCATGAGCTCGCGGACGCGCTTTTCGCGCTCTTCCTTGCTGTTGTAGATCTTGTGGATGATGAGCGGCTCTTCAATGAGCTGCGTGATGGAAAGTCGCGGGTCGAGCGAGGAATACGGATCCTGGAAGATCATCTGCAGCTTCGTGCGCATCTTCTTCATCTCGCGGCGGGAGCACTTGGTGATGTCCTGCCCGCGGTAGAGGATCTCGCCGGACGTCGGGTTTTCCATGCGCAGCAGCGTGCGGCCGAGCGTGGACTTGCCGCAGCCGGACTCGCCGACGACGCCGAGCGTCGTCTGCTCCTCGATCTCGAACGAGACGTCGTCGACCGCGTGGAGCGTGCCCTTGGCCACGTCAAAGTACTTTTTGAGATGGTTGACTTCAATGAGGGCCATGGCTTACTCTCCTTTCTTCGCGGGGCTGCCGACGCGGAAGCACTTGACAAAGTGTCCCGGCGCGACCTCGGTGAGCTCCGGGTCGCCCTTGCGGCATTCGTCCGTCGCGTGCGGGCAGCGCTCGGCGAACGTGCAGTAGTTCGGCAGATCCATGGGGTCGGCCATAACGCCCGGAATGGGCTTGAGCCGTCCGCCGACGCCGACGCTCGGCAGCGACTCGAACAGGCCGATCGTGTACGGATGCTGCGGATCTTCGAAGAAGTCCTCAACGGAGCCGGACTCGACGATCTCGCCGGCGTACATGACGGCGCACTTGTCGCACATCTCGGCCACGACGCCGAAGTCGTGCGTGATGACGAGCATGCTCGTGCCGCTTTGCTCCTGCAGCTGCTTCATAAGCGCGAGGACCTGCGCCTGGATCGTGACGTCCAGCGCCGTCGTCGGCTCGTCGGCGATGATGAGCTCGGGGTAGCACGAGAGCGCCATGGCGATGACGACGCGCTGCTTCATGCCGCCGGAGAACTGGTGCGGATAGTCGTTGAAGCGCTCGGCCGGGATGCCGACCATTTCGAGCATCTTGCCGGCCTCGCCCTCGATGTTTTTCTTGCTCTTGTCCGGCTCGTGGAGCGCGATGCACTCGGCGATCTGCTTGCCGACCTTCTGCACCGGGTTGAGCGCGGTCATGGGGTCCTGGAAGATCATGCTGATGCGCTTGCCGCGGATCTTGCGCATCTGCTCATTGGTCTTTTTGAGGAGATCCTCGCCCTCGAGCAGGATCTCGCCGGAGACGATGCGGCTCGGCGGGAACGGCAGCAGGCCCATGATGGTCAGCGCGACGCTCGTCTTGCCGGCGCCCGTCTCGCCGACGAGGCCGTAGACCTCGCCGTGGCGCAGCTCCATGTCGATGCCGTTGACGGCCTCGACGACGCCGTCGTTCGTCTCATAGTGGACGCGGAGGTTCTTGATCTCGAGAAACGGCTTGCCCGCTTCGGCTTTCAGGTTCTGATTTTCCATGTTGCTCCTCCCCTTACTTCAGACGCGGATCGAGCGCGTCGCGGACGCCGTCAGCGAACAGGTTGAAGGCGAATACCGTGATCATGATCATCAGGCCCGGGAACACGACCATGTGCGGATAGGTCTGCAAAAACGTCTTGCCGGCCGAGAGCATGGCGCCCCATTCCGGCGTCGGCGGCGTGATGCCGAGGCCGATGTAGCTCAGCGACGAGATGAACATGATGTTGCCGGAGATGATCTGCACGCACACGATGAGCACGAAGCCCACGCAGTTCGGGATGATGTGGCGGAACATGAGGCGCAGGTTGCTCGCGCCGAGCGAGCGGGACGCGTCGATGTACTCATTGCTGCGCACCGTCAGAACGGCCGAGCGGACCGTTTTTGCAAACTGCGGCACGCACGACATGCCGACGGCGATGAGCAGCGGAGCCGTGCCCGTGCCGAGCGCGGCGATGACGATGATGGCCATCATCATGGACGGGATGGCCTGCAGAACGTCCATGACGCGCATGAGGAACAGGTCGACCGCGCCGGCGAAATACGCCGCGATCAGGCCGAACACGCCGCCGACAAAGACGGAGACGACGGCGCTGATGATGCCGATCGGGATGGAGACGCGCGTGGCGTAGATGCAGCGGCTGAAGATGTCGCGGCCGAGGTTGTCCGTGCCGAACCAGTGCTTGGCCGACGGGGTCTGGTTCATGGCCATGACGTCCGTGGACGTGTAGCTGTACGGCATGATGGCCGGCGCCGCGATGGCGATGAGCAGCAGGAGAATGATGATGACCATGCCGATGACGGCCGTGCGGTTGCGGCGCAGGCGGCGCCAGGCATCGGCCCAGAACGAGTACTTCGGCTCTTTTTTGCGTTTTGCCTTCTTCGCCTCAAAGGCGAGGATCGTATCGGTTGCGTACTTTGCCATTTTCTATTCCCCTCCCGTCTCAGGCCGCCGCGCTCTTGCGCTTGCGCTTTTTCACAACGGCGAACGTCGTCTTCAGGCGCGGATCAATGACGATGTAGATGAGGTCCATGAGCAGGTTGACGACCGAGAACGTGAACGAGAGCAGGATCGTCGCGCCGAGCACGGACGGATAGTTGCGGTTGTTGATGGCCGTGACGGCGTACTGGCCGATGCCGGGGATGGAGAAAATGTTCTCAATGATGAGCGCGCCGCCGAGCTGCGAGCTGAGCGAGACGCCGATGGCGTTGACGACCGGGATGAGCGAGTTGCGCAGCGCGTGGCTGATGATGATCTTCCGCTCGGACTGGCCCTTGGCGCGGGCGGTGCGGACGTAGTCCTGGCGGATGGTCTCGAGCATACTCGAGCGCGTGTTTCGGATGACGCTGCCCATCGTCTGCACGGCGACGACCGTCATCGGCAGGACCCAGCCCTTCCACGACTCGACGCCGGCCGACGGCAGCACGCCGAGCTTGACGGCAAAGGCGAGGATGAGCATGAGCGACAGCCAGAAGTTCGGCACGCTCGACAGGAACACGCTCACGGCAAGGATGATGTTGTCGATGATCGTGTACTGCTTCACGGCCGAGATGACGCCGAGCGGGATGCCGATGATGACGCCGACGGCGACGGAGCCGAACGCGAGCCTTAATGTATATGGGAACCGGATGAGGATCTCATCCATGACCGGCTGACGGGTCAGATACGACGTGCCGAGGCTGCCGGTCGTGATGAGGTTCCAGCAGTATCGGAAAAACTGGACGATGATCGGGTCGTTGAGACCCAGCTCGTCGCGGAGCTCCTCGATCGCTTCCTCGGTGGCGTTGTTGCCGAGGATGATGGAGGCCGCGTCGCCGTTGGAGATCCCCTGGAACGCGTAGACCAGCGCGATAACGCCGAACATGACGACGACCAGAAGGAGCAGGCGGCGGATGATGTATCTGCCCATCTTTTTATCTCTCCTTTTTCTTGCTTGGCGGGCGCGTCCGGCGGACCGGGCCGCGCTCACACGGTCGATTTCAAATACCGAAACCAGCTTTCAGTATTCCCCTGTTTGAGTAAAGTATAAAATACCATTTCAATTCTGTCAACAGAAAATTTGCAGTTCGTACCCGATTTTCTTGCAGTCATTTCAGGTCAGCATATCCTCATTCTGTCCATTTCCGACATCTTTTTCCCATTTTCTATTAAATATATACAGTCGCGTGCTGACCAAACTGTGCACTTTGTATGATCTACGCCAAAATTTTCGCAAACTCTCCGTGCAAAGGCTCTTGACTTCCGTCGGGATATACGGTAAAATGTCAGTAATCGAAATCTTGTTTCGGAAATTGAAATTTATTCGCCGCGCTGCCGCGTATTGCAAGTCATGAATTTCAAAATT
>CAVFYN010000051.1:0-11537 GCA_963626425.1 Bacteroidaceae bacterium
AATTCGTCGGCAGCGTCGGCCTGTCCGCCATCTCCGTGGCGGGACAGATCACGATGCTCTGCTACGCGTTCGGCACGGGCTACGGCAACGGCGGGCAGATCTACATCGCGCAGCTCGTCGGCTCCGGCCGGAAAAAGGAGCTCAATGAGACGATCGGTACGCTCGTTTCGTTCTGCTTCCTGCTCTCACTCGTCGTGTGCGCGCTCGGCATCGGGCTGGCAAGGCCGATCCTGAAGCTGCTCAACACGCCGCCCGAGGCGCTCGGCGAGGCGGTGACGTATCTCATCGTCTGCTGCTGCGGACTGCCGGTCACGTTCATTTTCGGCACGTTTTCCGACACGCTGCGCGGCATGGGCGACTCGAAGCGGCCGTTCATCATCATGGCCGTCGCGACGGTCATGAACATCGTGCTCGACCTTCTGTTCGTGGCGGGGTTCCACTGGGGCACGTTCGGCGCGGCGTTTGCCACCGTGCTCAGCCAGGCGTTCAGCTGCGTGTTCACCATCACGTTCTTGTACCGCAGACGCGAGAGCTTCGGCTTTGATTTCAAGCGGCACAGCTTCCGCATCGTCGGCAGCAAGCTGCGCGCGGCGACGAAGCTGTCCGTGCCGCTTATCGCCATGACGATGGCCATCAACGTCTCGATGATGATCGTCACGTCCTTCGTCAACGCCTACGGCATCGTCGCCGCGGCCGTGGCCGGCGTCGGCGGCAAGCTGTTCTCCGTCATGAACGTCGTGACGGGCGCCGTGCAGGCCGCGACGGCGTCCATGGTCGGACAGAACCTCGGCGCGGGCCGGCAGGACCGCGTGACCAAGACGGTCTACATCGGCTGGGGCATCTGCCTGGGCTTCTTTGTGATCGTCGCGGCCGGGTGCCTGCTGCTGCCGCGGCAGATCTTCGGGCTGTTCAGCTCCGATCCCGAGGTGCTTGACCTGGCGGTGACGTATCTTCGCGTTGCGGTGTGGATGTTCCTGTCGTTTGCGCTGATGGCGCCGACGCTGGGCCTCATCAACGGCGTGGGCTTCACGTCGCTCAACCTCGTCATCGCGCTGCTCGACGGCGTAGCCGCGCGCATCGGCTTTTCGCTGCTGCTCGGCATCACGGCCGGGATGGGGCTCAAGGGCTTCTGGCTCGGCAGCGCGCTGGCCGGGTACGTGTCCGTGCTGCTGGCGGGCATCTATTTCTTCTCCGGCAAGTGGAAAACGAGAAAGCTCTCCGTCGAAACGGCGTAAACCGGATCGCATTTTGGGGTCCGCGGGAAACCGCGGGCCCTTTTTTATGTGAATAAGTCAGATTTTTAACTTGCTGTATCATGTGAGACAACTTTGTGAATTCGTTCTTTGAAACCGCCTGAATGGAGCATTTCACAATGCGAAAATCGTCAGGAATGTTCATTTACAACACTTCTTGCAATGCATTATAATAAAGCGGGAAAGTACCAAAGGAGGTTTGTGTACATGAGCGAGCAAAGCAATGGGGCGGCGATGAGCCGCGATGAGGTGCTGCTTTCGCGCGTCCGGCAGATCGCGTCGGACTACAAGGCGAAGGGCAACAGCCTGATCCAGGTCCTCCACGCCGTGCAGACCGTTTACGGCTATCTGCCGATCGAGGTGCAGAAGGTCGTCGCTGTCGAAATGGATTGTCCGCTGTCGGTCGTGTCCGGCGTCGTGACGTTTTATTCGTTCTTCTCCACGGAGCCGCAGGGCAAGCACACCATCCGCATCTGCCTCGGGACGGCCTGCTACGTCCGCGGCGGCGTGCGCATCGCCGACGAGCTCGAGCGCGTGCTCGGCTGCAAATCCGGCCACACGACGGCCGACCGCGTGTTCACGCTGGAGATCGCGCGCTGCATCGGCGCGTGCGGCCTCGCGCCGGCCATTTCCATCGACGATAAGGTCTACGCGAACGTGACGACGGAGCAGATCCCGCAGATCCTCGCTCCGTACTACAAGAAGGAAGAGGAGGCGGAGGCGTAATGGCGAAATACGCACGCAAGGTCAAAAGCGTCGACGATCTCATCGAGATCCGCGACGAATTCCTCGAAGAGACCTCGAAATACCGCCACACCGTCATGGTCTGCGGCGGCACGGGCTGCGTCTCGTCGCACTGCGCCGACGTCATGAACGCGCTCAAGAAGCAGTACACGCTGCGCGGCCTGCGCGACGAGGTGCGCATCGTCGAGACGGGCTGCATCGGCCTGTGCGCGCTCGGCCCCGCGATCGTCGTCGAGCCGGAGGGCGTGTTCTACTGCAACATGACGCCTGAGAAGGTCACGCAGATTGTCGACAAGCACCTCATCGGCGGCAACCTCATCGAGCAGTACACCTTCTTTGATGAGAAAACAAATTCGTATATCCCGCACATGAAGGACATCCCGTTCTTCCGCGACCAGATCAAGATCGCGCTGCGCAACTGCGGCGTCATCGACTATGACTCCATCGAGGAATATATCTCGCGCGACGGCTACTTCGCTATCGCCAAGGCCCTCTTCGAGATCGGCCGCCAGGGCGTCTATGAGGAGCTCAAGGCCTCCGGCCTTCGCGGCCGCGGCGGCGCGGGCTTCCCGACGGGCGTGAAGTGGGAGTCCGGCTACAACGCACGGGACGGCCAGAAATACATGGTCTGCAACGCCGACGAGGGCGACCCCGGCGCGTTCATGGACCGCTCCGTGCTCGAGGGCGACCCGCACTCCATCATCGAGGCCATGATGCTCGGCGGCTACACCATCGGCGCGAACAAGGGTTATGTCTACGTCCGCGCGGAGTACCCCATCGCCGTCGAGCGCCTGAGCGAGGCCATCGAGACGGCGCGCGCATTCGGCCTGCTCGGCGAACATATCCTCGGCTCGGACTTCGACTTTGACATCGAGATCCGCATCGGCGCGGGCGCGTTCGTCTGCGGCGAGGAGACGGCGCTGCTCAACTCCATCGAGGGCAAGCGCGGCGAGCCGCGGCAGAAGCCGCCGTTCCCGTTCCAGAAGGGCCTGTTCGGCTGCCCGACCATCATCAACAACGTCGAAACGCTCGCCAACGTCCCGGCTATTATCATGAAGGGCTCGGCGTGGTACGCGTCGTTCGGCTCGGATAAATCCAAGGGCACGAAGGTCTTTGCCCTCGCCGGCGACATCCGCTATTCCGGCATCGTCGAGATCCAGATGGGCACGCCCATGCGCGAGATCGTCTACACCATCGGCGGCGGCATCAAGGACGGCAAGAAGTTCAAGGCCATCCAGTCCGGCGGCCCGTCGGGCGGCTGCCTGAAGGAAGAGCACCTCGACGTGCCCGTCACGTATGAGGATCTGTCGGCCATGGGCGCCATCATGGGCTCCGGCGGCCTTATCGTCATGGACGAAAATACGTGCATGGTCGACACGGCGCGCTACTTCATGGACTTCGTCAAGGACGAGTCGTGCGGCCACTGCGTGCCCTGCCGCATCGGCACGAAGCGCATGCTCGAGATTTTGCAGAAGATCGTCGCCGGCAAGGGCGAGATGGAGGATCTTGAAATGCTCGAGATCCTGGCCAACACCATCAAGGACACGGCCATGTGCGGCCTCGGCCAGACGGCGCCGAACCCCGTCCTCACGACGATGAAATATTTCCGCGACGAGTACGAGGCCCACGTGCTCCACCGCACGTGCCCGGCGCACGTGTGCAAGGACATGCTGACGTACCACATCGACCCGAACAAGTGCCGCGGCTGCACGCTCTGCGCGCGCAACTGCCCGGCCGATGCCATTTCCGGCAGCGTCAAGCAGCCGCACAGCATCGACATCGAAAAGTGCATCCGCTGCGGAACGTGCATTTCGAACTGCAAGTTCGGCGCGATCTCTGTCCAGTAATTGAGAGGAGGTTTTCACAGTGATTGAATTGACGATCAACGGCAAAAAGGTGGAAGCCCCCGAGGGCAGCACCATTTTAGAGGCGGCCAAGCTCGCCGGCATCCGCATCCCGAGCCTGTGCCAGTACCGCGACATCCACGCCATCGGCGCCTGCCGCATCTGCGTCGTCGAGGTCGAGGGCGCGAAGAACCTTCAGGCGTCGTGCGTCGTGAAGGCGACGAACGGCATGGTCGTCCACACGAACTCCGAGCGCGTGCGCCACGCGCGCCAGGTCATCTACGACCTCATGGTCTCCGACCATCCGAAGGAGTGCATGAGCTGCAGCCGCAACCAGAACTGCGAGCTGCAGGCGCTCGGCTACCAGCTCGGCTACGACGAGCCGCGCCTGCACGGCGAGCACAAGGATGCGCTGCTCGACATTTCGCCCGCCATCACGCGCGACTCGCGCAAGTGCATCCTCTGCCGCCGCTGCGTGACCGTCTGCAAGGAAAAGCAGGAGGTCGGCGCCATCAGCGCGCAGAACCGCGGCTTCAACACCGTCATTTCGCCCGCCATGGGCCTGCCGCTCATTGAGTCGAACTGCTCCATGTGCGGCCAGTGCGTCGCCGTCTGCCCGACGGGCGCGCTCTCCGAGACGGACGCCATCGCGCCCGTGTGGGAGGCCATCGGCGACCCGGCCAAGCACGTCATCGTCCAGACGGCCCCGGCCGTGCGCGCCGCGCTCGGCGAGGCGTTCGGCTATCCGTGCGGCACGCCCGTCACGGGCAAAATGGTCGCGGCGCTGCGCCAGATGGGCTTTGACGAGGTGTTCGACACGAACTTCGGCGCGGACGTCACCATCATGGAAGAGGGCACGGAGCTGCTCGGCCGGCTCAAGGCGTCGCTCGCGGGCGAAAAGGCCGTGCTGCCGATGATCACGTCGTGCTCGCCCGGCTGGGTCAAGCACTGCGAGCACGCGTTCCCGAACGAGCTGGACCATCTCTCGTCGTGCAAGTCGCCGCACACGATGCTCGGCGCGCTCATCAAGACGTACTACGCCCGCAAGCTCGGCGTCGACCCGACGGAGATCTATGTCGTGTCCGTCATGCCGTGCACCGCGAAAAAATACGAGATCCAGCGCCCGGAGATGGCCGTGGAGGGCGTGCGCGACGTCGACGCCGTGCTCACCACGCGCGAGCTGGCGCGCATGATCAAGACGGCCGGCATCGACTTCCAGAGCCTCGAGGCCGAGGAATACGACGCGCCGCTCGGCATCTCGACGGGCGCGGCCGACATCTTCGGCGTCACGGGCGGCGTCATGGAGGCGGCGCTGCGCACGGCGTACTTCCTCATCACCGGCCGCAAGCTGCCGTTCGAGGATCTGCACGTCGCGCCCATCATGGGTCTGGAGCAGGTGAAGTCGGCCGAGATCACGCTGGAAAACGTCCTGCCGGAGTACGGCGAGTTCGAGGGCGTCACGCTGCGCGTGGCCGTCACGAGCGGCCTTGCCGGCGCGGACCGGCTCATGCGCGAGATCGCGGAGGGCACGTCGCCGTATCACTTCATCGAGATCATGGGCTGCCCCGGCGGCTGCGTCTCGGGCGGCGGCCAGCCGCGCGAGGTCGTGGAGAACTACCGCGAGCTGCGCTCGCGCGCGCTCTACTCCGAGGACGAGCGCAAGACGCTGCGCATGTCGTTTGAGAACCCGGCCGTGCAGACGCTCTACCAGGAGTTCTTAAAGGAGCCCTGCGGCGAGCTGTCGCACCATCTGCTGCACACGCACTACACGCCGCGCGGCGATTTCAACGAGCTTTTGAAATGATTTGGCAAATGCCCCATGGCCGCGGCCATGGGGCGTTTGTTCGGCAAAAAACATTTTCTCTTTTCGGAGAAATGCACTGACATTTTCTTTTTGTTTCTGTTATAATGAAATCGGAAGCGAATAGGTGAAACGCCGCTTCCGGGATCGGATGGCAGAAGGAGAAGAAGATGGAGGAACGCGATGTATGCAGTAAATGACACAGTCCTCTACGGGAAAAACGGCGTTTGCCGCATCGTGGAGGTCGAGCAGCGGAATCTGGGAAGAGAAAAGAAGCAGTATTATGTGATGCATCCGGTATTCAAGGAGGACCTGACGCTCTACGCGCCCGTCGGCAACGAGGAAAAGCTCGGCATGCGCAAGGTGCTCACGGAGGAGGAGGTCCGCGCGCTCATCGCGGAGATGCCGATGGCCGACGAGGAGTGGGTCGACGACACGCGCCGGCGCAAGGAGCTCTTCGACGAGGTCATGGGCAGCGGCGACCGCCGCCGCATGATCCGCATGATCCGCACGCTGCACAATCGCCAGCAGCAGCTCGCCCGGCACGGAAAACAGCTCGGCTCGAAGGACGTCCAGTATTTCAAGGACGCGCAGAAGCGCATCCACGACGAGTTCGCCCTCGTCCTGCACATCCAGCCGGACCAGGTCCTGCCGCTTATTTTGCAGCAGCTCGGCGAGACGGCCAAGTGACATGGCACAAAGACCGGCGCGGCGGAAAAACAGAATTTGTAAAAATCGCCTATGACATTGCGCGCGGATTTTTGCTATCTTAAATAACGAAAATAGAACGCCTGACAAGCATCGAATGTCTGTCAGGCGTTCTTTTTTTGCTTATTTTCAGGAGGAACGATCTTATGCCGAAAACGAAAACACAGGGACTTGTATTTGGACTGCTCATGGGCTTTTGCATGGTATTCTGCATGACGGTCTACACGATCGCGCTCTCGCGCGGGGCGCTGAGCGGCGCGGTGTTCGCGCTGGCCATCCGGGAGATGTGGGTGGAATTTGTCGTCATTGAGCTGCTCGTCAACCTCGTCGTGACGCGCCTTGCGCTGAGGATCGCGCGGAAAATCGTGCCGGAGGCGCTGCGGGGCGGCTTTTTCATGACGCTCGCGGTGCAGTGCGCGACGGTCGCGCTCATCGTGCCGGTCATCACGCTGTTTGCCGCGTTCGTGCACGGCGGCGCGGGCGGCTGGTTCTGCCGCTGGATCACGACGGCGGCGCTGTGCTTTCCGGCCGCGTTTTTTCTTCAGCTTTTCTATGTCGGCCCGCTCGTGCGCGTCGTGTTCCGCGGGGGACTTCGCATCTGGAATGGGACAGTAAAGAAAACTGAAATTAAAACTAGTGAAACATAAAAATGAAATATCATAGGCATAACGCCGAAGCTTGTTCGTCCGCAGGGCGGAATAATTAAGCAGAATATACGCTTGCAACATTTTTTGCACGTATTATAATGAGGTAGTAAAAAATAGCCCGCGCCGCGTGCTGCGGCGCAAAGAAACGGAGGGGATGAGATGGGTAATCTGGCGCAGACGCTGATGGAAGAGCTCAATGTCGAGACCGTATTCACGATCCCGCTCTTCGGCGGCATTCCGGTCGCCGAATCCGTCGTCGTCACCTGGATCATCATGGCGGTGCTCGTCGCGCTGTCGCTCTTTCTGACCCACGGGATGAAAGTGACCGGCATTTCCAAGCGTCAGGCGTTCACCGAATGGGCCGTCACGTCGATTGAGAAGATCGTGCAGGGCTTCGTGGGCGAGGAGGGCCGCGAATACGTGCCGTACCTTGCCACCGTGCTCGTGTACATCGGCGTCGCGAACCTCGTGGGCCTGTTCGGCTTCAAGTCGCCGACGAAGGACATGAACGTCACGGCCGCGCTGGCCATCATGTCGATCATTCTGATCGAGGCGGCCGGCATCCGGCACCGCGGCGCGAAGGGCTGGCTGCACAGCTTCGCCGAGCCGGTCGCGATCGTCGCGCCCATCAACGTGCTCGAGGTGTTCATCCGGCCGCTGTCGCTGTGCATGCGCCTTTTCGGCAACGTGCTCGGCGCATTCGTCGTCATGAAGCTCATCGAGGCGGTCGTGCCCGTCGTCGTGCCGCTGGCGTTCAGCCTGTACTTCGACGTGTTCGACGGATTGATCCAGGCGTATGTGTTCGTATTTCTGACGTCGCTGTTCATCAAAGAGGCCATCGAGTGAGCCTCCATCATTAAAGTAAAGGAGAAACCAACTATGAATACCATGATCGCAATCGGAGCCGCCATCGCAGTTCTGACCGGCATCGGCGCCGGTCTCGGCATCGGCCACGCCACGGGCAAGGCCGTCGACGCCGTCGCCCGTCAGCCGGAGGCCGACGGCAAGATCCAGAAGCTGCTCATCCTGGGCTGCGCCCTCGCCGAGGCGACCGCTATTTACGGCTTCGTCGTCGGCATTCTCATCATTCTGTTCCTCGGCTGAGCCAAAGGAGAAAAGTTAGGAGGCGGGAGTATTGCTGCGGTTTGACATCAATCTTCTGTTTACAATCATTGATATTCTGATCCTCTATTTCCTCCTGAAAAAGTTCCTGTTCGGCCGGGTGGACAAGATCATCGCCCAGCGCCAGCAGATGGCCGACGAGCAGATCGAAAAGGCAAAGCAGGAGCAGGAGCAGGCCGCGCAGCTTCGCACGCAGTACGAGGCGAGCCTGGCCGACGCGCAGAAGACCAGCGCGAAAATGCTGGCCGAGGCGCAGGAAAAGGCAAAAGAGGAATACGGCCGCATCGTAAAATCGGCCGGAGACGAGGCCGCCAAGACCATGGAGCAGGCGCGCGAGAAGATCGGCCAGGAGCGCGAGGCCGCGCTCAAGTCGCTCTCGGGCGAGATCTCCGCGCTGGCCATGGACGCGGCCGCGAAGGTCATCGGCGAGCAGGCCTCGCCGGAGCATGACAAAAAGCTCTATGAAAAATTCCTGACGGAAGCGGGGGATGAGACATGACGCAGACCGTCAGGCAGTATGCCGCCATGCTCGCCGCCGCGGGCGCGGCGGAGGGCGTCGTCCGCCAGAGCATGGACATCCTGGACGCCCTGCCGCAGCTGCGCGCGGAGCTCTCTGACCCCGCCGCGCCGCTCGAGGGGCGCCACCACGTCATCGACAAGGTGTTCCCGAAGGAGGTGCGCGGCGTTTTCAAGCTGCTGTGCGACGAAGAGCAGTTTGACGCCGTGGGCGACGTCGCCGACGCGTTTTACGCCCAGCAGGGCGAAAAGCACGGCGCGCTGCCCGTGACGATCACGTACGTCACCGCGCCGGACGAGGCGCAGCTTGCGCGCTTCCGCGAATACCTCTCGAAAAAATACCCCGGCCGCGAGCTGGAGCTGACGCTGCGCGAGGACAAGAGCCTGCTCGGCGGCTTCATCCTGCGCGCCGGCAGCGACGAGTTCGACTGGTCCATGAAGGGCCGCCTCGGCGCGCTGCGGAATCAGCTTGCGGGCGCGGGCAATGGCCTCGGCAGCACGCAGGAGATCATCTCCATTCTCCGCACGGAGATCGAGCAGTCCGAATTTGACAGCGGCGAGCACGAGGTCGGCGTCGTCGAGCGCCTCGGCGACGGCATCGTGACCGTCTCGGGCATCGACCACGCGGCCTACGGCGAGATCGTCATCTTTGACAACGGCGTCAAGGGCATGGTGCAGGACATCCGCAGAAACGAGACCGGCATCATCCTCTTCGGCCGCGAGAGCGAGCTGCGCGAGGGCACGCGCGTCATCCGCACGGGCCGCCGCGCGGGCCTGCCCGTCGGCGAGGGCTTCCTCGGCCGCGTCATCGACGCGCTCGGCGCGCCCATTGACGGCAAGGGCGACATTGAGGCAAAAGATTACCGCCCCATCGAAAACGACGCGCCCAGCATCGTCGACCGCAAATCCGTCGACACCCCGATGGAGACCGGTATCCTCGCCATCGACTCCATGTTCCCGATCGGCCGCGGCCAGCGCGAGCTCATCATCGGCGACCGCCAGACCGGCAAGACGTCCATCGCCGTCGATGCCATGCTCAACCAGAAGGGCAAAAACGTCGTGTGCATCTACGTCGCCATCGGCCAGAAGGCCTCGACGGTCGCGAAGGTCCAGTCGCTGCTGGAAAAGCACGGGGCCATGGACTACTGCATCATCGTCTCCGCCTCGGCGAGCGACCCGTCGTCGCTTCAGTACATCGCGCCGTATTCCGGCACGGCCATGGCGGAATATTTCATGTATCAGGGCCGCGACGTGCTCATCGTCTATGACGATCTGTCAAAGCACGCGGTGGCCTACCGCGCGCTCTCGCTCCTGCTCGGCCGCAGCCCCGGGCGCGAGGCGTACCCCGGCGACGTGTTCTATCTGCACTCCCGCCTGCTCGAGCGCTCGGCGCGCCTTTCCGACGCCAAGGGCGGCGGCTCCATCACGGCGCTGCCGATCATCGAGACGCAGTCCGGCGACGTGTCGGCCTATATCCCGACGAACGTCATCTCCATCACCGACGGCCAGATCTTCCTCGAGGCCGACGAGTTCAACGCCGGCCAGCGTCCGGCCGTCAACGTCGGCCTGTCCGTGTCGCGTGTCGGCGGCGCGGCGCAGACGAAGGCCATGAAAAAGGCCGCCGGCTCCGTCCGTATCGACCTTGCGCAGTACCGCGAGATGGAGGTCTTTACGCAGTTCTCCTCCGACCTCGACGACGCGACGAAGGCGCAGCTCGCCTACGGCAAGAGCCTCATGGAGCTGCTCAAGCAACCGCTCTACCGCCCGCTGTCCATGGCCGAGCAGGTCATCTCGCTCGTCGTTGCGACGAACAAGCTGCTCACGGACGTGCCGCAGGCGGACATCAAAAAGACCCAGATGGGCATCCTCGACCACATTGCCTCCTACCACCCCGACATTCTCCGCACGCTCACGGAAAGCGGCCAGCTGACCGACGAGACGCGCGAGAGCATCCTCGCGGCGGCGAAGGAGTACAAAGCAGGTGAATAAGCGTGGCCAGCACCACTGAGATCCAAAGCCGCATGAAGAGCATCCGTGACACGATGAAGATCACGAATGCCATGTATATGATCTCCTCGTCGAAGCTCAAGCGCGCGCGCGTCGCGCTCGAAAACGCCGAGCCGCACTTTTACTTCTCGCAGGAGGTCATCGGCGACATCATCACGCATATGCCGAACTTTGAGCACCGCTACTTCGGCAACGAGTCCGATATGCAGGAAAAGCCGCTGGAAAAGCGGCGCATCGGCTACGTCGTCGTCACGGGCGACAAGGGCCTGGCCGGCGCGTACAACCACAACATCATCAAGATCGTCATGGAGCGCGTGAGCGGGCCGGAGGAGGACCTCCTGTTCGTCGTCGGCATGGTCGGCCGGAACTATTTTCTCAAGCACGGCGTCCCCGTCGACACGCATTTCCACTACACGGCGCAGAACCCGACGATCCACCGCGCGCGCCTCATCTCCGAAAAGCTCATTGAGATGTATCTGAAGTACGAGCTCGACGAGGTGTACATCGCCTACACGCGCATGGTCAATTCCATGACGGTCGAGCCGGTGCTCATGCGCATCCTGCCGCTGGACAAGGAGCATTTCGCTTCCGTCCGCGAAAATACGCCCGCGCACATGCCGCACAACTACGAGACGCACGACGTCAGCGAGATCACGTATCTGCCGACGCCGAAGGACGCGCTCGAGAGCATCGTGCCGAACTACGTGACCGGCTTTGTCTACGGCGCGCTCGTCGAGTCCTACGCCGCCGAGCACAACGCCCGCATGCAGGCCATGGAGTCGTCCACGGACAACGCGCAGGAGATGCTGCGCACGCTTTCCATCCAGTATAACAGCATTCGCCAGGCGGCCATCACGCAGCAGATCACCGAGGTGGCGGCCGGCGCACGCGCGCC
>CAVFYN010000052.1:0-4013 GCA_963626425.1 Bacteroidaceae bacterium
GCCGCCGTAGCCGATGTCGTAGGCCCAGCCGTCGCCGCCGAAGATCCACATGGACGGCTTCGTGAGCAGGTCGGCGGAAGCGACGACCTCGCGGGCGTAGCCGCAGGCCTCGCACGGGCACTTCTTGCCGTTCTTCAGCCAGCCCTCCTCAAACGGAGTGCCGGTGTAGTCGCGCTCGCCGGCGGCCTTGCACAGGGCAAGGAGCTTTTCGCCCGCGGCGCGGGAGCCCTCGGCGTCGTCGAACTTGTCGAGCCACTCCTTGCCGGCAGCGGCGACGTCCTCGTCGACGTACTCAACGGCGACGAGCTTCTCGACGATGTCGTGCAGGCGGGCGCGGCGCTGCTTCATGGCAACGGCCTCGCCGAGGCCGTACTCGGCGTTGTCCTCAAACAGGGAGTTCGACCAGGCCGGGCCGCGGCCGTCCTTACCGGCCGTGTACGGGGTCGACGGCGCGGAGCCGCCCCAGATGGACGAGCAGCCCGTGGCGTTGGCGATGAACATATGGTCGCCGTAGAGCTGCGTGATGAGCTTGGCGTACGGCGTCTCGCCGCAGCCGGCGCAGGCGCCGGAGAACTCGAACAGCGGCTGACGGAACTGCGAGCCCTTGACCGTGGAGGCGTCGAACGGCAGATCCTTCTTCGAGACGTTCTTGAACGCGTAATCGTACTTCTCCTGCGCGTCCTCGGTGACCGGGACGAGCTTGAGCGCCTTCTCCTTGGCCGGGCAGACGTTGACGCAGGAGCCGCAGCCCGTGCAGTCGAGCGCGGAGACCTGGATGGAGAGGGACAGACCCTCGACGCCCTTGCCGATCATCGGCTTGGACTGCGTGCCCTCCGGCGCGGCGGCCAGCTCTTCGGCATTCATCGCGAACGGACGGATGACGGCGTGCGGGCAGACGTAGGAGCAGAAGTTGCACTGGATGCAGTTCTCCGGCAGCCACACGGGGGCGACGGCGGAGATGCCGCGCTTCTCATAGGCGGCCGTGCCGGCCGGCAGGGTGCCGTCGGCGTACTTCATGAGCTTGGAGACCGGGATGGCGTCGCCGACCATGTTGTTGGCCGGAACGAGCACGTCGTCGAGGAATTCCTTCATCTCCGGATCGTCGCAGGCGATGCCGGTGGCGACGTAGCCCTCCGTGGCGGTCTTCCAGCTCTCGGGGATCTCGACCTTCACGATGTGGGACAGACCGGCGTCGACGGCGGCCTTGTTCTTATTGACGATATCCTCGCCCTTGTGGCCGTACGTCTTGACGATGGCGTCCTTCATGTACTTCTCGGCGTCGTCGATCGGGATGATGTTCGCGAGCTTGAAGAACGCGGCCTGGAGGATCATGTTGAACTTGTTGCCGAGACCCAGCTCCGCGCCGAGCTTCGCGGCGTCGACGGTGTAGACCTGGATGTTGTTGTTGGCGATGTAGCGCTTCTCCTCGGCCGGGAGAACCTTGCCGAGCTGCTCGGCGTCATAGCCGCAGTTGATTAAGAACGTGCCGCCCGGCTTGATGTCCTGCGCCATCGGGTACTTCTCAAGGTAGCTGGCCTGATGGCAAGCGACGAAGTCCGACGCGGTGACATAGTACGTCGAGCGGATGGGCTCGGGGCCGAAGCGCAGGTGCGAAATCGTGACGCCGCCGGACTTCTTCGAGTCGTACTGGAAGTACGCCTGAATCTTCAGGTCGGTGTTGTCGCCGATGATCTTGATGGAGTTCTTGTTCGCGCCGACGGTGCCGTCCGAGCCGAGGCCCCAGAACTTGCAGGCCGTGTTGCCCTTGGCCTGGGTGTCGATGATCTCGGTCATCGGGAGCGACAGGTTCGTGACGTCGTCCGTGATGCCGATGGTGAACGGGTTCTGCGGCTGCTCTTTTTCAAGGTTGCGGAACACGGCGAGGTAGCAGCTCGGGCCGGTGTCCTTCGAGCCGAGGCCGTAGCGGCCGCCGACGACGGGGACGGAGGCGAACTTCGTGCCGGACAGGGCCGTGACGACGTCCTGATACAGCGGCTCGCCGAGGGCGCCCGGCTCCTTGCAGCGGTCGAGAACGGCGATGCGCTCGACGGTCTCGGGCAGGACGGCGGCCAGGTGCTTGGCCGAGAACGGACGGTACAGGTGGACGTTGACGAGGCCGACCTTGCCGCCGCGCTCGTTGAGGTAGTCGACGACTTCCTCAATGGCGTCGCAGGACGAGCCCATGGACACGATGACGTGCTTGGCGTCCGGCGCGCCGTAGTAGTTGAACGGCTTGTAGTTCGTGCCGATCTTCGCGTTGACCTTCTCCATGTTGCGCACGACGACGTCGACGACGTTGTCCACATGGGAGTTGCCGGCCTCGCGGACCTGGAAGAAGATGTCCGGGTTCTGGGCCGAGCCGCGCATGGTCGGATGCTCCGGGTTCAGCGCGCGGGCGCGGAAGGCAGCGACGGCGTCCATGTCGACCATGTCCTTGAGGTCGTCATAGTCCCACACGGCGATCTTCTGGATCTCGTGCGACGTGCGGAAGCCGTCGAAGAAGTGCAGGAACGCATAGTGGCCCTCGATGGCCGACAGGTGCGTGACGGCGGCGAGGTCCATGACCTCCTGCGGGTTCGACGAGGCCAGCATGGCAAAGCCCGTGCCGCGGCAGGCCATAACGTCGGAGTGATCGCCGAAAATGCTCAGCGCGTGCGTCGCGAGGGCGCGGGCGGAGACGTGGATAACGCCGGGCACCTGCTCGGCGGCGATCTTGTACATGTTCGGGATCATCAGCAGCAGGCCCTGCGACGCGGTGAACGTCGTCGTGAGCGCGCCGGCCATGAGCGAGCCGTGAACGGCGCCGGCCGCGCCGCCCTCAGACTGCATCTCGACGAGCTTGAGCTTCTGGCCGAAGATGTTCTCGCGGCCGTTGGCAGCCCAGTCGTCACACAGCTCGGCCATAACGGACGAAGGGGTGATCGGGTAGATGGCGGCAACTTCGGTGAACGCGTACGCAACGTGCGCGGCAGCGGTGTTGCCATCCATGGATTTGAATGCTCTTGCCATGTTCCAACCTCCATAAATATTCAAAGGTGATTCGAGTATATCACAAATGCTCCAAAAAATAAATGTTTGGAATGAATAGAATCTGTCATGTTACTACAATTCTTTTTTGCGCTTATGCTCCATTCGGTCCGCGCGCGCGGAAACAATTGTTTTTTTATCGCCGATGCGCTATAATGTAAAAAAGTAGCGATTTAAGAGAAAGGGGAACGCCGGATGTACAGCAACGTCGCCTCGCTCGGACTGACGGGCATCGAGGGGTATCTCGTCTCGGTCGAGTGCAATATCACAAACGGCCTGCCCGCGTTCGACCTGGTCGGTCTGCCGGACACGGCCGTGCGCGAAGCGCGCGAGCGTGTGCGCTCGGCGGTGAAAAACTGCGGGTTCAAGTTCCCGGTCAGCCGCATCACGCTCAATCTCGCGCCCGCCGGAACGAAAAAATCCGGCACGCTGTACGATCTGCCCATCCTGCTCGGCATCCTCGCCGCCTCGGGCGACGTGAAGCTGCCGAAGGGGGAGACGAGCGCGTTTCTGGGCGAGCTGAGCCTGGACGGACGGCTTCGGCCCGTGTCCGGCGTGCTGCCCATGGCGCTCGCCGCGCGCGAGGCGGGCTTTGACGCGCTCTATGTCCCGGCCGACAACGCGCCGGAGGCGACGCTGGCCGACGGCCTGACCGTCTACCCCGTGCGCACGGTGCAGCAGCTCGTCTCGCATCTGGACGGCTCGGCGCCCATCGCGCAGCAGGAGCCGTGGCAGCCCGGCGAGCGGCACGCGGCGGGGTTGGACTTTTCCGACGTGCTCGGGCAGGAGAACGCCAAGCGCGCGCTTGAGATCGCCGCGGCCGGCGGGCACAACATCCTGCTCATTGGCCCGCCGGGCTCGGGCAAGAGCATGCTCTCGCGCCGCATCCCGTCCATCCTGCCGGACATGACGCGCGCCGAGGCGCTCGAGGTCACGAAGCTCTATTCCATCATGGGTCTGCTCCCGCCGGACGAGCCGCTCGTGAC
>CAVFYN010000052.1:4023-9177 GCA_963626425.1 Bacteroidaceae bacterium
GCTTGAGGACGGCGTCGTGACCATCTCGCGCGTGAGCGCGAGCGTGACGTATCCGTCGGGCTTTATGCTCGTGTGCGCCATGAACCCGTGCAAATGCGGCTGGTATGGCCACCCGTCCGGGCGCTGCCGCTGCTCGCAGGCGGCGGTGGACCAGTATCTCGGCCGCATCTCCGGCCCGCTGCTCGACCGCATCGACCTCATCGTCGAGGTCCCGGCCGTGGAATTTGACGACTTGAAGACCCGCGCCGCGGCCGAGCCGTCGTCGGCCATCCGCGCGCGCGTCAACGCCGCCCGCAGCATCCAGCAGGCGCGCTACGCCGGCCGCGCCGCGCAGCACAACGCCGCCATGGGCCCGGCCGAGGTGCGCGACTTCTGCGCGCTCGACGAAGCGGGCTCCGCGCTCATGCGCGCGGCGTTTGACCGGCTGCACATGACCGCGCGCAGCTTTGACCGCGTGCTGAAGGTCGCGCGCACGATCGCCGACCTCGACGGCGCGGAAAAGATCGCCCCGCAGCACATCGCGGAGGCCATCCAGTTCCGGTCCAGCAAACTCGTTAGTAATTAAGAAAGTGGGATATACAACATGAACGAACTTTTTCTGCTCAAGCTCGGGGAGATCGTCCTCAAGGGCCTCAACCGCCGCTCGTTTGAGCAGCAGCTGCAGTCCAATCTCCGCCGCCGCCTGCGCTCGTGCGGCGAATTTTCCGTGCGCACCGTGCAGTCGACCGTCTACGTCGAGCCGAAGGACGACGCGTGCGACCTCGAGGCCGCGTGGGAGATCTGCCGGAGCATTTTCGGCGTCGTGTCGTGCTGCCGCTGCCGCGCGGCGGAAAAGTCGCTGGACGCGATCTTCGAGCTCGCGCGCGACTATCTCGGGCCGGAGCTCTCCCTGGCGCGCAGCTTCAAGGTCGAGTCGAAGCGCTCGGACAAGCGCTTCCCCTATAACTCCATCCAGATCTCGCAGGAGATCGGCGGCCGTCTGGCCGAGGAGTTCCCGAACGTGCGCGTCGACGTGCACCGTCCGGAGTACACCGTCTACGTCGAGGTCCGCGAAAAGGCGGCCTATGTCCACGGGCCGGCCGAGCCGGGCGCGGGCGGTCTCCCGACCGGGACGGCCGGGCGCGCGGCCGTGCTGCTCTCCGGCGGCATCGACTCGCCCGTCGCGGGCTATATGATGGCCAAGCGCGGCGTCGAGCTCGAGTGCGTCCACTTTTTCTCGTACCCGTACACGTCCGAACGCGCGAAGGAGAAGGTCCTGGAGCTCGCGCGCCTCATGACGAAATACTGCGGCCGCATGACCGTGAATGTCGTCGGCTTCACCGAGGTGCAGGAGGCCATCCGCGACAACTGCCCCGAGGAGTATTTTACGATCATCATGCGCCGGTTCATGATGCGCATCGCCGAGCGCGTGGCCGGGCAGCACGGCTGCATCTCGCTCGTAACTGGCGAGAGCCTCGGCCAGGTCGCCAGCCAGACCATGCAGGCCATGGCCGTGACGAACGCCGTGTGCGAGATGCCGGTGTTCCGCCCGCTCATCGGCATGGACAAAGAGGAGATCGTCACGATCGCCCGCAGAATCGGCACGCTCGAGACGTCCATTTTGCCCTATGAGGACTGCTGCACCGTCTTTACGCCGAAGCACCCGAAGACGAAGCCGCATCTTTCCGCCGTCGAGGAGGCCGAAAGCAAGCTCGACATGGAGGGCCTCATCGCCCGCGCCATTGAAAATACGGAAAAGGTGACGGTGCGCTACTATGATTGAGGATCAGGCCGCGCGCGCCGTCGCGGCGCTCAAGCGGGCGGGCAGGACGTTCACGTGCGCCGAGTCGTGCACCGGCGGGCTCGTCGGCAAGCGCGTGACGGACATCGCGGGCAGCTCCGCCGTCTATCCCGGCGGGCTCATCGTGTATTCGGACTTTGCAAAGCACCATCTGCTCGGCGTGCCGAAGAGCATGCTGCGCGATCAGGGCGCGGTGAGCGAGGCCGTCGCGCGCGAGCTGGCCGAGCGCGTGCGCGCAAAGCTCGGCACGGACTTCGGCGCGGGCGTCACCGGCATCGCCGGCCCGGACGGCGACGGCAGCGGCAAGCCGGTCGGGCTCATCTACGTCGCCCTGAGCGACGGCGCGGGCACGGTCTGCCGCGAGCTGCACCTGCACGGCGACCGCAGCGGCAACCGCCGCGAGGCGAGCGACGCCGTGTTTGCCATGGTGCTCGAGCGCCTCGGCGAAAAGCCGGAGCGGTGCGAGCTGTAAGGCGGAGCGGGAGAGGGAAAACGTGATAGGATTCGGAACGATCCTCAACAGCGCGGGCATCGTCGCCGGCGGGCTCGTCGGCCATCTGACCGGGCGGCTGTTCCGGCCGGAGCAGCAGGAATCGCTCAGCCGCGTGTGCGGCGTGAGCGTGATGTTCATCGCCATCGCGGGCGCCATGAGCGGGATGCTGTCCATCGACGGCGGGAAGATTGTCAGCGGAAAATCCATGCTCGTCGTGCTCTGCCTTGCCATCGGCACGCTTCTGGGCGAGCTCATCGGCATCGAGCGCGCGTTTTCGCGTTTCGGCGAATGGCTCAAGCGCAAGACCGGCAGCACGAGCGACGCGGGCTTCGTCCCGGCGTTCGTGACGGCGTCGCTGACGGTGTCCATCGGCGCGATGGCCATGTCGGCGCGATCGCCGACGGCCTGTCGGGCGATTATTCGACGCTCGCGGTCAAGACGGTGCTTGATTTTATCATCATCGCGGTCATGACGGCGTCCATGGGGCGCGGGTGCGCGTTTTCTGCCATCCCCGTGTTCGTGTTTGAGGGTGCGATCACGCTTCTGGCGCGGCTCGTCGCGCCGGTCATGACCGAGACGGCCGTGGCGTATCTGTCGCTCGTCGGGTCGGTGCTCATTTTCTGCGTCGGCGTGAACCTTGTGTGGGACAAGCGGCTGGGTGTGGCCAATATGCTGCCCGCCGTGCTGCTCGCCGTCGCGGCGGCGTATCTGCCGTGGGGATTTTAAGAAGAAAAAACGCCTCCGTATGCCAGTGCATACGGAGGCGAATTTTTGCTATGCAAAAGCATAGCAAAATGAGAAATGTGCCATTTCCTCGCCCCTGCGGGGCAACCGGAAATGATGCACAAAAACTTCATGTGCCGGAATTTGTAAATTTTCGTGGTGCAGTGTTCACGCATGAAGTTTTATGCTTTGCTGTATTCTGCTGCCGCGTGGCCTGCGACAAAGCCGGAGGAGATGGCCCAGTTGCACTCGTTGCAGACCATGAGGCGCTCCTCGCCCTCGCCCGCGCGCAGGGCCCAGCCGGCGGCGTTGTCGCCCGCGGCGAACAGGCCGGGGATGACGCCGGTTTTGTCCGCGCGGTAGACCTCCGTTTTCGCGTTGATGAGCACGCCGCCGAACGCGCCGTCTGTTGCGACCTTGCCGAACACGGCGTAGAACGGGCCGGTTTTGATGGGGCGCAGCGTCTCGGGGCGCTTGCCGAAGTCGTCGTCGCGGCCCTGCTCGCAGAAATGATTGTACCGGTCGACCGTACCGCGCAGCGCGGGCGCGGGGATGCCGAGCTCCGCGGCGAGGTGCTCGATGGTGTCGGCCGTCTTGACGGGCGTATCGAGCTTTTCCTCCTCGGAAAATTCCGCGTCGATGTCCGGGAAGAGCGCGGCGTCCGGGCCGTGGGAGATCCGATCTGCGATCTCGTCTTTCACGGCGCTGTCGAAGATCGCCCAGGCGACGCGGCCGGGCTGGCGGGTGATGGGGCCCGCGCCGCCGCCGAACTGGCTCTCGTCGAAAAAGCGCTCGCCGCGGCGGTTGACCTGGATGATCTCCGGCTGGAGCCCGTACTGGAACAGGCAGAAGCCGAACGGGTGATGCACGGGGCCAAAGACGTTGGCGAAGAAGTTGTCATAGTCCAAGTACGCGCCCGCGCTCCGGCCGAGGGCGACGATGTCGCCCGTGTTCGTCGGCGCGGCGAAGCGGTGCGTCGGCTCGGAGCCCGGCTCGCCGAAAAAGTGCGGCGCGTATTTGCGCAGCAGCGCGTCGTTGTGCGCGAAGCCGCCCGTCGCGCAGATGACGGCGCGGCAGGAAACAGTCAGCTCGCCGCCCGGATTTTTCGCCGTGACGCCGCAGACGGCGCCCGCGCCGTCTAACTGCAGCGCCGCGGCCTCGTGCTCGTAGAGAATTTCGACGCCGAGCTCTGAAAAGTGGTCCGTCACGATCTTCTCCATGACGGACGTGCTGCGGCCCGGGCCGATGGCCTTGTCCGTGCACTTGAGGTTGAAGAGCTTCCGGCCCGGCAGGTCGTAGGTGTCCGCGCCGAACGGGCTGGGCATGCGCTCCCAGTATTCGTCCACGCGCGGGTCGAGCGCGCGCAGCCACTGGAAAAATTCATACGGCGTATTCTTCGCCAGCTCGATGATGCCGGGGTCGACGCCGCGCTCGCGCAGCGTCTGCTGCGCCTGCTCGAAAATGGGCGGCATGGCGGGCTTGCCCGGCTCGGCCGGGGCCATGAAGCCGGCGAACCAGCCGCTTCCGCCGAATTTCTTCGCCTTTTCGAGCACGAGCACCCGCGCACCATTCTGCGCCGCGCTCGCCGCGGCGACGATGCCGGCCGCGCCCGCGCCGAGCACGACGACGTCGGCCTCGCGCGTGTCCGGCGCGTGCGGCGCCGGGGCGGGAGCGGCCTCCTTCGGCTGCGCCGCGCCGACGTTGCACACCCGCGCGCAGCGCCCGCAGCCGATGCACTTCGCTGCGCTCACGCTGTACCCCGTCCCCACATACGAGATCGCTCCGACGGGGCACTCCAGCGCGCAGTTGTGACAGCACAGACACTTTGTCCTGTCGATCCAATACGCCATATTGGTTCCTCCTCCAAACAGAATTGTCAGCTCCATCATACCACATGAAAATGCCCGGGCACAAGAAAAAACCGGCTGCGGAAGCAGCCGGTTTTTGCATTGGTTTTATTCGTCCGATTCCTGCGACGCGGCATACGTCGGGTCGTAGTTGACGATGATGCCGTGGTCGAGCAGCGACTGGACGTCGGTGATCGGGTTGGCGAACGCGTTGACCTCGATGAGGTTGATGCTGTCGGCCAGGCAGTCGATGCTGGAGATGTTGTTGTAGTCGACGTTGAGATAGTTGAGCGTCGTGAGCGCCGTCAGGC
>CAVFYN010000052.1:9187-16681 GCA_963626425.1 Bacteroidaceae bacterium
GTCCGTCAGGGAGTTGTACGCGGCGGACAGGTCGTACAGCGCGCTCTCTGCCGGGAAGGCGGGCAGGGCGGTGATGCTGTTGTAGTCGAGGTTCACGGTCTCGAGCTTCAAAAGCGAGGCGAGGACGGCGCAGTCCGTGATCTGGTTGCTGGACACGTCGAGCACGCGCAGCGCCGCGCAGCCGGACAGCGGCGCGAGGCTCGTGATGGCGTTCGATCCGGCGTGCAGCTCCTGCAGGTCCGTCATGCTTTTCACGGCGGACAGATCCGTCACGCCGCAGCCGGTCACGTCGAGATACGTGAGCTTTTTGCACGCGGCGGCGGGCGAGAGGTCGTCGATCGGGTTTCTCGTCAGGCGAAGGTCGGTCAGCTCCGGCAGGTCGACGAGCACGGCGAGCGACTTGACGGCGTTGCCGGACAGGTCGAGCGTCTGAAGCTGCGCCATGGCGTCAAGCGGCGTGATGTTGCCGATGCTGTTGTCGGCGAGGACGAGCGTTTCGAGCTTCGTGAGGTTCGACAGCGCCGCGACGGACGAAAGGCCGCAGCCCGTGAGGTCGAGCTTCGTCAGGCTCGTCAGGCTGCCGATGGCATCCATGGCCGCCGACGAGAGCGACGAGCTCGTCAGCGTCAGCGACCGGAGCGTCGGCAGCTGCGAGAGAACGGTGAGGTCGATGCCGTGCAGCTCTGTGCCGGTCAGCGACTCGATGGCCTCGAACCACGTCAGGTCCGCGAGCGTCGTCACGCCGTCGGGAAGCTCCAGATCCGTGATGGTCCACAGCTCACTGGACATGATCGTCTCGCCCGCGCTCTTGCCGAGCGTCTCGCGGACGGCGTCCTCGAGGGCGGGATCGACGAACGCGACGGCCTCGTCCACGCGGCCGACGGAGTAGCCGGCCGTTGTGAGCGTGCTGACAAGCCCGTCGTCCGAGACGACGATGGCCGAGACGCTCGTTTCGCCGCGCTCGAGCGTGACGGGGCCAGTGTACGGATTTTTGAGCGACGGATACTCGTCGCCGACGGAAAGATACACCGTTCCGCCGGCATACGAGGCCGTGACGTCAATATAATCATTATAGTATCCGCTCTCCGGGCTGAGCTCCGGCGGGGCGGGCCGCAGGGCGGACAGCTGCTCGCGGATGGCGTCGTTGGCCACGCGCGAGAGCATCTGCTCGGCGTCGAGCAGCTTGTCCTGCTCGACGTAGACGCGCGAGAGCGTCGTATAGAGCGTCAGCTCGTCCGGGAACGACGAGATGGCGCGCACGAGCGTGTACTCGGCCTTCGTGTAGTTGCCGGAGAGGCGGTACGCGTCGGCGAGGGCGAGCGGGATGGCGACGTTCGTGCCGTCGAGCGCCTCGGCCGACTCGTAGTTTGAGATCGCGCGGTCATACCGCCCGCTCGCGACGGCCTTTTCCGCGCGCGAGACATAGTAGTCCGCCGTCAGCGACGGGCGGAACAGGAGAAGATACCACGCCGCGCCGCCGCACAGCAGCACGGCCAGCACGATTGGGATGATCAGCTTCAGAGCTTTTTTCATTTCGGAAGAACTCCGTTTCTTGTGATGTGTCAGCGCTCGCTGAGCGGGACATAGTCGGCCAGCGGGACGATGGCCTTGTACGCCGGGCGGATGATACGGCCGCCGGTCAGCGCTTCCTCCATCCGGTGGGCGCACCAGCCCGTCACACGCGCGACGGCGAACAGCGGCGTGAACACATCCGGCGGGATGTGGAGCATTTTATAGACCATGCCGGAGTAGAAGTCCACGTTGGCGCACATGGCCTTGCTGCCGCCGGTGACGTTCGCGTACACCTGCGGCGCGAGCTTTTCGATGCGCTCGAGCAGGGCGAATTCATCGGCGTATTCCGAATTGTCGGCCAGGTGGCGCGCCGACTGCTTGAGCACGACGGCGCGGGGATCGGACAGCGTGTAGATGGCGTGGCCGATGCCGTAGATGAGGCCGGAGCCGTCGCCGGCCTCGCGGCGGAGGATGCGGGCGAGGTATTCGGAGATCTCGTCGTCGCTCTGCCAGTTGGAGACGTTTTTCTTGATCTCCTCAAACTGGCGCAGGACGGCCGCGTTCGCGCCGCCGTGCTTCGGGCCCTTGAGCGAGCCGACGGCCGCGGAGATGGCCGAGTACGTGTCCGTGCCCGTCGAGGACAGGACGCGGCAGGTGAACGTGGAGTTGTTGCCGCCGCCGTGCTCGGCGTGGACGACGAGCGCGAGGTCGAGCAGGTGCGCCTCCTCCTCGGTGAACATCGTATCGCGGCGGATGGCGCGCAGGAAGTTCTCCGCGATGGACAGACTCTCCTGCGGGCGGTGGAGATAGAGCGAGTCGTTGTCGAAATAGTGCCGCTTCACCGCGTGCGCGTGCGCGACGATGATCGGAAAGCGCGCGATGAGCTGGATGGACTGGCGCATCATGTTCTCAAGCTCCGTGCTGTCCGGGTTCGGGTCGCTGGAGTACAGGGCGAGGACGGAGCGGGCGAGCTTGTTCATGATGTCGCGGCTTGGCTGCTTTAGGATCATGTCCTCTGTGAAGTTCACGGGCAGCTCCATGTTTTCGTGCAGGACGTGCTTGAACAGCTCGTATTCCTGCACGTTCGGCAGCTTGCCGAACAGCAGCAGGTACGCGATCTCCTCAAAGCCGAAGCGGCCCTCGCTGAAAAAGCCGTCGATGAGGTCCATCATATTATAGCCGCGGTAGAACAGGCGGCCTTCCATCGGCATTTTCTCGCCGTCGATGACGGAGTAGCCGCGGACGTTGCCGATCTGCGTGTAGCCGACCATGACGCCGGTGCCGTCGGAATTGCGCAGGCCGCGCTTGACGTTCGGGTTCTCGCGCGGGTCCTGGAGCAGCGAGCTGATGCGCTGATAGTCGAGGCACAGCGCGTGAATAAATTCGTTCGAATCGGTGAATAATGGGTTATTATTCAAGTGAATGCACCTCCGATGGGGGAAATCAGGATATTATAAAGTGTTGTACCTCTTATCATAGCACAGATTTTGAGATTGGAAAAGAGTTTTCTTGCATATGGAAAAAACCAAACGACTTTTATCGCCGCAGCGAGCGGCCGCGCGGAGCACGGCGGCGCTGGCGGTCATCCCGCTCGCCCTCGCGCTCGTCTGCGCGCATCCGGCGGAGCGGACGCGCGAAGGCGCGGCGCCGGTTTTGCAGGCCGCACGGGAGGATGCGCCCGCGGCGGCGAGCGTAAAAAATGAATCTTCCGCCTTTGACGGCTGCGTGACCGTCCGGCTTCTGACGGACGAGGGAGAAAAAACGCTGCCGCTGGACGAATATCTGCGCGGCGTATTGTATGCGGAGATGCCGCCGGACTTCCCGGACGAGGCGCTGCGCGCGCAGACGGTCGCGGCGCGGACGTTCACGCTGCGCACGATGCGCTCCGGCGCGCACGAAGGGGCGGTGTGCGCCGACAGCGCGTGCTGCCAGGCGTATCTGACGGACGGCGCGCTGCGCGAAAAGCTCGGGGACGGCTTTGACGCGTACATGGAAAAAGCGGACGCGATCGTCCGCTCGACAGACGGTGTCGTCGCGGTCTACGGCGGCGCGCTCATCGACGCGGTCTATTTTTCCTGCTCCGGCGGGCGGACGGAGGACGCCGCGGCCGTCTGGGGCGGCGACGTGGCGTATCTGCGGTCCGTCGACAGCCCGGGCGAGGAGGACGCGCTGCACTACACGGACGTTGCGGAGGTCTCCGTCTCGGAGTTTCGCGAGAAGATCCTGTCCGCCGCGCCGGAGGCCGACCTCTCAGGCGCGCCGGATACGTGGTTCGGCGCGGTGGAATATACCGCGGGCAGCGGCGTGGCGCGCATGGTCATCGGCGGCGCGGAATTCACCGGCACGCAGCTGCGCGCGCTGTTTTCGCTGCGCTCGGCGGCGTTTTCCGTCGCGGCCGGGGAGGGGAGCATCGCCTTTGAGACGAGCGGCTACGGCCACCGCGTCGGCATGAGCCAGTACGGCGCGCGCGCCATGGCCGAGGCGGGCGCGGACTATACGGAGATCCTGACGCACTACTACACGGGCGCAGCGCTCAAACGGCTGCAAAAATAAACGAAGAGGCACCGGGTTCGGTGCCTCTTCGCGTGACCGTTATTCTCAGATGAGATTCATGACGAACGTCAGGACGATGAACACGATCGCGACCCACTTGGTCATTTTCGCGAGCTTGGCGTCCATCGTGCGGGCCTTGTTCTTGGACATGAACGTGTCGGCTGCGCCGGCGATCGCGCCGGAAAGGCCGGCATTCTTGCCGGACTGGAGCAGGACGACAGCGATCAGGAACAGCGCCGCCAGAACCTGAATGACGGTAATGATGATCATCGGTACGCTCATTGTGATCCTCCGTTTCCTCGCTGCAATTACGGCCTGCAGCCCGCCGGAATCCGCCGATTGGGCAAAATACTACAATCTAAGCACGATAGTATCACAGCCGATTGTAAAAATCAAGCTGTTTTTTTGCGCGGAGCGCCGCCGAACTCATGAAAATTCCGCGGAAAACCGGAACTTTTTTCAAAAAAGTGCTTGCCAAGCGCGCGATCCTATTATATAATATCCGGGCGCGAAAAGCGCGATTGACTTCACACACCCGATGATTCCGGGCCGGAAGTGCCGCAAGGTCGGCTCCGGAAAATGATTGGGGTGGAGGCAACAACTTAAAGGAGGAACTACCCTATGTCCGTCGTATCCATGAAACAGCTCCTGGAGGCCGGTGTCCATTTCGGCCATCAGACCCGCCGCTGGAACCCGAAGATGGCGCCGTATATCTACACCGAGCGCAACGGCATCTACATCATCGACCTGCAGAAGACCGTCAAGAAGCTCGAAGAGGCGTACAACTTCGTCCGTGACCTCGCCGCCAATGGCGACAGCATCCTGTTCGTCGGCACGAAGAAGCAGGCGCAGGACGCCATCCGCGAGGAGGCCAGCCGCGTCGGTATGTACTACGTCAACGCCCGCTGGCTCGGCGGTATGCTGACGAACTTCAAGACCATGCGCACCCGCGTCGACCGTCTTGCCCAGCTGCGCAAGATGGAAGAGGACGGCACGTTCGCCATGCTCCCGAAGAAGGAAGTCATCAAGCACCAGGGCGAGATCGCCAAGCTCGAGAAGTATCTCGGCGGCGTCAAGGAGATGAAGCGCCTTCCGGGCGCCCTGTTCATCGTCGACCCGCGCAAGGAGCGCAACGCCATCGCTGAGGCCCGCAAGCTCCACATCCCGGTCGTCGCCATCGTCGACACGAACTGCGACCCGGACGAGGTCGACTACGTCATCCCGGGCAACGATGACGCCATCCGCGCCATCCGCCTCATCGCCCAGACCATGGCCAACGCCGTTCAGGAAGGCCGCCAGGGCGAGGACAACAACGCTGCCGCTCCGGCTGCCGAGGCCGAGGCTCCGGCCGCGGAATAATCCGCACTCATTATAATAAATAGTGCTCGCCTTCCCGGCGGGCACTTTACAACCAAGATACAGGAGGAATTCTACCATGGCTATTTCCGCTCAGGATGTCAAAACGCTTCGTGAAATGACCAACGTCGGCATGATGGACTGCAAGAAGGCGCTTGTGGCCACGGACGGCGATATGGATAAGGCCGTCGAGTGGCTCCGCGAGAAGGGCCTCGCCGCCGCCGCGAAGAAGTCCGGCCGCATCGCAGCCGAGGGCGCGGTCCTCGCCATCGTCAAAGACGGCGTCGGCGCCATCGTTGAGGTCAACGCCGAGACCGACTTCGCTTCCAACTCCGACAAGTTCAAGGAGTTCATCTCCGACGTCGCCGACGTCATCGCGACGCAGGCGCCGGCCGACATGGACGCCCTCATGGCCTGCAAGTACCCCGGCTCCGACCGCACCGTCGAGGAGACCATCCCGGAGAAGGTCCTCGTCATCGGCGAGAACATCAAGATCCGTCGCTTCGCCCGCTTCGACACCGGCGTCAACGTCGCCTACGTCCACATGGGCGGCCGCATCGGCGTGCTCGTCAACATGGAGGTCGAGGGCATTGACCCGGCCGCCGTCGTCGAGCTCGGCAAGGACGTCGCCATGCAGGCGGCTGCCATGAACCCGCGCTTCTTCGACAAGAGCGAGGTCAGCCAGGATGTCCTCGACGAGGAGAAGAAGATCCAGCTCACGCTCATGGCCAACGACCCGAAGATGGCCGGCAAGCCGGAGAAGGTCCTCGAGAACATCGTCATCGGCAAGATGAACAAGTTCTACGAGGAGAACTGCCTCATGCAGCAGGCGTTCGTCAAGGAGAACAAGATCTCCGTCGAGCAGCACGTCGCTGCTGTCGCCAAGGAGCTTGGCGGCAAGATCAAGGTCTGCAAGTTCGTCCGCTTTGAGAAGGGCGAGGGCATCGAGAAGAAGGTCGACGATTTCGCCGCCGAAGTCGCCGCCGCCGCCGGCCTGACGAAGTAAGTTCAAATAAATTGACCGGACGGGAGATCTCTCCCGTCCGGTTTTTTGTTATTCATCCCAGACGTTGCTGACGAATATGGATTCGCCGCCAACTTCGCGCAGCGTGACGCAGCCGCGGCGGCCGGTGTCCTGTTCGTAGTGGAGCGTGACGCGGTCGTCGCCCGTGCGCTCGCCGGAGAGCATGGTGACGAAGACGAAATTCGTGTCGCCGTGGGCGATGTAATAGGCGTCAAACTCGGGCAGGTACGTGAAATTCTCAAGCCCGACCTGATTGCAGGTGTCAAATCGCTGACGGATGAGATCGTCCAGCGCGTCGGTCATTTCCACTGCCGTGACCTTCGTGATGTCGAGCGTTTCGGCCATGGGATCGACCGCCGCGAGCGCGGCGCGCTCTTCGTCCGAGACATTGCCGAAGCCGCTTGCGCCGTCGTAGAACAGCTGGTACAGGTCGACGTCCAGACACTTGTCGTACTCGCTTTGCAGCATGGCGTTCCGCAGCCGGGCGGGGAAGTCCGTGCTGTTGAAGAACGACTCGGCAAACCAGCGGAGGTCGTCCGGGGTGAGGATGTTGGTAGCGAGTCCACGCACAGGCGTGATCGCTTCGGAAAGTTCCTCATAATACGCGTACAGATCGGGCCCGTTCGTCATGATGCAGTGCACGGTGCCGTCCGAGAACAGCGCGCCTGTGCTATGTGCGCTTCCGCAGACGCAGCTAAGATCCGTGCCATCTTTGCAGTGGAAAACAATGTCGAAGGAGAAGCAACCGAGGCCGTCCCCACCGAGCGGCCGGTCCGTCGCGCGCATTTCGTTGAAGCTGTCAATGAGCGCGCGGATGTCCGCGGCGCGCGAGGTGTCGATCTTCATGCCGTCCGGCGAGTAGATCGTCATGGACGCAACGTCGGTCGCTTCGAGCGGGAACGTGTAGTCGCGATCCTCCGGCAGGACCGGCTTCTCCTCCTCCCGCTGCTCAATGGACGCACTTGAGTCGAATTTCCACGACAGCGCGTCGAGCGTGTAGAAAAACGCAAACGAGATCACGAGCGCGAGGACGACGATCAGAGTGGCCT
>CAVFYN010000052.1:16691-25902 GCA_963626425.1 Bacteroidaceae bacterium
CGCATGAAAAGCACCTCCTTGTCTCAGAAAAAAACGCTTTCTATCACAAGCATACAGGAAATCAGTCTGGATACAATTGCTGCATTAAACAAAACATAATGTGCGCTTTTGTGAAAAGCAGAGAAAATGCGATATATTGAAAAAAGTTTGCAAAACAGCGTGAGAAAACGGCCGCGAAAAGCGTCTATATAAGATGGGGTATTTTATTCGATGCGAAAAATAAGCCCGCCCTGCGAGCAGGGTGGGCTTATTATGCGTCATCCGGCTCATCCATGTTGGACAGCGCGAATGCGATCATCTGGTTGATGAGCTCGTTCCGGCTGATGCCGGTCTGCGCGGCCTTTTCGTCGACCTTCTGGAGCGTCTCGGAAGAGATGCGAAGCGAAATGACGTCCTTTTCGGGCTTACGCGCGATAAATTTTGCCAAATTTCTGCACCTCCTCTTGCTTATTGTATTCTATTTCGATATGATAGAATATATTCGAAAATCAATATCATATTTCGAACACATAAGGAGGAAGAAAGATGGTAAACTTCAATGAGAACTTAAAGCGCCACTCGCCGCGCACGGCCATTTCGAAAGAGGAATATGATCAGGCCCAGCAGACGCTGCCCAAGGAGGAATTTGAGCGCTGCTACTATACTGACTACGACACGCCGGATGACAGCACGGGCTACTACCGCGCGGAGCCGGACACGAATTACGCCATGCTGGAGGTGCTGTTTGAAATCAATGAGTCGGCCAAGACCACGGCGCGCTCGACGCGCAACATCTGGCTGTATCTGCTCACCTGCATCATCATCGGGCTTGTTTTCGGGTTCTTCTACCTGATCTTTACCCTTGCTTGACAAGGGCAAACACGGTTTTTTCGGGGCTAAAATCGCGTCCAGCTTCGTTTTCCTCATTGGCGGGCGACAAGCCCGCCTGCTTCGTCAGCCTTGCTGGGCCACGATTTTCGCTCCCGAAAAACTCCGAAGGACTTTCCAGCGAGGAAAAATCGGCGCTGGCAAGGAAGAGGACGACGGTGGGCTGTCGCCCACCTAGGACGATGACGCAGTCCAGCGGTGACTTTTTTCCGCTGGAAAGCGTGTCTGCCCTTGTCAACCAAGGGTATGGTCATGTAATGCGGCGCGGCCGGGGCAAAACACTCCGGCTGCTTTTTCTCGCGATTGCGAAAAACCTCCGAAACTGGTATAATGACCTCGAAAAAACGGAGGTGTTTGGAATGTTTACGTGCAATGGGGAGCTTTGCGTCGGGTGCGGGAGCTGTGTGCGGGCGTGTCCGATGGGGTATTTGCAGATCGTGGACGGCAAGGCCGCGCCGCGGGAGCGGCGGCGGTGCATCGGGTGCATGCACTGCGTGGCGGCGTGCCCGAAAAAGGCGGTGCATTTTGACGAGCTCGCGCCGGGGCAGGACTATCTGGCCGTGCCGGACGATCCGCTCGAGGCGCTTGTGAAATCGCGCCGGTCCGTGCGGAAGTTCTCAAGCAAGCTGCCTGCGCGCGAGGACATCGCCTGGGCGCTCGACACGGCCGAGTACGCGCCGAGCGGGAAAAACGCGCACGAATTCCGCTGGACCGTCGTCTACGGGCGGGAGAAAACGCTCGAGCTGACCGAGCGCGTGCTGGACGTCTGCCGGAAAACGGGGCAGGCGCCGGAGCTGCCGAAGCTCTATGAAAAGGGGACGGACCTCATCTGCTGCGGCGCGCCGTGCATGATCGTCGGCTGGTCGCCGGACACGGCGCTCAACCCCGTCGTCGACCCGGCCGTCGCGCTCACGACGATCGAGCTGCTGCTTGTCCACCGCGGCTACGCCACGTGCTGGGGCGGGTATCTGCGCCAGATCTCGGACGTGGACGAGAGCCTTCGCGCCTGGCTCGGGGTGCCGGAGGGCTGCCGCGTGCGCTGCGCGCTCATGGTCGGCTGCCCGGGCGCGGAGCGCTACCCGAACATCCCGTACCGCCCGGCGGCGCAGCCGGTGTGGATCACGGAATGAAAATTCCTGTTGAATTTGCAAAGCGAATCGGATATACTATCTTTACAGTATGAATTAGGGAGGTCATTTCAAATGGCTGTTATCACGAAAGATACCATCATCGGCGACATCCTCGACATCGCGCCGGAGACCGCGCCGCTGTTCTTCTCCATCGGCATGCATTGCCTCGGCTGCCCGTCGTCCCGCGGCGAGACCGTGGAGCAGGCGTGCCAGGTGCACGGCATCGACGTCGACGCGTTCCTCATCGACGTCAACGAGGCCGTCGGCCAGAACGGTTAAAAGGAGGCTTTCAGCCTCCTTTTTTTCTAAGCATCGGACCGGATGAACATCCCGCTTTCCGACCGGCTGCGGGCGTGCGCCGCCCTGATCCCCTCCGGCGCGCGCCTGGCTGACATCGGCGCAGACCACGGCTATCTGGGGATCTGGTGCCTGACGCAGGGCGCGGCTTTGTCCGTCGTGGCGACGGATCTGCGCCAGTCGCCGCTGGAACAGGCGAAAAAGAACGCCGCCCGCTTCGGCGTGGCGGACCGGATGCGCTTTGTCCGGTGCGACGGGCTTTCCGGCCTTCGCCCGGGCGACGCGGACACGTTCGTCATCTCCGGCATGGGCGGCGACACGATCGCCGCAATTTTAGACGCGTGCGCCTGGGCGGCGGACGCGCGTTTGACGTTCATTCTGCAGCCGAACACGTCGGCCAACGACCTGCGGCGGTATCTGTCCGGCCGCGGCTGGCGCATCGAGCGCGACCGGCTCGTGGAGGAGGGGAAATTCCTCTACAATCTGCTGCTCGTCCGCTTCGGCGGCGAGCCGCTCTCGCCGGGGCATCAGTATGTGACGGAGCAGCTGCTCGCTGAGGGCGGGGAGAACCTGCCGCGCTATTTTGAGCGCGTGCTGCGCGGCATCGCGGGCGCGGTCGCGGGCATTGAAAAATCCGCCCGGCCGGAGCTGCGGGAGCGGCTCGATTACTACAAAACCGCATACCGCGAGGTGTGCGAAATGAGGGATACGTATGCCAAAGGTTCGTGAGATCGAGGAATTTCTCTTTTCCATCGCGCCGAAGTACATGAAAGAGGACTGGGACAACGTCGGCCATCTGTGCGGCCATGCGGACGCGGAGGTGACGCGCGTGCTCGTCTCGCTCGACCCGTTCGAGGCGGTCATTGACGAGGCAAAAGCGGCGGGCGCGCAGCTCGTCGTGTCGCACCATCCGCTCATTTTCGGCGCGGCGAAGTCCGTGACGGACGCGGACGCGACGGGGCGCGCACTGCTCGCGGCCATCGAGGGCGGCGTCGCCGTCATCTCCATGCACACGAATCTCGACAGCGCGCCCGGCGGCGTGAACGACTGCCTGGCCGCCGCGCTCGGCCTGACGGACGTCAGCGTCCTCGCGCCCGCGGGCAAAGACGAAGCGGGGCGCGAATACGGCCTCGGCTGTGTCGGGACGGTGCCGGAGCAGAGCCTTTCGGAATTTGCGGGATCTGTGAGATCGGCGCTCGGCTGCGCCGGCCTGCGCTTCGCTGATGCCGGAAAGCCGGTCCGCCGCGTGGCCGTCGGCGGCGGCGCGTGCGGGGAGTTCGCCGCGCAGGCGCTCGCGCTCGGGTGCGACACGTTCGTCACGAGCGACGTGAAGTACAACGGCTTCATCGACGCGCGCGACATGGGCCTCAATCTGATCGACGCCGGCCATTACCAGACCGAGCAGGTCGTCTGCCCGTATCTGGCCGCGCAGCTGTCCGGAAGATTCCCGTCTCTTACCGTCCTGCTGTCGAAAACCCGCACGGATGCGGCCGATTGGCTCGCATAAGCGTCTTGCAACGGCAGGGAAAATGTGATATACTGTATTTTCGGAAAAACATAAGAAGGGGAGTCTAAGATGTCCGGACATTCCAAATGGCATAACATCCAGAAGACGAAGGGCGCGCAGGATGCGAAGCGCTCGCAGGCGTTTACGAAGATCGCGCGTGAGATGATCGTCGCCGTCAAGGCTGGCGGCTCGGGCGATCCGAACAACAACTCGCGCCTTGCTACCGTCATCGCCAAGGCCCGCGCGGCCAACATGCCGAACGACAACATCAAAAGAACGATCGAGAAGGCGCTCGGCTCGGCCGACGCTTCCAACTACGAGACGATCACGTATGAGGGCTACGGCCCGTCCGGCGTCGCCGTCATTGTTGAGACCATGACGGACAACCGCAACCGTACCGCCTCGAATATGCGCCATTTCTTTGATAAATACGGCGGCAACCTCGGCGCGAGCGGCTGCGTCTCCTGGAGCTTTGACCAGAAGGGCGTGCTCGTCATCGACAATGAGGACGGCGACTACGAAGAGGACACCGTCATGATGGACGCCCTCGAGGCCGGCGCGTCCGACTTCGAGGCCGAGGAGGACTGCTTCACCATCTACACCGCGCCGGACGACTTCAACGCCGTCGTGCAGGCGCTGACGGACAAGGGCTACTCGTTCGTCTCCGCGCAGGTCGAGATGGTCCCGCAGACGTACACGAAGCTCGAAAACGAGGACGACATCAAGAACATGACGAAAATGCTCGAAATGCTCGAAGATGACGACGATGTCCAGAACGTCTGGCACAGCTGGGATCAGGAGTGATCTCCATACATTTATAATAAAAGGCCGGGAGCGTGCAGCTTCCGGCCTTTTTGCATAATCGCGCGGCCGCGCGGCATACTATCTCCATCAACGAATTGGAGGGTGATCGTATGTCCAGCAAGGCCAACAAGAGCATCGGCTGCACCGTCAGCCAGTGCACGCATCACTGCATGGGCGAGAACTACTGCTCGCTTGACCAGGTCCACATCGGCACGCACGAGGCCGACCCGACCATGGATCAGTGCACGGACTGCAAGTCGTTCGAGAGAAAGTGCTGCTGAGCCGAAAAGAACCGCCCGCCGGGCGGTTCTTTTTTTGCCCGCGCGGCAGAAGAAAAATTTCCCGGATTACGAGAATTTAAGTTGCAACTTTGTTCACAGTCTGTTAACATAACCATGAATTTGAAAGAGAAATTGGGGTGTGCCTGCTCGTGGTCTTTTCGAGTCTGATCTTCTTATATCGGTTCCTGCCGATCTGCATTTTATTATATGCCCTTTGTCCGACGATCAAGCTGAAAAACTATGTGCTCGTCGTCATGAGCGTGCTGTTTTACGCGTGGGGCGAGCCGGTGTATGTATTTTTGCTTCTGGCGTCGGCGGGGATGAACTTCCTGTTCGGCCACAAGGTCGGCGATCCGGAAAATGCGCACGCGAAGGGCTGGTTCATCGGCTCGGTCGTGTTCAACCTCGGGCTTTTGTTCGTGTTCAAGTACACGGATTTCCTGCTCGGGACGATCAACGGCATTTTCGGCGTCAGCATCCCGCTCACGGGCATTTCGCTGCCGATCGGCATCTCGTTTTACACGTTCCAGACGCTGTCCTACGTCATCGACGTGCGCCGCGGGGAAGTGGCGGTGCAGAAGTCGTTCCCGGATTTTCTGCTGTTCGTGTCGCTGTTCCCGCAGCTCATCGCGGGCCCGATCCTGCGCTACAGCGAGATCGCGCCGCAGCTGAAAAAGCGCCGCGTCCACGTTGAGGATGCGTTTTACGGCGTGACGCGCTTCTGCATCGGCCTGGGCAAGAAGGTCCTCATCGCGAACTACGCCGGCAGCGTCTCCGGCCAGCTGCTCGATTCGCTCGGCGGGCAGACGACGCTCGGCGTGTGGCTCGGGATCGTCCTGTTCTCGCTGCAGATCTATTTTGACTTCTCCGGCTATTCGGACATGGCCATCGGTCTCGGCCGGATGTTCGGCTTTAAGTACGGCGAGAACTTCGATCTGCCGTATCTGTCCAAATCCGCGACGGAATTCTGGCGGCGCTGGCACATCTCGCTCGGCAGCTTTTTCCGCGACTATGTGTACATCCCGCTCGGCGGCAACCGGCGGCATCAGATGCTCAACCTGCTCATCGTGTGGTTCCTGACCGGCCTCTGGCACGGCGCGAGCTGGAACTTCGTCCTCTGGGGCCTTTTCTACGGGCTGCTCATCACGTTTGAGAAGTATACGGGCAAGTACCTCGACAAGATCCCGGCCGCCGTGCGGCATGTTCTCATGATCTTCATCATCCTGTTCGGCTGGACGCTGTTCTATTTCACGGACTTTTCGCAGCTGCGCACGGCGCTTTCCATCATGTTCGGCGGAGGCGGCGCGGCGTTTTTGAACGCGAAAACGAAGATCCAGCTGACGAACAGCCTGCTGCTGCTCGCGGTCGGCATCGTCGGCTCGACGGCGCTGCCGCGCAAGCTCGGCCTTGGATTTACGACGCTGTGCACGTCGAAGCAGAACACGGCGTGGAACGCGCTGCTGCTCATCGCGGTGTTCGCGTTCGATGTCGCGCTTTTGATCCTCTCGACCGTGTCGCTCGTCGGCTCGAGCTTCAATCCGTTTTTGTACTTCCGCTTCTGAGGTGGCAAGATGAGAAAGTTATATACCTGCCTGGTGGCGCTGTTCTTCGTGATCCTGGCCGGGTTCGGCCTGTGGTCGGCGCTGGACAAGGACCCGACGACGAGCGTCTCGGAAAACCGCAAGCTTGCGGAAAAGCCGAAATTCACGCTCTCGTCGCTCTTTGACGGCAGCTATCAGACGAATTATGAGACCTATTATGCCGACACGTTCCCGCTGCGCGAATCGTTCATGTCGCTCAACCGGAAATTAAACGGCTTCTACTACTATTCCGGCACTGGCGACGGCGACGTCGTCCTCTCCGGCATCAAGACCGACGCGGAGCAGGGCGGCGTCTCACTCGACGACTACGCCGCCGCCGTGGACGGGGAGAAGCAGGACACCGCGTCCGGGACCCAGACGCCCGACGCCGATGCCGCGCAGCCGTCCGACCCCGAACCGACCGACCCGGCGCCGGACGACACCCAGACGCCCGACGAGGAAGAAAAGCCCATGCCGGACCTCACGTACCCCGACGAATACACGGCCACGGACAGCACGATCATCATTTCCGGCGACCGCGCCATGGACATCCCGACGGCGACGTACTCCGTCATCGCCGACTACGCGCAGGCCATCAACAACATCGACAACGCCCTCGGCGAAAACGTGCGCACGTTCGCGATCCTGACGCCGAACTCCGGCGAATTCTACTCGCCCGAGGACTTCCACACGGGCCTGCACAGCCAGAAGGACATGATCGACGCGTGCTACGACGGGATGCAGGACTCGGTCTACACCGTCGACGCGTACTCCGAGCTCGCGCGCCACGCGGACGAGTATATCTTCTTCCGCACGGACCACCACTGGACGGCGCTCGGCGCGTATTACGCCTATAAGCAGTTCTGCAAGACCGCGGGCTTTGATGCCGTGCCGCTCGACCAGTTCCAGACCGGCCGCTATGACGACTTTGTCGGCACGATGTACACGTACACGTCCAGCTATCCGCAGAGCCAGGCGCTCAAGGACAATCCGGATTATGTCGACTACTATCTGCCCATCGTGAACACGACGGCGAAGTACTATCAGGACGCGACACTCACGAACGGCATCGACTCGTCCGTCATCATCACGACGCTCAACCCGGATTACTCGAACAAGTACCTCTGCTTCATCAGCGGCGACACGCCGATCTTCATCATCGACACGGATGTGAAAGACGGCGGCACGTGCCTCGTGCTCAAGGAGTCCTACGGCAACGCGTTCGTGCCGTTTTTGACGAGCCATTACAGCCGCATCATCGTCGTCGACCCGCGCGAATTCAACCGCCAGGACAAGCCCGCGCTCGACCTCACCGCCTTTGCCGCCGAGCAGGGCGTGAACGACGTGATCGCGCTGGACTATCCGTTTATGATCAACAACATCTACTACATCAGCTGGCTCAACCGGCTGGTGGGGATGGACGAGTGAGAAGAACAAAATCCCCGCCGGATGAGAGCGGGGTCATAAGAAAGTAATATCGTATTTTCTCAGGAAACGGCGTGGCTTCGGTCACGCCGTTTCCTGTTTCAGCAGTTCTTCCACGGGGATAACGTCCCCAAGATCATAAGAAATGCGGATGAACAAACGGTCAAGCTCTGCCAGCCGCTTTTCAAAGCAGTTGACAGCTTATATTCTTCGAAACCTTACGCGGCAACCTGTTTTCCTTGACTTTCTGCCCGACAATTTGTACTCTTAGTTCGTATTACTACTATGGAGGGAGGCGAAGCCATGCAGGAAGATTTTGAAGCGTTCTATCTGCGGCACTTTAAGGCAATTTACCGTGTTTGTTATGCCTTTATGAAAAACGCGCAGGACGCGGAGGACTGCACAGAGGATGCTTTCGTCCGGGCAATGACCTGCGATATTGTCTTTGAAAACGAACGGCACGAACGATCGTGGCTGACAACGACCGCTATGAATATCTGTAAAGATAAACTCAAACATTGGTGGCGGAAGAAAGTAACACCCATTGCCGAAGAAGCGGAACAGGCTGCCGCAGAGCCGAACGGAGAAAGCGAGGTCGCAGATGCTGTGATGGCGCTGCCTGTAAAATGCAAGGAGGTCGTCTGGCTGCATTATTACGAGGGCTACCAGACCGACGAGATCGCGGTCATGCTGGACAGGCCGCCGTCCACGGTACGAAACCAGCTGCGGGATGCTCGTGCAAGGCTGAAAATCACATTGGGAGGTGATGGCGCATGAATGAAAATGAAATCAAAAAGATGTTTGACGAAATCGAGCCGGAGGCTGGAGCGCAGGAGCGGATGTACGCGAACATTCTGAAAAAAGCTGCGGCACAGCAGGAAAATGCCCCCGCCGAACGGATTGAAGCCGATAAGAATGAGCAAGTTGTTCAAAAGCATCGTTCCATTCCCGCGTGGCGGCGCTGGGGCAGTCTGGCCGCCTGCCTTGCGATTGTAATTGCAGTCGGATTTGCACTCTCTCGTCTGTCTGACCGCCCTGAGCAAAACGATCCCCCTGTGCTGGGAGGCTCGCCTTTTGAAGATGTAGATGGTGCGGATGGCTTTGAAAAACTCGGATTTGCCATTGACGCTCCCGAAAATGCCGAGGATATCCTATACTGCATTGTAGACGGAGAAATCGCCAGAGTTCGCTTCTGTGTGGGCGGCCATCAATATATCTATGAAGCGGCAAAGCTGGACGGGAACTTCTCCTGTGCAGACGGGGATGCTGTCGGGAGCATTTCGCTCAGCGCAAAGTACGATGCGGTGTTGGATCGATTGT
>CAVFYN010000053.1:0-5247 GCA_963626425.1 Bacteroidaceae bacterium
CTGTGGGCCTTGTCCGCCGCGGCGCTCGCCGCCGTCTGCGCCGCCGCGCTCCTGCTGCGCAGACGCAAAAAGCGCCGCGCGCGGGCAAAATAAAAAAAGCGGTCCGGCTTACTCGCAAGCCGGACCGCTTTCCATTTCTCTCCGAAACGCCTCCGCCGCGCGGGGCAGCGCAGCCTGGTCCTGCGCTCCGGCGCTTTTTTTACAGCTTCATCATAAGCTCCGCGAATTTCCGGATCATGGCCTCCTTGTCCGGCCGCTGCTTCTGCAGGGTCCACCACGAGGCGCAGCTGACGATGGCGCCGGCGTAGATGACGGCGAGCATGGTGTGCGACTCGCGCAGATAGCCGGGCTCTTCCTGGCGCAGGCGGCGGTCGATGCTCACGCGGATCTGCTCCTCCAGGATGCCCCGCACGGCGCTGCCCGCGCTGCTTTTCAGCACGCTGACGATGAAGCGCTCGTTGCTGTCGACAAAGTCCATCAGATAGCGGAACACGCCCGTGTAATAGCTGGCCGGGATGGCCGGGTCGTAGCCGATGATGTTCGTCTCCTCCGACAGGCGCTGCATCTCCTGGATCATGTAGACGAGAAGCTCCGTCTTGTCGCCGAAGTGCTTGTAAAACGTCGCCTTGCGGATCATGGCCCGGTCGCACAGCTCCGTGACCGTGATCTCGTCGAGGCTTTTCTGGCACATGAGCTCATAGAGCGCGTTCATGAGCGAACTGCGCGTCCGCTGCACGCGCAGATCCAGCTTTTTCTCCATGTTTTTCTCCTCCGTTCGGAAACTATATCGCACCGGTAGTCAATTATTTTACGGTCCGTGTGTTTTTGTACGTTGTGATTTATCTCGGTCATATTATAGTCATAAACGAACCGAGAGTCAATTATCTCCGGCAAATCTTTTTAGGAGGACAACGATATGAAACAGTTTGACAACATCAGAGCACATCGGCCCGAAGGCATCGAGCGCCGCAAGGCCCACATCATCGGCGGCGGCGTGGCCGGCCTTGCCACCGCGGTCTTCCTCATCGACGACTGCTACGTTCCGGGCGAGAACGTCACGATTTACGATCAGCTGCCCATCATGGGCGGCTCCATGGACGGCGCGAAGATCGGCGAGGGCCAGTACACCTGCCGCGGCGAGCGCGAGCTCGAGCCGTACATGGAGTGCTTCTGGTACCTCGGCAATAAGATCCCGTCGCTCTACACCCCCGGCCGCACGATCACCGAGGAGACCGTCGACGTCAACAAGGCCGACCGCGTCTACGCCCACTCCCGCATCCTGCACCAGCAGGGCAAGGTCTGGGACGGCATCCACGACTTCCGCATGAGCGCGGCGCTGTCGAAAAAACTCATGGAGATGATCGCCATGCCCGAGGAGCAGATGGACGGCCTGACGATCGAGGAATACTTCGGCAGCACCTATGAGGAATTCAAAAAGCACCCGATCTGGCAGTGCTTCCACACGATGCTCGCCTTCAAGGACTACCATTCCATGATCGAGATGAAGCGCTACATGGTCCGCTTCATCCAGTTCCAGCCCAACATGGACACGCTCGACGGCATCCTGCACACGAAGTACAACGAGTTCGACTCCTACATCGACCCCATCCTGCACTGGCTGCGCGACAGAGGCGTCCATTTCCACAACGACACGACGATCACCGACCTTGAGATGGACGACGCCTGCACCGTCGTCACCCGCATCGTCGGCAAGTCGGCCGGCGAGGACTTCGCCGTGGACGTCCGCCCGACCGACATGGTCATCTCCACGCTCGCGTCCATGACGCAGAACTCTACGCACGGCGACAACACCCACGCCGTCACGACGAACCTGAGCACGGAAAAGGGCATGTTCTCCGTCTGGCAGAAGCTCGCCGCACGCGACGCGAAGTTCGGCCATCCGGAAAAGTTCAGCACGAACGTCGAAAAGACGAAGTGGATGAGCGCCATGGTCACCATCAAGGGCTACAAGCAGTTCTGCGCGAAATTCCGCGAGAAGTACGGCTACCCGAAGGACTGCGTCACGGGCGCCATCTCCATCATGGACTCCTCGTGGGACATCTCGTTCGTGCTCTATGACAAATACTACCCGAACCAGGCCGACGACGAGGACATCCTCTGGTTCGACGGCCTGTACGGCGAGCGCGTCGGCGACTACGTCAAAAAGCCCATGGCCGAATGCACCGGCGAGGAGGTCATGCAGGAGTTCCTGTACCACCTCGGCCTGCTGGACGAGTACGACGAGCTCATGAAGCACACCTACGTCTCCCTGACCATGATGCCGTACATCACCAGCCAGTTCATGCCGCGCAACTCCAAGGGCGACCGCCCGCGCGTCATCCCGGAGGGCAGCCGCAACTACGCCTTCGTCGGCCAGTACGTCGAGCTCGACGGCGACGTGGTGTTCACCGTCGAGACGAGCGTCCGCACGGCCATGATGGCCGCCTACGGCCTGACGGGCATCGACCGCAAGGTCCTGCCGCTCTATCAGGGCCAGTACGACATCCGCTGGCTCGTCATGTGCGCGAAGAAAATGCTCATGACCGACGAGCTGAAGTTCTCCGACCTGCCGCCCATCAACCCGCTGACCGTCAAAAAAGACGTCCAGGGCGTCCTGAGCTTCCTTAACTCCGTCCCCGCGATCAACTGGGACGACGACCATCTCTATTGATTTTCAAAGCAAACAAGCGGCAGGGGACGCCGGGTCCCCTGCCGCTTATTTTATCCGGGCGCGTCCGCCGCGCTCTCGCGGTACGGCAGATACTCGATGAACTTCCGGACGGCCGGCGCCAGGCGGCGGCCGCTTTTCGTCGCCAGGCCGATCGGGCGGTAATACGGCGCGCGCAGCGGGCGGATCTCGATGCGGTAGGGGATGCGCCGCAGGATCATGTCCGGCAGAATGCTCACGCCGAGCCCCTTTTCCACCATGGCCATGATCGCGTAGTCCTCCCACGTCGTAAAGCGGATGTCCGGGCGGATATGGTCGCGCGCGAGCAGGTCGGAGACCTCGGTCCGGCCGCCGCGCTCGAGCAGGAGGAACGGCAGGCCGTTTAGGTCCTCCGGCGCGATCGTCTCCTGCCCGGCCAGCGCGTGCCCGGCCGGGAGGACGACCTTGTATTCGTCCTGCCGGAGCAGGATCGTGTCAAAATTCGCCCGCGTGGGCAGCCGCAGGAAGCCGCAGTCCACCCGGCCCTCGTCGATCCAGCGCTCCACCTCGTCGTAATCGCCCAGCAGCAGCTCATATTCGATGCCGGGATAGTCCCGCTGGAGCCGCGCGAAGAGATTCGGCAGCCAGTTGATCGCCGCGCTCGCGAACGTCCCGATGCGCACGATGCCGGTCTGCGCGCCGCTGATCCGGAGGATCTGGCCCTCGAGCTCGTCGTGGTCGCTGAGGATCCGGCGCAGCAGCGGCAGCACCTGCTCCCCGGCCGAGGTCAGGCGGACGCCGCTCTTGCTGCGCTCGAGCAGCGTCATGCCCCACTCCCGCTCCAGATCGGCCACCATTTTGCTGACGGACGACTGCGCGTAATCCAGCGCCTGCGCGGCGCGGGTGAAGCTGCCCTTTTCCACCGTTTTGACAAAGGCGAGGTACTTCAGAAGCGGATTTTCCATGCGCTTATCATTCCATTTCCCGATTTGATCTATTGATAATATTCGCTTTTCATATTCTAGCATTGCCTGTATGATCGTGCAAGAGAAATCCCCATGATTGGAAGCGAATGCAGATGCGGACAACCGCCTCGATTCCGGATATGCTGCGCGGCCCGCTGACCGGGCCGCTGCTGCGCTTTACCCTGCCCATCGCGCTCAGCAGCATCGTCCAGCAGCTGTTTGGCGCGGCGGACACCGCCGTCGTCGGCCGGTTCGGCAGCGCCGGCGCGCTCGCGGCCGTCGGGACGAACGCGGAGATCATCGCGCTGATCGTCACGGTCTCGTCCGGCCTTGCCCTCGGCGCGAATGTGCTCGTCGCCCGGCAGCTCGGGCGACATGAGCCGGAGCCGATCCCGGCGGCGGTGCGGACGGCCCTGCTGCTATGCGCCCTGATCGGCCTGTGCGGCGCGCTGGGCGCGCAGGCGCTCGTGTCCCCGCTGCTGCGCCTGATCCGGACGCCGGAGGGCATTTTCCGCTCCGCGGCGCGCTATCTGCGCATCTATCTGCTGGGCTATCCGTTTTTGCTGGTCTACGACTTCGGCGCCGCCGTTTTGCGGGCGAAGGGCGACAGCCGCTATCCCTTTTTCGCGCTCGTGCTCTCCGGCGCGGCAAATGTGGGGCTCAACCTGTTTTTCGTCCTTGCCTTCCGCATGGACGTCGCCGGCGTAGCGCTGGCCACCGGCGCGTCCAATCTGCTCTCGGCGCTGCTCGTGCTGCGGCGCCTGCGCGCGTGCGGGCTGCTCGTCCGTCCGGCCGGCGGGCCGCGGTTTTCCGCCCGCCTCGCCGGCGGCATCCTGAAAACGGGCGTCCCCTCCGCCGTGCAGGGCGCGGTGTTCTGCTTTGCGAACATTTTCGTGCAGGCGTCGGTCAACCGCTTCGGCGCGGCGGCGATCGCCGGGAGCGCCATCGCGATGAATTTCGAGTATTTCACCTATTACATCATCACGGCGTTCGGCCAGGCGGCGACCACGTTCACCGGCCAGAACCACGCGGCCAGGCAGACCGCGCGCTGCCGCGCGATCCTCCGGCGCGCCCTGCTGCTGTCCGCCGTGTGCAGCGCCGTCCCGATCTTCACCATCGCCGCGCTCCGCGCGCAGCTCTGCGCCCTGTTTTCGCCGGACGCGGCGGTCATCGAAAGTGCCTGCGTCCGCATCGTGTGCATCCTGCTCTACGAGCCGGTCTGCAATCTCTACGAGATCCCGGCCGGCGTCCTGCGCGGCAGCGGCCACGCGCTCTGGCCCGCCGCCGCCACGATGCTCGGCACCTGCGCCTTCCGCATCGCCTGGATCTGCACCGCCTTCCGCGCCGACCCCACCCTCCCAACCCTCTACCGCGCCTTCCCCCTCTCCTGGGCCGCAACGATCCTGCTGGTCAACGCCGGAGGCGCGGTCATCACCCGCCGCGCGCGCAAAAAAATGCTCTGACGATCGTCCTCGTCAGAGCATTTTTTGTATTTGCTGAAAATAGCTGCGCCAAATTCGCCTCAAAAGACGATCGGGATCGCATCGGGATCCGCAAAAGTCTTGTATTTCAAGGGCTTTCAGACCTCTGAATTACTCCCACTCGATCGTAGCCGGCGGTTTGCTGGTGATATCG
>CAVFYN010000054.1:0-3196 GCA_963626425.1 Bacteroidaceae bacterium
CCCTGCGTTCACAATTTTCCCTTGCATTACACAAAGTAGTGCTGCGGAAAAATTGCTTCGCAGGAACGAAAATCCATCTCCGTGCGGCGCTGCGCGAAATGGCCCGTTGGGATTCTCCCAACGGGCCATTTTCTATGTTTTCTTGTCCGGCCCTGCCTGGCCTCTGCTTTTTGTTTGAACTTATTTACCCGAAACGGTCACGCCATCCGCTGCCACCCACGGGAGGGCGGATGTGCCGTTTTCGGCGCGCTCGCGGCTGATGCCGCGGAGGCTGTTCAGCACGTCGGCGAGGTTGCCGGAGATCATGACCTCGCTCACGGCGCGGCCGAGGGCGCCGTTTTCGATGAGGAAGCTGTTCTTCGCGACGCCGGAGAAGTCGCCGTTTGACGCCGGCGCGCCGCCGGAGAAGCGGCCGACGTAAAGGCCGGTGCCGATGTCCGCCATCAGCTCGTCGAGCGACTTGTCGCCCGGCGCGACGACGAACGACCCGCCGGAGTTTTTCGCGCGCGTGAGCCCGGCGCGGTTGGCGACGTACTGCGAGATGAGGAAGCTCTCGAGCCTGCCCTCCCGGATGACGTCGTAATTTTCCGCCGGGAAGCCCTCGCCCGTCCAGTGCTCGGCCGAGACGAGCTCCGGCGCCTGCGCCGCGATCGTGACGGTCAGGCGCGGGTCGGCAACGATCTGGCCCAGCTTGTCCTTCCACGCGCTCGTGCCGGACAAAATGGCGTCGTCGCCGCAGAAGTTGCCGAGCAGGCTGCCGAGCAGCGCCTCGAGGCAGTCCGGCGCGATGATGACGGGCAGGATGCCCTTGCCGGAATACGGCTCCGTGCGCACCTGAAGCTCGGCGAGCTGAAGGTCGCGCTCGACGGTGCCGAGCTCGATGAAGGGGGTATCGAGCGACGCGGTCACGACGCCCGTGCCCGCCATGGCGGAGCAGTCGTCGCCGTCGCGCGCGCAGACGCTCATGTAAATTTCGTATTCGCCCGACGTGTCCTCGTAGTGGACGCCGTTTGAGTTTTCGTAGACGGTCTTGACGCCGCGGTGCGCCAGGATCATCTGCTCGACGAGAATGGACGGGTGCCGCTCGGCGATCTGCGCGAGCAGCTCGCGGCTGCGCTCGAAAAAGCGTGCGACGTCGGCCTCCGGCGCGCCGCCGGTGAAGCTGCCCGCGCCCTCGGTCGCGATCTCCCACGCCGGGTCGTCCTCGGCCGTGCGGGCGGAGGCCATGCAGTCGGCCGCGGCCTCGGCGACGCTCGCGTCGTCGAAGCGGTTTAAGCCGATCGTGCCCTTTTTCCCGCCGTCAAAGCCCGTGAGAGCCAGTGCGTCGTCGTGCAGCGTGCGAAGCAGCGTGAACTCGCCGTCGGCCATGTTGAATTCCGTCGTTTTTGCCTGCGTGGCCGTGACGGCCGCGCGCGTCGCGCCCGCGTTTTCCAGCGCGCGCAGCGCATTTTTTGCAACGATCCTTAACTGCTCCATCTCAGCGACCTCCGATCATCACGCGGCAGCGCAGCGCCGGGCCGCCCATGCCGACGGCCATCGGCTGCTTCTTGCCGCACGTGCCCGCGCTCGACCAGCCCATGTCGTCGGACACCATGTCGACCGTTTTGAGCATCTCGAACGCGACGCCCGAAATGGTCGTGTCCAGAATGGCGCGGCCGAGCTTTCCGTTTTTGATCTCGTAGCCGTGGCAGACGCCGAACATGAATTCGCCCGTCAGGTCGGCCTGGCCGTTGTTCGCGACGAGCAGGTAATACCCGTCGTCGACGGAGGCGATCATGTCCTCCAGCTTGTCCGTCCCCGGCAGGAGGGCCGTGTTGCGCATGCGGATGAGCGGCTCGTCCGAAAAGCCCCACGCGCGGGCGTTGCCGAGCGGCTCCTGGCCGTAGCGCGCGGCGCTGTCGCGGTCGTTCATGTAGCGCTTCAGGATGCCGTTTTCAATGATGACGACGTCGCGCGCCGGGGTGCCCTCGTCGTCGATGTACACCGGCAGCGGCGCGGGTTTGCCCAGCGCCGTGTGCGCGAAGTCGACAAGCGTGACCTTCTCGGACGCGACCTGCTTTCCAAGGCAGCGCCCCGCGACAGAGCCGCCGCGGACGAGGTCGGCCTCGACCGTGTGGCCGACGGCCTCGTGCGCCAGAATGCCGCAGATGTCCGCGCCGAGGATGACGGTCTTGACGCCGGCCTCGGCGTAGACGCCCTCGCGCTTTTTCATGAGCTTTTCATACAGCGCGTCGATCTCGGGGAACAGCGCCTCCGGCGTGGTGAACTGGTCTTCCATCGTGCCGTACCCGCCGAGCGGCTGGAACAGCTCGACGGCCTGCCCGGCCGGCGTCTGGCTCTTGAGCGTCACGTAGATGTGCGTGCGCGGCAGGACGGTGTGGCCGCTCCACGCATCGCTCGTCCACAGGCGCTTTTCAAAGCACTGGTAGCGCAGGCGCACCTCGCGCCCGTCCAGGTCCGGGTACGTGCGGACGATGTAGTCGTCGAGCGCGCGCAGAAAGTCGAGGTAGACCTTCTGCGGCAGATCCGGGACGATTTCCGGCGCCGCGAGCGTCCCGCGCGTCACATTCGCGAGCGTCCGCCCGTCGATCCCGGCGTGCTGGCCCAGAAACGCCGCGTTCTCGCGCGCCTCGTTCAGCACGCGCTTTGCCGCGTCCTCGCTGACCTCCGGCATGGACGAAAAGCCGTACATCCCGCGGTCATAGCACCGCGCCGACACGCCGGACACGTCCGTGCGCACGTTGTCCGTCACGCTGCCGGACACGAGCCCGACCGCCCGCATGCGATTGCACTGCGCGCGCACCTCCCCATGCCCGCCGCCAAACTCCGGCGCCCCGCCGGAAAAAAGTTCAGGCAACAAGAAAATTCCTCCTCCGCGGCCCGCGCCGCTTTTTTTGTGTTCGGTAGTATCATAGCATAAAGTTGCGGTTGGGGGAAGAGGGTTGTGGTTGGATGGGGGAGGATGCGCCGATCGCGGCGCGCGTAGGGCGGGATGACCCCATCCCGCCGAAAGACCGATCGCGGCGCGCGCAACCGACAACACGTGTCATCCTGAGCGAGCGCAGCGAGTCGAAGGATCTGCCCAATTACGGAGAACCGATTGCGCTCCAGCGGCAAAAAAGAATGTCATTCAGAGCCGCGAAGCGGCGTGGAATCTTTCCGATTGCGGAGAAGTCGCGTTTATATCCAGCGCTGG